>CAXTFG010000070.1:0-15428 GCA_964243415.1 uncultured Beijerinckiaceae bacterium | reverse complement strand
CCGCTTGCCGCCGAGAGAATGAGGTAGGCCGGCAGCGTGAACGGGCTGTGCCACTGCGCGATCGGCTTCAGCGAGGCATAGATCATCGCGGTGCAGGAGACCGTCGCCACGGCGGCAAGAGCCGTCACGATCCCGACGACGGCGACCCACCCGTTGGTGCGCCCCAAGACGACCCACCCGAGCGCGAAAAGACCTGCCGGCACGAAGGTGACGATGGCGGCGACGCCTTCGCGCGACAGCCACGAGCTTCGCCATTGTGAGAAGGACCGCCACGCTTTCTTGCGATTGCCGAGATGGGCGGTCGACGAGAGGAGGCCGGACCCGATCAAGCCGAGCGCCAATCCCAGCCCGACGAGGCCCAACCAGAAGTCGGGCGGCACCATGCCGACGCCGGCCATGAGACCGAGTAGTGCGATGAGGCCGTAGCCGGCGCCGGTCGCCGTCGTGAAGAAGATGACGGAGTAGGCGGGATGCATCGGCGCCCTCGCTAGCGGGACATCAAACGATCGACCCAGCCTAGGAAACCGCCCTCCGGCGCGACGTCAGGAAGAGGCCGCGCCGCCATCGTGGTCGTGCGCGTCTCCCGCGCGCGGGGCGGCAGGTATTTGTTGACCGGTTTGTAGCCGAGCTCCGGGGAGAGGTCGACGCCGCCGCGCTCTTGCACCAGGCGCGACACCGCCGAGAGCGGGTCGCCGAGGTCGCCGAAATGCCTCGCGCTCGTCGGGCAGGCGGCGACACAGGCGGGCACACGGTCCTGTTCGGGGATGTTGTCGTTGTAGATGCGGTCGACGCAGAGCGTGCACTTCTTCATGACGCCGACGTCGGTGTCGTATTCGCGCGCACCATACGGACAGGC
The DNA here is from genome assembly GCA_964243415.1 of uncultured Beijerinckiaceae bacterium. Taxonomy (GTDB): domain Bacteria; phylum Pseudomonadota; class Alphaproteobacteria; order Rhizobiales; family Beijerinckiaceae; genus RH-AL1. Next base: position 14,572 of record CAXTFG010000070.1, on the reverse strand, counting down.
CCAGCTACAGAGTTTGCAGCCGATGCATTTGTCCGCGTCGACGAGAACGATACCATCGGCCGAGCGCTTGTATGAGGCGCCCGTCGGGCACACGGTCACGCAGGCCGGCTCGGCGCAATGCAGGCAGGAGCGCGGAAAGTTGACGGTGCGGCTCGTGCTGTCGGTCTTGTGCTCGTAGGTGTGCACCCGGTTGAACCAGACGCCGTCGACATCACCGCCGTAAGGGTCGAGGTCCGTGAGCGGCGCCGAATGCCCACCGGTGTTCCACTCTTTGCACGACGTCACGCAGGCGTGGCAGCCCACGCAGGTGTCGAGGTCGATGACGAGACCGAGGCTTTTCTCGGTCGTCGCCGGTACGCTGGTCATCTCGCCAGGATCCTCTTCTTGAAGCTCGCGCCGAAACTCAGCTTGCGCGGAGACGGCTCGATTCCCGGCGGCAACGGCAGCTTGTCGAACTGCGGCGCCGTGATGCCGACCTCGGTGAGACTCGCCTTCTTGATGCGGACACGCAAGTCGAACCAGGCGGCCTGACCGGTCACCGGGTCCGAGTTCGAGTAGCGCTTGCCGCTCGCGTCGGCGGGCAGCAGGTCGCCGATCGCGTGGTTGAGGAGGAACCCCCGGGTATGTTCGGCGGCATCGTCCTTCAGCGTCCACGCCCCCTTGCGCTTGCCGATCGCGTTCCACGTCCAGACGGTGTTTTCTTCGACGCCGTCGACGAGCTTAATCTGGCCTTTAACGCGGCCGTTGATGCTCTCGATCCAGACCCAATCGTCGTCGACGAGCTCTAACTGCGCCGCCAGTCGATGATGCACGAACAACCTGTTTTGCGAGGTAATCTGGCGCAGCCAGGCATTCTGCGAGCCCCAGGAATGGTACATCTGCATCGGCCGCTGGGTGATGGCGTGGAGCGGGTAATCGTCCTTGACGATCGCCGCCTCCTCGAAGGGCGGGTACCAGAACGGAAGCGGGTCGAGATAGGTCTCGATGCGTCGGCGCTCGGAGGGCGGCGGGACGACCGGCCCATGGCCTTGCGCGGCGAGACGAAAGCGCTGCAGCGTCTCGGAATAGAGCTGGAAGACGACGGGCTCGGCCTTGGGGATGAACCCCATATGCACCGCGAACTCGAGGTAGGATTTGTTGCCCATCTTGTAGAAGCGCTGGTCGAGATCGAGATCGTGGTGCCAGAACCCGCCGTGCTCGATGTAGCGCTGAAGCTGGTCCGGGTTGGGCTCGGCGCGCCCGAACTTGCTTCCGTCGGCACCCCGCCACCCGGCGAGCGGACCGATGCCGGGCGAGCGCTCGTGATTGGCCATGTAGTCGGCATAGTCCCGGTATTTAGCGCTGCCGTCGTCGTTGACGAAGCCGGGCAGCCCGAGCCGACCGCCGAGATCGATTAGGACGCTCTGAAACGGCCGGACGTCGCGGTCCGGCTCCATGACGGGATGGCGGATCGCATCGCCCGGGCCGTCGGCGTGGCTGATCGGGCGGTCGAGCAGGCTGATGCAGTCGTGCCGCTCGAGATAGGTCGTGTCGGGGAGAACGAGATCCGCGTAGGGCACCGTTTCCGAGTAGTAGGCGTCGGAATAGATGATGAACGGGATCTTGTAGTTGCCCTCGCCATCGCTGTCGGTCAGCATGGCGATGGTCTCGGTCGTGTTCATCGACGAGTTCCACGCCATGTTCGCCATGTACATGAACAGCGTGTCGATCGGATAAGGGTCGCCTCCCCAGGCGTTGCGGATGACGGTGTGCATCAAACCGTGGGCGGCGAGCGGGGCTTCCCAGGAATAGGCCTTGTCGATCCGGATCGGGCCGCCGTTCTCATCGATCAGCAGATCTTCCGGTCCGGCCACGAACCCGAGCGCCATGCCGTCGAGGGGCGTATCGGGACGTCCCCCGTTCTTTCCCGCCGGCTTGGGGCCGGGCGGAACGGGCTTGGGGAACGGCGGCTTGAAGCGCCAACCACCGGGAACGTCGACGGTACCGAGCAGCACCTGCATGAGGTGGAGGGCCCGACACGTCTGGAACCCGTTGGAATGGGCGGAGATCCCGCGCATGGCATGCATCGAGACGGGCCGACCCTTCATCGTCTCGTGTCGTCGCCCTGCCCAGTCGGTCCAGGGAACCTGCAGTTCGATCTCCTGGTCGAAGGCGACGGTGGCGAGTTCGGCAGCGATGCGGCGGATCGTGTCCGCCGGGATGCCGCACTGCGGCGCGGCTGCCTCGGGCGAATAGGACGCATCGAGGTAGCGTTCGGCGATCAGCTGAAACACCGGGACGCAGCGTTGTCCCTCGATCTCGAAAGAGCCGGAGAGCGCGGGCGAGATCGTCGGATCGGTGGATGCGGCCGGAGCATTGGCCGTCTTATCCCAGCTGAGCGGATTGCCGTCGGCATCGCGGATGAAAAGGCCGTCCGTCGCGGAGCCGGGCTGCTGGATGACCAGCATATGCGCATTGGTGTAGCGGGCGAGGTAGTCGACATCGACACGACCGGCCCTGAGCAGCTCATGGACGATCGCGAGGACGAAAAGGCCGTCGGTGCCAGGACGAATGCCGACCCATTCGTCGGCAATGGCGTTGTAGCCCGTGCGGCAGGGATTCACCGCCACGACCTTGGCGCCGCGCGCCTTCAGCCTGCCGAGACCGATCTTGAGCGGATTCGACTCGTGGTCCTCGGCAATGCCGAACAGCAGGAAGTACTTGGTGCGATCCCAATCGGGTTCGCCGAACTCCCAGAAGGCACCCCCGACGGTATACACGCCGCCGGCGGCCATGTTCACGGAGCAGAAACCGCCGTGAGCGGCGAAGTTCGGTGTCCCGAACTTGCTCGCCCACCAGCCCGTCAGCGCCTGCGACTGGTCGCGCCCGGTGAAGAAGGCGAGCTTCTTGGGATCGGTGTGCCGGATCCGCGACAATCGCTCTGTCGCGATCGACAGAGCCTCGTCCCACTCGATCTCGCGAAATTCGCCGGAGCCGCGCGGCCCGCTGCGCAGTAGCGGCTTGTTCAGCCGCGCCGGGCTGTAGTGCTGCATGATCCCGGCGCTGCCCTTCCCGCACAGCACGCCGCGATTGACGGGATGATCCTTGTTGCCGCTGATGTAGCGGACCTTGCCGTCCCTGATATGGACGTCGATGCCGCACCGGCAGGCGCACATGTAGCAGGTCGTCTTCGCGACCCTGTCGCCCACGACCGGGGAGGTCTCGACCCCGTCGGGCTCCTTCGGACAGCGGCTGTTCTCGAGAGGCTGCTGGGAGGGAGCGGAATTCGCCCCACGGCCGGGGGGTGCTTGCATACCATCACGATGGACTCTGTCGATCGACCGGTCCAATTCATTAATCAGATGCCTTCGATCAGATTAACAGATCGGTCGACGGCCTGGATGAGCCGAACGGCAAGTTCGCTCCGCGTCGCGATCTCACACGACGCCGAGATCCTCCTGACGCTGGGCGTCGAGCCGGATCGAGGCCGCGGCATAGGCATCGCGGGCCCGCACGCACCCGACCAACTCGCGACTGTCCATGACGTCCATCACCGCCAGCGTGGCGCGATCGTCGCTGCGGAGGATCTCGAGCATTTCGGCCAACGTCGTCTCCGCCGTGACGATCGGAGCGGTCCGATAGATCAGATCGGCCGCGACGACGGGCAGGCGTTGATCCTCCTCGACGAGTTCGACCAGATCCGGATCGATCAGCCCGACGAACGATCCGTCTTGCGCGTAGACGGCCGTGCCCTTGCCGCCGGCCACGGAGACGGCATGGACCACGCTCTGGAGATCCGCGTCGGAGCTGACCGAGCGCTTGGGGGGGCGGATCAAGCCGCTGATCGGAACCGCCGAAAGGCGTGAGATGTCGCGTCCTCCGTCGAGGGCGAGACCGCGCTGCTGAAATCGCCACGTCGCGAAGGAATAGCCGAACAGGCGATTTGTCAGAAACGAGGCGGTCACGGCGCCGACCGCGACGATGACCGTGACATCCGAACTGCGGCTCGCCTCGATGACAAGAAAAATCATGGCGAGGGGGCTGCCGACGATGCTCGCGCCGACGGAGGCCATGCCGATGGCCGCGCAAAGCTCTTGCTGCACGCTGGGCAGACCCGGGATCAGCGAAGCCGCGGTAGCGGCGACGGCGGCGACGACCTGGCCCATCAAGGCCCCGATCAACAACGACGCGCTGAATAGGCCGCCGCGAAACCCGCTGCCGAGGCTGACCGCGGACGCAAGCAGCTTGCCGATCAGCAGGGTGAAGGCGGCCAAGCCGACGACATGGCCATTGATAGTCTCCTCGATTCCGGCATGACCGCTCCCGAGAACCAATGGAAAGGCGATGGCGAGCAAGGACAGCACAAGGGCACCGGCGACGAGGCGGACCGGCGGCAGGCGAAACCACTTCTTGAAGACGCGCTCGCAGGCCGAGACGAGAAGCATGGTCAGGACGCCGACGCCGGCCGCGGCGCAGCCGATGAGGATGGCCAGCGGATAATCGGACCAGCCGACCCCGGTGAGGACCGCCATCTTGAAGGCATCGGCGTTCCCCTGGATCGCCCTCGCGAGAAGGGAACTCACGATCGCCGCCAAGCCGACGGGCCCGAGCATGCGCGTCGAATACGAGCCGAGAACGAGTTCGAAGGCGTAGAGCATGCCTGCGATTGGCGCACTGTAGGCGGTGGAGATGGCGGCCGCCGCGCCGGCCCCGACCAACAGGCGCATGTCGGATCGCGGAAGCGACCGCATCTGGCCGAGCAGGCTCGCGAGAACCGCGCCGATCTGGGTGACGGCGGCTTCGATGCCGACAGATGCGCCAAACCCGACCGAACCGAGGATGGGCGCCACGACGGAGAACCCATCGCGTGTGCTCATCAAGCCGCCGCGAAGCGCGTTGGCTTCGACCGCGTCGATCGGCGCCGCGATCCGCGATCGATTTTTGCCGTAGCCCTCGAAGAGAGCTGTGAGCCCCGCTACGCAGAGCGCACCGATGCTCAGCGAGATCGCGACGCGGAGGAACCCGATTTGGCCCTCGGGCGCCGGGACATTGTCGGCGGCGTAGCGGAGGCTCGCGATCTGCACCCACGCGACCACTTGTTTGATGGCGACAACCGAGAGGCCCGTCGCCACACCGATGCAGAGAGCAAGACCGGTGATCCGGAAGGAACCGGACGGCCGACGCGCGATCGGCAAAGCCGACAGGCGCTGGAAGCGGACCATGTTCACGCTCTCCTCAACGATCAGCCTGACGACCAATTCGTCGGGAACGTCCGCTCAGGTGTCGCATGCCGTGAACCGCCGTGGCGCGGATTGCGGGCCGAAAGCCTGTTACGGGCAGCGTCGCTTCGAGAACATCGTCCCGCATAGATGCGCGATCCTTCCTGCGAAGAATGCCGCCGGCGCGGCAAGGGCGCATCCGCGAGCAGATCACTCGGCCTCCGTGAGCCGGGTCGTACACGCACGCGACGAAACGGGGAAGATGCAAATCATCGACGCTGACGTCTCCCGCGAGAGAGATGGTCGCCGGCGCGTCTTCGCCGTGCCACGATGCATGTTCCGGCGCGCCTCCCTGCAACTCCGCGCCGCGACGACGATAGGTCCTGCTTTGACCCTTGAGCAACTTCGCATTTTCGTCGCCGTCGCAGAACGCCAGCACGTGACGCGCGCGGCCGAAGCTTTGGGGGTGGCGCAATCAGCGGCGAGCAGCGCCATCGCCGTGCTCGAGGGTCGCCATGGCGCCAAGCTTTTCAGTCGGGTCGGTCGCGGGATCGAACTGACTGCAGCCGGCACCTTGTTCCTTGAGGAAGCGCGGGCGGTTCTCGCGCGGGCCGAAGTCGCGGAGATGAGGCTCGCCGAACTGGCCGGGCTGAAACGCGGCAGGCTCGTCATCCAGGCGAGCCAGACCATCGCCAGCTACTGGCTGCCCCGCCGCCTCGTTGATTTCCGTCGCGCTTTTCCCGCGGTCGAGATCAGGCTGACGGTCGGCAACACGGCGCAGGCGGCAGCGGCGGTCCTCGCGGGAGCCGCCGAACTCGGTTTCGTCGAGGGCCCGGTTGACGATGCGTCTCTCGCCGTGACGGAAGTGGCGCGCGACAACCTCGTCCTCGTCGTCGCGCCGGACCACGTCTGGACCGCGAAGCAGAGCTTGCGAGCGGAGGATCTCGCCGAAGGGGAATGGGTCCTGCGCGAACCCGGTTCGGGCACCCGTGTCGTCTTCGAGGAGGCGCTCGACAGGCTCGGCATTCCGGCTTCGTCGCTGAACGTCGTCCTGGAACTCCCGACGAACGAGGCCGTCCGCGCCGCGGTCGAAGCCGGGATGGGCGCGACCGCTCTGTCGGCGTCCGCGATCGTGGCGGCCCTCGAGAGCGGACTGCTGACGCGGCTGGGCTTCGACATGCCCGCGAGAGCCTTCAACGTCATCGCGCACTGCGAGCGGCAGCCAAGCCACGCTGCCAAGGCCCTCGTCGAAATCATCGCGCGTCGCCGCGAGCATGGGCGGCACCACGATCGATGATTGGACCTCGCCACGATCTCAGGTCAATCGGTGACGGCGACGAGGCTCTCCAATCGACGTCAGGTCGAAGACGTCTGCGTCAGGGCTCGAAGGCTTGCAGATAGGTGTAAGCCGGATCTCGCCCCGAGCCGTCATCCGGCAAACCATGCAGATCCAGGTGCGCCAGGCTGTGGATCGCGCGTTCCAGAGCGCCGGAGACATGAGCCTGCGATGTCCCGGCCTGGATCATCGACGTGAAGAGATAAACGCCGGCCGCGAACAAGAACACTCTGTTGAACCCGGGATAGTCGCTCATCTGCGGCTCCGTCTTCGGAAACTCCAGCATATTGCAGTGCAGCAATTCGGCTACCCCGGCGGAGGCAGATCAGGTGCGTCCAAAGCGCATGCACCGCCCACGCCGGTGGATGCGCAATCAATTCGTCACAACGGCTCAGCCGCAAAGCGCCTTCTCAAGGGACACCCTCGCGACACCATTCCCCCACGAGCGTCAGGGTGGCGCGATAGAGAAGGTGGCCTTTGGCGTTTGCCACCGTGATCGAAAAGATCCGCCTATCCCCGTCCGGGATCTCGTCGCGCGCCATGTCGGGAAGCGCCGAGAGGGCGGCAGCGCGCGCGGCCCCGTCGTCGGGCAGGTCCAACTCACTCGAGTGCTGCAAATGTTCGTCATCGCTTGTGATCGTGTAGAGCGGCATAGGTCACACCTCTCGAAAGTGCGCGACGCTCGCAAAGAAGAACCGCGTTTCGCAACGCCATTCGACAGCTTTGGTCTGGCGAATTTCACCGCCGGTCTCTGCGACGCCTTGTACGGGTGCGCCGATGGAGGACCTCATGCGACAAGGCCTGGCATGAGTAATCTCGAACATTTTACGGTCAAGATAGACCAGTTGCCGGAAGAGACCGTCGAGGCGGTGAGCGCCGAGATTGCCGCAAGCATGGTGCGCACGATCATCATGGAACGGGAGAGCTTGCGGCGCCTGCACGACGATGAGCCGGTCCAAATCAAACGACCGGACAGGACGCCGTGGGGCCGCAATCTGACGATTGGCGACTTCCGAAAAGGGCCGGTGCAAGGTCCCGACGATGGCGGTCCGATCCGACCGCCAAACCCCTGATTGCAGGCCGTGACTGGCCGGAAACCCTGGCTCGCAGCTTGGATCAGGTGGTGAGCGCGCCGGGGCTCGAACCCGGGACCCTCTGATTAAAAGTCAGATGCTCTACCGGCTGAGCTACGCGCTCTCGGGGTCGTGGCCGGGGTAGACGGTTGAGCTTGGCAATGCAAGGCCTCGCCGGCCGCCGCGGGCGGAGAGGACATCATGTCATCCCGCGACGCGCAGGATGAGGACGAGCACGACGAAAACGACGACGGACACGCCTGTCGTGAGCGCCGCCTTGAGACCGAGCCGCGGCGCGACCGGCGCGCCGGGATCGGTCCCAGGGACGACGTCGCCAGTTTCGCCCTGGGAACGGATGCCGAGCGGAAGCACCGCGAAGAGAACGGTGAACCAGATCGTGAGGAAGATCGCGACCGCGAGACTTGCCGGAATAGGTAGTGTGAACATGCATCCCATTCGCCCCGGACGCGCGTCGACGCAAGCTCCCCGCCTGTTGCCTCGGCGCCACGTCGTCCGCGAAAGGCCGTCGTGACCGCCGCGCCCGATTGCGCTCCACAGCGTGAACGCGACAATGCCGCCTCGGCCACGATCAGGGGAAGAAACATGGTTCGTCGCAGATGGACGCTGGCGGGACTTGCGGCATTGATGCTCGCAGCCGGACTTGCGCCGGCGCGCGCCGCCCTCTTCGACTTCCTCACGCCCATGTTCGGCGGCACTCCGGCGGGAAGCGCGGCGCCGGCGCGCGAAATCGTCCCCTACGTCGGGCACCAGGCACCGGGCACCATCCTCATTTCGACGTCGGAACGCCGGCTCTATCTCGTCCAGCCCGGTGGCCAGGCGATCCGCTACGGCGTCGGCGTCGGTCGCCAGGGCTTCTCCTGGAGCGGCGTCAAGACGATCTCGCGGAAGGCCGAATGGCCGGGTTGGACGCCGCCGCCGCAGATGCTGCGCCGTCGCCCGGACCTGCCCCGTCACATGAACGGCGGCATCGACAATCCGCTCGGCGCACGCGCGATGTACCTGGGAAGCTCGCTGTTCCGCATCCATGGCTCGAACGAGCCCGACACGATCGGTCAAGCCGTCTCTTCCGGCTGCATTCGCATGACGAACGCCGACGTCACCGACCTGTACGAGCGCGTGCATGTCGGCACCAAGGTCGTCGTCACTCGCTGACTTCGGCCGGCTGCGTCCTCATTCCGGCGCGTCTTCGATCGGATCGTAGGCGCCGGCATCGAAGCCGAGAAGGGCGAAGCTCGCCTTCATGTGTGGGGGGAGCGGCGCGGAGACGTCGAGCGTGCCACCGCCGGGATGCGGCAGCACAAGCCGGCGCGCGAGAAGGTGGAGCTTCTTCTCGATCCCGTCCGGCACCTGCCGAAGCGGGTCCGTGCGGCGCGGGTCGGTCTTCGGCTTCAGCCCGTATTTCGGATCGCCGACGATCGAATGGCCGATCGCCTCGGCATGGGCGCGAAGCTGGTGCGTGCGGCCGGTGATCGGCTTCATCGACAACCAGGCAAGGCGGGTCGGCACCTTGTCGACGATGGCGTAGTACGTCACGGAATGCTGGGCGTCCTCCTCGCCGTGCTTGGCGACCCGCATCTTCTCGCGCGCGGCGTAATCGACGCCGTCGACGCGCTTGCCGCGGACCTCGCCCATCCCCTCGCCCTTGGCGAGATACAGCGAGATGCGGCCCTGCGCCGGCTTCGGCACGCCCTCGACCAGCGCCCAGTAGGTCTTTCTGGCCTGCCGCGAGCGGAAGATCTCGCCGAGGTCGGCCGCCATCTTCCGGGTGCGCGCGACGAGAAGCACGCCCGACGTGTCGCGATCGAGGCGGTGCACCAGAGACGGCCGGTCGCCGCGCTCGTTCGGCAAGGACGCGAGCATGCCGTCGATGTGGTGCCTGGTTCCCGAACCGCCTTGCACGGCGAGGCCGAACGGCTTGTTCAGCACGAGGCAGTCGCGGTCTTCGTAGAGGGTCATGTCGCGCAGGTCGCGCGCGTCCTGCTCCGAGAGGTCCGGCGCGGCGCCGGGCGGCGACAAACCGAGATTGAGCGGCGGCACGCGAATGTTTTGCCCCGGCGCAAGACGCGTCGCCGTTTTGACCCGCGCCCCATCGACCCTGACCTGGCCCGTGCGCACGATCTTGTTGAGATGCGACAGGGAGAGGCTTGGCACGCGTCGCTTGAACCAGCGGTCGAGGCGCATGCCGTCTTCGTCGTCGGTGACCTGAAGGGTCTGCGCACTCATGGGAGATTGGGGGTTGGACGCATATCAGCTTGGTTGATCGAGCCGAACTCGCCAGAAGGACTTAGCCCTCCGGCGACCACGCCTCGTAGTCGCCCGTCGCGGGCGGTCGCGCGTTGGCGCGCAGCGTCGACCCCGGCGGACGCCACGCTTGCGGCGTCCCCGTCATGTTGGGCAGGTGCGGCTTCTGCCAATCCTTTGGCACGTAGCTTTCGGCCGTCGGCGGGATGTCCGACGTATGGTGCAGCCAGCCATACCAGCCCATGGGCACCGTAGAGGCTTCGGAATAGCCGTTGTAGATGACCCAGCGCCGCTCGAAGCCGAGCGCCGGGTCGATCTTGCCGCCGATCGTGCGATAGTAGACGTTTCCGAACTCATCCGTGCCGACCCGCTCGCCCCGGCGCCACGTGAAGAACGCGGTGTTCACCGTGCGGCCATTCCACCAGGTGAAGACGTGGGCGAGTCGTTCGACGAACGAAGGCAAGGGGTGTCTCTCATCAACGTTGGCGGGGCCGCCCACATATGGCTTGCCGTGCAGGCCATGTCCAATGGCCCGCGCCGGCGGCTCTTCAGCACTGCGTGGGGCTTAAAGGTGCCCTGGCCTTTGCAGACGTCACCTCGGCGGCTGTTTAGTTTATGGCAGGCGTGACCGACGCTCCGCCCACTTAGCTCGCGTTTCGAGAGACATCAGCAGGACCGACGCATATGACGGCACGGCAATCCGGGCGATGATCGCGGCTGTAACATCCCTGCTGGCTTGCCAGTGCGTCGGCGAGATCCTGGTTCGGGCGCTCGGCCTACCCTTGCCCGGCCCCGTCGCGGGGATGGGGCTGATGTTCGGCTTCCTCGTCCTCCGCGGTCGCCGCCACCCGGAACTCGCCGATACCGTGCCCGACAACATAGGGATGGTGAGCGACGTGCTCCTGAAGCACCTCTCGCTGCTGTTCATCCCGGCCGCGGTCGGGGTGGTCCAGTATCTCGCGCTGCTGCGCGCCCACGCAGTCGGGATCACGGTCGCGATCGCGGTCTCGACGGCGCTCGCCCTGATCGTCACGGCCTTGATCTTCCGCTTGGCGTCGCGCCTGCACGCGTTCCGCCACAAATCCCTGCCCGCCGATCTCGAAGCCGCCGTCGATCCGGCGCGCCACCCGTGAGGCGCTCAAAATGATGGAAATTCCGACCCACCGCGCCGGCGAGATCTGGGTCTACCTCTCCGCCAACCCGCTGTTCTGGCTGACCGCGGTCCTCGTCGCCTACGTCTTCGCCGAATGGGTCGCCGACCGTTGCGGCCGCCACCCGCTCGCCAACGTCGTGGCGATCGCGGCCGCGATCCTTGCCGTGCTGCTCCTGTCGACGGGAACAAGATACCAGACCTTCTTCGATGGCGCGCAGTTCGTGCACTTTCTCCTCGGCCCGGCGACGGTCGCGCTCGCGATCCCGCTCTACCGCAATCTGGCGCGGGTGCGCGCCACGCTCGTTCCGATGAGTTGCGCCCTCTTAATCGGCAGCATCGTCGCGATGGTGTCGGCGGTGGCGGTCGGCGCCCTGCTCGGCCTGCCCCGCCCGATCCTCGCTTCGCTCGCCCCGAAATCGGTGACGACGCCCATCGCCATGAGCCTCGCCACGGCGAACGGCGGCCTCCCCGCGCTGACCGCCGTCTTCGTCATGCTGACCGGCATCTTCGGCGCGGTCATCGTGACGCCGCTCATGAATGCGATGCGGCTGCGCGACTTCGCCGCCCGTGGTTTCGCCGCAGGTCTCGCCGCCCACGGCATCGGCACCGCGCGCGCGTTTCAGGTCGATCCGCTGGCCGGCGCCTTCGCCGGCATCGCGCTCGGCCTGAACGGCGCGATGACGGCGATCATCACGCCGGCGATCCTGCCGGCGCTATTGCGGATCTTCGGAACCTAGAAGCGCGCGGACGCAACGATGGGCGGATCGCGCCGTCACGGGGCGGTTGGCGGACCAGCGATGCGAGGCACCAGCTTCCGGCTCAGGACGCTTGCTCATCCTCGATCGAAGCCCTCGACCGCTTAAGCAATCCGACAAACGTCGGTCTATAGAGCAGCAGCCGCAAGTACGCTTCCGAAACAAAGGAGGCCAGCTACGATGAGGAACCCGCCCGCTAGGCCGCACGCCTTCTTCCGCTTCTTGGCGAAAGGGGAAATGACGGCCAACGCACTGCCCACCACAAGGATTGCGAGACCGATCGATACCAACAAGACCCACCTCCCCGTCGCTTCATTAAGGTAAACGTCGCGACGGCGAAAAGGATAGACGATCACAGGAATGCTTCCTGGAACAAGGTTAACGTCGTCTCGTCCTCGCTCCATCAGCGGAGGGACTCAGTCAGACGCGTCCGCTCCGGCCGCTTTCGGGAGCCAATTTCCGTGGAAGCCTGGTGGAATGCGATGGGGAATACGAATGCTGGCAACCGGCGGCCCAGCGAAATCCTGCGCGTCCAAAATCATCAAGTCGGTCGTGTCGTGCGCCTTGTCGATGACGAGGCCGACCATCCAGCCTTCGTCCTCGGCCGACTCGGGCGCGGCCGGAACGAACACGAACTCGCCGGGGTGGCAGCCATCGCCAAAGTCGTGCACCTCGCGCGCGCCCGTCTCGAGATCGTGTTTGAAAAGCTGCGTCGCGCCATCGAACTGCGGATTGCCGTCGTCCGGCAGCGCGATCGCGTAGGCATAGCGATAGGGTTGACCAAAGCGACGCTCGTCGCAGCGGGGGAACTCCTGCGCGCTCGTATCGACGACGCGCCGGTCCACACTGCGCGCGACAGGATTGATGGTCCAGCGCTCGAAGCGGCCGACGGTGTCGGGCCCTTGCAGGCTTTCGGCGAACATCGTGTCGTAGGCGACGACGTCGAGGATCACGCGCCCGTCGTCGCGATCGTAGGCGTTGGCCGCATGGAAGACGAAGCAAGGGTCGAGGTCGCACCAGATGATGGCGTCGTTGGCGCCCTGGCGCGGCAGTAGGCCGACACGGGCGCGATGCGCCGGGTTCCACTGGTAGGGCAGACGATGGCCGCCGATCAGCGCCTTCATCGAAAACGTGACGGGAAGGTCGAGGATGATCGCGAAACGGGCGGTGATCGCGCAATCGTGGATTGACGGGCCGTGCTCGACGGTGACCGGCGCCTCGCGCACCACCTTGCCGGCGGGAGAAACGACGATGTGGCGAACCACCTCCGGCTCGCCCGGATCGTAGGCGATGGCGTGGTGCTCGTTGGTCACCGGGTCGCGGTGGGGATGAGCGGTGAACGAGCCTGCGAGCGTCGCGTCGAAATTATTATAGCGCTGGTCCTCCAACGTATCCGACAGCTCGACGGGATAGCTGCCGGCCTCGACAAGTGCCCAGGTCCGCCCGGCGATGTCGACGACGTTGGTGTTGACCGTGTCGCCATGCCCGCGCCGCGGGCCGGGCGCCGGCGGCGTCCCGAGCGCCGCGCCGACCGACATCGAACGGATCCAGCGATTGCGGTACCACAACGCCTTGCCGTCCTTGATCGCGATGCCGTGCACCATGCCGTCGCCGACGAACCAGTGATACCCGCGCGGGTCGGCTTCGACCGGGTTGGGGCCGATGCGCAGGTACCGCCCGTCGAGCGCGGCCGGGATGCGCCCGGTCACGGCGAGATCGGTGAGCGTCTTCTCTTCCCGCATCGGGACATGAAGGCCCGACAGGAAGGGGTGCGGCTCCCCGGTGCCGATCCGCTTGCGATTGTACCGGGCGAGAACGCCAGCGCCTTTGGCGACGGCGGAGCGGATGGCGGACTCGACAGCGCCTGACATGGCGGCTCCTTCCGGCGTTTACGATCCGACCGCACGCGCTCATCGAGGCGATGTCAACGTCGGCTTGGTCGCAGACGGGCCAAAGCGGGGCGTCTAGCAGTCTGCCGCGGGCCGACCATATCTGCCCTTCACGCAGAGAGATCAGCGATGCGTCCCGGCGTCTATGTCCTCCTTTTCTGTGGGATTACTCTCGCGGGCACGATCCAGCCGGATGGTGCGATCACACGGGCCGCGCCGTCATCCGACTGGCACGGCGATGCTCCCGGCGCGCGCCACGAGATCAAGGCCGACGCCCTGCCCAAGCCCTTCGCCACCCGTTCGGCGAACAATGGGGCGGCGGAAGTGACTCCGCCGCGCGGCGCCCTACCGAAAGTGCCGCCCGGCTTCGCCGTGACCCGCTTCGCGGAAGGGCTGGACTCGCCGCGCGCTCTGCGGGTCGCGCCGAACGGCGACGTGTTCGTCGCGGAAACCGCCGAGGGCCGCATCCGGGTCCTGCGCGCGCAGCCCGGCGCGCCCAAGGCGGACCTCGCCGCCGTGTTCGCCGCCGACCTCGAACAGCCGTTCGGCATCGCGTTCTATCCGCCCGGGCCGGACCCGCACTGGCTCTACGTCGCCACCATCAATTCGGTCGTGCGCTTTCCCTACAAGCCCGGCGACACGAAGGCGCGAGGCGCGCCGCAGGTGGTCATCGCCGAGCTCGCGCCGTCCACGGGCGGGCACTCGACCCGAGATATCCGGTTCAGCGCCGATGGCACGCGCATGTTCGTTTCCGTCGGCTCCGGCTCGAATGCCGCCGACGGCATGCCACGCCTGACCGGTCCCAAGCTGGCGGCATGGACGGCATCGCACTCGCTGGGAGCCGCCTGGGGCGACGAGGACCAGCGCGCCGACGTGCTGACCTTCGATCCCGAAGGAGGTCACCGC
>CAXTFG010000069.1:0-15713 GCA_964243415.1 uncultured Beijerinckiaceae bacterium | reverse complement strand
GGCTCGGCGCTGGCGTTGTTCATGTACCCGCACTCGATGACGGGCATCCTGTCGGCGTCGTCGAGCAATGCGATCCGGCGGAACGCCTTCATGCTGCCGGCGTACTCGCTGGTGCTCGGGCTCATCGCCCTGATGGGTTACATGGCCTTGGCCGACGGCATCGTCGTCGCCAATCCGCAGGACGCGGTGCCGCGCCTGTTCCTCCATGTATTCCCCGGATGGTTCGCAGGCTTCGCCTTCGCGGGAATCGCGATCGGGGCGCTGGTACCCGCCGCCGTTATGTCGATCGGCGCCGCCAACACGTTCACGCGCAACATCTGGAAGCCCTTCGTCGACCCCTCGATCCTGCCGGCGCGCGAAGCGCAGCTCGCCAAGCTGACCAGCCTTCTCGTCAAAGTCGGCGCTCTTTTCGTTATCCTGTTCATGCCGACGGCTTTCGCCATCGATCTGCAGCTGCTCGGCGGCGTGTGGATGGTGCAGGTCTTTCCCGCGGTGGTCTTCGGCCTGTTCTCGCCCTGGTTTACCGGATGGGCGCTGCTTTGGGGCTGGGCGGCCGGCCTGATTGCCGGCACGGCCCTCTCCGCTGGCGTGACGGCTTGGGTTCCCACCCACGCGCTCTGGGGCGTGCCGATCTACAACGGCCTGACGGCGCTCACCCTCAACGTCGCTGTCGCTGCGGCTCTGTCCTTGGTCCTGCCGAGCCGGATTCCAGGCGAGATCCGCGCGGCGGATTACGAAGAGCTGCTCCCTGCTGAATGAAAGGCATCAGCGCCGGGCGGCGAGCCGCTGGCGCGCAAGGGTGAGCGCCACGGCGCAGGCGTTGGAGACGTTCAAGCTCTTGATCACGCCAGGCATGTCGAGCCGGACCAGCGCATCGCACCTTTCCCGAGTGAGGCGCCTCAGCCCCTTGTCCTCGGCGCCGAGGACGAGGGCGAGCGGCCGCTGGATGGGAGCGTCCTCGAAGGCTGTCGGTCCCTCGGAGTCGAGGCCGATCCGCCAGTAACCCATGTCACCCAAGTCCTCGAGAGCGCGGGCGAGATTGACGACCTCAACGATAGGGAGATGATCGAGACCGCCGGACGCCGCTTTGGCGACGATCCCGGACAGCTCGGGCGCATGCCTGCCGGTCGTGACCAGCGCGTCGACGGCGAAGGCCGCCGCGGTGCGCACGATCGCGCCGACATTGTGCGGATCGGTGATCTGATCCAGCACGAGGACGAGGCCGCTCCGGTCTTCGATGGCATTGAGGTCGATCGTCTCGATCGGCCCCGCTTCGAGCAGCACACCCTGATGCACCGCTCGGGCGCCGAGCCGGCGCGACAGGTCCTCCCCCGAAACGATCCGCGGGGCCAAACCGGCGGCTGCGATCTCGCCAGCAAGGCGCGTCGCGGCGGCCTGGGTCGCATAGATCGCGACCAAAACACGGCGCCCCGCTTGCAGGGCGGACGTCACGGCGTGAAATCCGTGGATCTCAACAGTGCCGCCGCGAGCGGGATGCGACGGCGTGCCGGGCGTCGCGCCGACCACGCGGGCTCGACGATCTGTAGCGCGCTGGCCTTGAGGGCGTTGTCGGGACAATCGGGTCGGTTCTCGCGTGGTGCCGGCTTTGCCACGGACGGGACGCAGCCGCAACGGCGTCCCGGTTGACAGGGCGCGCGCCTGTTTCCATAAGCCAGCGCTCGCACGCGCCGGCACCGCGCGCGGCGTGGGAGAGTGTCCCGAGCGGCAAAGGGGGCGGACTGTAAATCCGCTGGCTATGCCTTCGAAGGTTCGAGTCCTTCCTCTCCCACCAGCCTTTCGCCACATTCAAATAGTGTCAGATCTGCAGCCGATCTGTCAGCTGCCGAAGGGATGACCATGGTTGCGGCGAGCTTCGCCCTATAATCCTTCGAGGCTTGACATCCAGATGACCGCTGGGCTTACACCTCTCATAACAAAGGATAATCTTCGCCCGGACGCCGCGTTTGCTTTGCGAATATTGGCTATTTGCCGCAGCTTGCGATCTGTCGTCACGTGCTAAAGCCCACGGCCGTTTTGAAGAGGCGGTCACGCGAGAACCGCCGTCGTGCGTGAGGCCGAACAGACGCTTTTCGTACGGCCCGCTTGCCGTCGAAAAGGAGGCTTTTGAATGAACATGCAGGTAGACATCGGTCGAAGTCCGGCCGCGCCGAAACGCGAAGGCGGGCGCGAACGCATCGGCGTGGCCATCGTCGGCGTCGGTGGCGCGGTGGCGACCACCGCCATCGCCGGCATCGAGATGATCAAAGCTGGCAAGAACGATCGGACAGGCCTGCCCCTCGCCGAGCTCAGCATCCCCGGCATGGCCGACTACCGCGACCTCGTGTTCGGCGGCTGGGACGTCAACGGCGACGACCTCTCGGCGGCGGCCGAAAAGCACGGCGTCCTCGACCGTGATGCTTTGCAGGCGGGCGGCAAAGCGCTACGCGGCATTCGCCCGATGCAGGCGGTCGGATCGGCGGACTTTTGCAAGAACGTCGACGGCTCCAATAAATTCGCCGCAGCCGGCCACCGCGAGGCCGTCGAGCGGATCGCCGACGATCTCGCCCGCTTCAAGCGCGACAGCGGCGTCGATCGTGTCATCATGGTCAATCTCGCTTCGACCGAGCGCTCCCCCGACCCCGCGGCTCCCGCCCTGCAGAGTCTCTCCGCCTTCGAGCAAGGTCTCGACCAGTCGGACGCCGCGATCGGCCCGGCGATGCTCTACGCCTATGCCGCCATCAAGAGCGGCAGCCCCTACGCGAACTTCTCGCCGTCCGTATCCGCAGATGCCAAGCCCCTGCTGCAACTCGCCCGCGACACCAACGTCGCGGTGGCCGGCAAGGACGGCAAGACCGGGCAGACGTTCATGAAGACGGTGATCGCGCCGGCGTTGCGCGGGCGCTCGCTTCATGTCGACGGCTGGTTCTCGACCAACATCCTCGGCAATCGCGACGGCCTCGCGCTCGACGACCCGAACTCGCTGAAGTCGAAGCTCGGCACGAAGAAGAGCGTTCTTGACCAGATGCTGGGCTACCCCGTCGAGGACCACATCATCGATATCCGTTACTACCGCCCGCGCGGCGACGACAAGGAGGCTTGGGACAACATCGACGTGACCGGTTTCATGGGTCAACGCATGCAGATCAAGATCAACTTCCTGTGCAAGGACTCCATCCTCGCGGCACCGTTGGTGATCGAAATCGCGCGCTGCCTCGGGCTGGCCGAGCGCCGCGGCGACGGTGGCGTTCAGGAGCAGATGGGCGTCTTCTTCAAGGCGCCGATGACTGCCAACGGCCACGATCCCGAACATGCTTTCCACACGCAGCAGACGCGACTCTTCGATTGGCTGGCGGGCGAGAAGGTGGCCTCGGACTCCGCCGCTTGAGCCGTTCCTTCGACGTAGGCCCGGCAGACGCGCCGGCCCAGCTACGCGAGCTGCTCGGCGAGATTGGCGACCTGAAGCGCATCCGCTCCGCCGGACGCGACGGGTCGATCGCGCGCCGTGGTTTCAGCCGGGCGTGGGGTGCGCTTGCTGGGGGCGAGGAGCCGATCGTCGTTATGCGGCGCACCACGGCAGCCGCCCTGGCCGCCGCTCGCCTCGGCGATCTCGACGGGCCGAAACTTCTTGAACTCGGCCTCGATCACGAAGCCGCGCTCGTCGTGCTCCAACGCAGCTTCGACGACGTCGCGCGAGATCTCGACGCACGACTGGCGACCGATCTTCGCGGCGCGTTGGAGGTTGCGGGGCCGCCAGACCCGGACGCGCGACTGCCGGCTTTCGTCGGCGACCTCGAAGACCAGCCGCGCGCCGGCGCGACGTGCCCGGGGAAGCCGCGCCTCGTCTTGGAGCCGCCGGAGGACCATGCCGAGCATTGTTGGGCGGTCGCCGTGTTCGGTGTGCTTCTCAGCCCGCATTACGGCGCGAACCCCGTCACCGTCTTTCTAGCGGCTCTCGCCCACCATTTCCACAATGCGCGCATGCCCGATAGCGGCTTCACCGGCGAGATGCTGCTCGGGTCGCACCTCGACGGTGTGTGCTCGTTCGCGACGAAGCTGGCGTTGGCGCAGCTCGATCGTCCGCTGCTCGATCGCGTCGTCGAGGCTCGGAGGATCCTGCCGGACGCGAGCACGCCGGAGGGCCGCGCGTTTCACGCCGCTGACGTCATCGATCGCGTGGTCCAGATCGCCCAGCACCTTCGCGCGGCCTCGACCACCATGACGGACGTGCTCGAAGACCTCGAGCTGGTGCACGACGGACCGGTCAAGCCGTTCCACGATCGCGTGCTCGCCGAGATGGGCCTGCCGTGACCCACGTCGTGGCTTATGCCTCGCCCTACTCCGGAAAACCGCTTCACGCCGACACGCCGCACTCGCTGGTGGACGGATCGGGCGAACGCTGGCCGGTGATCGACGGCATCGCTTTTCTCCGCACGGGCCGCGACGCACTCGTCGCATCGACGCTGCACCGGCTCGATACCGGCGACCGTGCGGGCGCGCTGATTCACCTCCTCGCCGATCAGGACGATTGGTGGACCGGACCTGCGGCGGACCCGGCCCGGCTCGCGATCCTCGTGCGCGATGCCGACCGCCTCAGCTTTCGCGCCGCCATGGATCACCTCGGTCTCGGCCGTGTCGGCGACTACTTCGCCCATCGTTGGAGCGACCCGACGTTCCTGGCCGGCCTCGCCCTGATGGAAGCGCACTGGACGTCGCCGACGACGGCCTTCGAGCTCGCCTGCGGCGCCGGGCATTACCTGCGCGAGCTGACCCGCCGCGGCGTCAGCTGCACCGGCGGTGACGTGGTCTTCGCCAAATTGTGGTTGGCGCGCCATTGGGTCGTCGGCAGCGGTGTCGAGCTCGTCTGCTTCGACGCCGCCTCGCCCTGGCCTGTCCTCGAGCGCCGCTATGACCTCGTGTTGTGTCATGACGCGCTGTATTTCCTCGAACCCAAGGCGGCGATCGTGGAGCGGCTTCGGCGCTTTGCGACGAGCGGCGTGCTGGTCGTTGCTCACGTCCACAACCGCGATCATCGTAATTTTTCGTCCGGTGCCGCCGTTTCTGTCCGCGATCTGGCCTCGCTCTTCCCCGATGCCCTCGCCTACGATGACGCCGACCTCACGCGCGCGCTGGTGGAAAGCCGTGCCCCGCAAGCGCATCGCTGGGAAGACCTCGCCGCCGCTGAAGCCTTCGCGCTCGTCGAGGGATGGACCGGGCCATCGCGTCCGCTCGTCGACGGGCTGGCCCTCCCGCCGGAAGGAGCCAATCTCGCCCGCAATCCACTCTATGGCAGCGACGACGTCATTACCTGGCCGTCCGAGCGCTATCGCGACGAGTACGCGCCACTTGCCACCTATCCCCTGCGCTCGCGGGCGCCACGGCACGTTACTCGCTCCGCCGCACCGACCGCCGAATCGGAGGCGATGATCCGGTCGCGCGAACTCGTCGATCTTCCGGAGCGCTGGTGATGCGTTGGGGCATCGTGGGCTTCGGCTGGGTCGCGCGCGATTACACGGCGCCTGGCATCGCCGCCGCGGGACACCGCGTCGCTGCGGTCTGTGATTCCGACCCATTCGCCCGCGCCGCCGCCCTCGCGACCGGCGCTTGCGCGCATCCGGATCTCGCGGGTCTGCTCGCACAGTCGCTCGATGCGGTGTATGTCGCGACACCCAACCATCTGCACCGAGCCGCCGTCGAGGCTTGTGCCGCGGCCGGCATTCCGGTGTTGTGCGAAAAGCCGCTTGCAGCGACGCTTGCCGATGCCGAGGCGATGGCGGCGGCCTGCACCTGCGCAGGCATCCTGCTCGGTAGCGCCTTCGACCAGCGTCACCATCCCGCCCATTGCGCGATCCGCGATGCCATCGCCGCCGGCCGGGTCGGGACAGTGACGGCCATTCGCATCGTCTACGCCTGCTGGCTCGGGCGGGATTGGTCGGGCAATGCGGCGGCGAACGGCGCGAATTGGCGCATCGATGCGCGCCAGGCTGGCGGCGGCGCGATCATCGACCTCGCGCCGCACGGCATCGACCTCGTCGACGCGCTCCTTGGCGAGCCGCTGGTCGAGCTTAAGGGCCTGCTGCAATCGCGAGTGCAGGACTATGCTGTCGACGACGGCGGCGTGCTGATTGGGCAAACCCGCTCCGGCATCCTCGTGAGCATTCACAACAGCTACAACATGCCTGAAGCGCTACCGCGGCGTCGCTTGGAGGTCCTGGGATCGCGCGGGCAGATCGTGGCCACCGACACGATGGGGCAGACGGCGGGCGGGTCCGTGGTGTTCACCGATGGAGCGACCGGCTCCGCGGAACAGATCCCTTTCGATGCTTCGCGCTGCCCCTTTGCCGCCCAAGCAGCCGCCTTCGGCGATGCGATCGCGGGGCAGCCGCACACGTTCGATGCGATGCGAGATCTCGCCGCCCATCGCCTACTCGCGAGAGTTCTAGACGTACCGCGTCCGCCCGGCGTGCTCGAGGCCGCAGCGTAGGAGGGAAGCGTCGTGACCGGATTGCCCCAAAGTCTCGGATTGGCCGCGCGAGCCTACATCGAGGCCTTCCCGAGCGGCGAGTTGGCGGCCTTTCCTTTGACGCCGCTCGACCGGACGGGCCTGCCGGTTTGGGTCGTCGCCCTGTTCCCTGAAGACCCACGTCTGAAGGACGTAATGCCCTACGGCGTCGGCTACGGCGCAACGGATGAGCAGGCCATCATCGGCGGCCTCGGTGAGTGCGCGGAGATGATCTTTTCGGTCCTCGGCATGCCTGAGGTCCGGCGGACGCGCGGCAGCTGGCGTGACCTTGTCGCCTCGCTGGGCGCCAGAGCGGTGGTCGATCCGCTCACGCTCGGGCTGCCCGCCGGCTCATTAGTCGGTGGCGAGACTGTGCTGGAGTGGGTCGAGGCGATCCGAGCGGCGACCGGGGAGACGGTGCTGGTTCCCATCGACGTCGCCGCGACCACGCCCGGCGAGCTGTCGCCCGGTTATGTGCCGTTCACGACGCTGATCACGAACGGCCAGGGCGCCGGCCCGGACATCGACTGGGCGGTCGGTCACGGCGTGCTCGAACTGCTTCAGCGCGACGGCAACGGCCTGCTCTTCAAAGCGCTCGACCAGGGCATCGCGCTCGACCTGCCCGAGGCGCTGTCGCCAGGCGTTGCCGCCATCCTCTCCCGTTTCGCGACCGCCGGGGTACGCGCGATCCCGAAGTTCGCGACGGACGAGTTCGGCCTCTGCAACGTGTACTGCGTCGGCTTC
Source organism: uncultured Beijerinckiaceae bacterium (assembly GCA_964243415.1). Classification (GTDB taxonomy): domain Bacteria; phylum Pseudomonadota; class Alphaproteobacteria; order Rhizobiales; family Beijerinckiaceae; genus RH-AL1. Next base: position 8,470 of record CAXTFG010000069.1, on the reverse strand, counting down.
GATGAGGATGGCGACCCGCCGCTGCCCATCATGCTCACGGGTTGCGGCGAAGCCTGCCATCCCGACCGCGAGCGCGCGCTTGAGAAGGCACTGACAGAATTCGCCGCTTCGCGGGCGCGGAAAGGGTTCGCGCACGGCCCGGCGCGCGCGGTGGAGCCTCTTGCCCCGACGGGCTATGCCGCGCGCTTTATCGCCAAGGCGGGCGGAAATCCCAAGGCCGGCGAGAGCCGTGCTTTCACGTCCATGCTCGACTGGTCGCGGCGCCGGCCATCGGAACTGCGAGGCTGGCTGGCCGACAACATGCACGCCGTTCGCGGCCACAAGCCCTTCCTCGAACTGCCCACCACGCGAGCCGAAGGGTCGCGCGACGCCGGGCGTCTCGCCCGCGAGCGACTGATCGCGGCGGGGTTCGACGTACTCTACGTCGATAATTCACCGCCGGATTCACCGGTCAAGGTCGTCAAGACGATCGTCCCGGGGCTCGAGGTCGAAACGATGAGCTACCATCGCATCGGCGAACGCAACACGCGCAAGCTGCTCGACCGCGGCCACCCGCTGATCCACTTCGGAGCGCCGACCGAGACGCTCAGACCTGTACGGCTGACCCCGGACGCGCTCGACCGCTTCGGCGGCCAACCGCTTTTCGATACGAGGCTCGCGACGGAGATCGTCGGACCGCTCTATCCCCTGTACCGCGAACCCGAGGCGCACCACATCGCGGCAGCGGAGGACAGGGCTGCGGCATGAGTTTGCGCTTCGCCTATAATACGAATGGGTGCGGCAGCCACCGCCTCGTGGATGCGCTCGGCCTCATGGCCGAGGCCGGCTATGCCGGCGTCGCGCTCACACTCGACCACCATCACCTCGATCCCTTCGCAGAAGACTGGTCCGCGCAAGCCGGCAAGCTCGCGAAGCGCCTCGCGACGCTCCGTTTCGGCTCTGTGATCGAGACGGGGGCGCGCTTCCTGCTCGACCCGCGCGCCAAGCACGAGCCGACACTGGTGACGCTCGATCCAGATGGTCGCCGACGTCGCGTCGCCTTCCTCGAGCGGGCCATCGACATCGCGGCGATCCTCGGGTCCGAAGCCGTGTCGTTCTGGGCCGGCGTGCCGAAGCCCGGCGTCGACCGCGGCGAAGCGCGGCGGTGGTTGGTCGATAGCCTCCACGAAATCGCTGCCTACGCCACGGACCAGGGCGTCACGCCCGCCTTTGAGCCAGAGCCCGGCATGCTGATCGAGACCGCCGCGGAGTGGGAGGCGCTCGGCGTGCCTGGCCTCACGCTAGCGCTCGACACCGGCCATTGCATCGTGACGCAGGACATCGACCCCGCCACCGCCGTCCGCCGCTATGCCGCGAGGCTCGGGACCGTGTCGCTGGAGGACATGCGCCGTGGCGTCCACGTCCACCTTCCCTTCGGGGAGGGCGACATGGACGTGCCGGGCGTCCTCGACGCCCTCGACGAGATCGGATTCGACAAGCTCGTGTGTGTCGAGCTGTCCCGCGAGAGCCCAATGGCGGACAAGGCCATCCCCAGCTCGATCGCGTGGTTGCGGGAATGCCGGAGCAGGCGCGCGGCATGAGGATCTGCTTCCTCTCCCGCCGCTACTTTCCCGCGATCAGCGGGATGAGCATCTATGCCGTCAACCTACTGCGCGAGCTCGTGAGGGCCGGTCACGACGTCACGATGATCAGCCAGTATTACGGCGGCAACCACGCGACCGTGTACGGCGGCGGCCCGCCCCCGCCCGTGTCCGGCGTCAAGGTGATCGGCCTCGAGTCTGTGGGCGAGCAGGAACGCGGCGATTACGAGGCCGACATCGAGACGATGATCGCCGCGATCAAGCGCGAGCACGCCCTAGCGCCGTTCGATATCCTTCATGCGCAGTATGGCTATCCCACGGGTTGGGCCGTGCTCCTCGCCTCAGCCGATCTCGGCGTGCCGAACGTGGTCTCGATCCAAGGCGGCGACGGTCATTGGGTCGGCTCGTGCTGTCAAACGCATTACGAGGCCTTCGGCCGCGTGCTCGACCATGCCGGCGCGCTGCTCATCGGCGGTGAGAGCTTCATCGCGGAAGTCGCTGAGCGGATGAGCGTTTCCTCTTCTCGATTCTCGCGCGTGCCGGGCGCGGTCGATACGACCCGCTTCGTACCGCGACACCTGCCGGGCGATCTCGGAACGCCGCCGCGACTGCTTTACCACGGTCGAGTCGACCGCCGAAAAGGCGTGCTCGACTTTATCGAGGCGCTCGTCCTGCTTCGCGATCAACGGGTCGAGTTCGAGGCCGTGATCTCGGGCATCGGGCCCGACGTCGACAGCGCGAAAGCGCTGACGGCAAAGCGTGGCTTCGCGTCGGATGTGGTCCGCTTTTCCGGCTACGCCGATTACCTCGACACGCCGAAAGTCTACAGCGGCGCCGACATCTTCGCTTCGCCGACCTACGCCGAAGGGTTCTCCAACACGATCCTCGAAGCGATGGCATGCGGCCTGCCGGTCGCAAGCTGTGCCGTCGTCGGCGTCACCGATTGCGTGCGCGATGGGGAGAACGGTCTGCTCACGGCCGCCGGCGACATCCCGGCGCATGCCGCCGCGTTGCGCCGGCTAATCGAAGACCACGATCTGCGTTGCCGGCTTGCCGCGACGGCGCTCGACGAATGTCGTGCAATCTATTCCTGGGACGTCGTCGGGCGACATATCATGGCGATCTACGGTGAGCTGTTCTGCACGCAGCCGGTGTTGAATATCCCGAGGGAGCTGACGCCGTCGCCTTGCCGCTTCCGGTCGCAGCCGCACCTGCTGTGACGGCGGCGCGAACCGCCCTGGCGCTGTCGCCGCACCTCGACGACGCTGTGTTCTCGGCTGGCGGCACTCTCGCCAAGCTGGCGCGGACAGGCTGGCGAGTCATCGTCGCGACCGTGTTCACGAAGAGCGTTCAGGACCCGGAAGGCTTCGCGCTGGCCTGTCAGCTCGACAAGGGGCTCTTGGCAGAGATCGATTACATGGCGCTGCGCCGGCAAGAGGACGCGCAAGCGTGTGCCGCGATCGGCGCCGAAACGCGGTGGTTGCGTTTCGCCGAGGCGCCGCATCGCGGATATGGATCAGCGCCCGCCCTGTTCGCTGGCCTGCGCGGCGACGATGCCATCGCGGCGCCGATCGCGTGCGAGCTGCAAAAGCTCATCGGCGAGCTTCGCCCGGCCATGCTGTTGGCGCCTCAGGCCATCGGCGGCCATGTCGACCACGAGGCGCTCGTGCTCGCTCTCGACCATGTCGGGCGCGAGACGCCGACACTTTGGTGGCGCGACTACCCCTACACCGTGCGACGCGAAACCCCGAAGCAGCCCTTCGAAGATCGATTTCGCGCCTTGCGCGTTTGCGAGGTGCCGCTCGTTCCTGAAGACCGCGCCGCGAAACTCGAAGCCGCCCTCGCCTACCGCAGCCAGCTCGGGTTCCAGTTTGGGGGAGCGGAGGCGCTGCGCGCCTGCCTCGAGCACGAGACGGTCGAGCGCTTCATGTCTTTGAGCGATGCTTTTCCAAGCTAGCGGAGAGCGCGAGCTATGCTGCCTGCGGCTCGTCGAGAGACAGGATCATCGAGGCCAAGCCGGGTTCCGAGACGATCTTGGCAGCTTCCGGCACGGGGAACCACCGTCGAGTCCGCTGGGCGCGTTCCTGCCAGTGCGGGCGTTCCTCGTCGACATCGAGGCGATAGACCATGACGCGGCAGGCCTCGAGGTTTTTCCCCGTTCGCTTCGTGTAAGTATAGGCCCCAATGGGGTGCTTGTGCACCTTGCCGGTGATGCCAGCCTCTTCGAATGCTTCCTGGGCGGCGGCCTCGTGGTCCTTGCGACCCTTCATCGGCCAGCCCTTCGGCACGATCCATCGACGTGTTTCGCGCGAGGTGACAAGCATGACTTCGCTCCCGGCGGGACCGGTGCGGATCGGCAAGGCCGCAACCTGTGCGCGGAACGGCTCGAACTTCAATCTGCTCATGAATCCGGCAACGACGAATCAAGTAGCAAGTACAACCGCAGCATGCATCAGGCCGCGCCGAGTATCAAACGACGGCACAGCCCGGAGTCGCAGCTCGATTGCTGTCAGGTAGGAAGTCTGCGGCGCGTCGCCAATCGCGGCTTTAAAGCGCGATATGAGCAACGGCCCATCAGCTTTGAAACACCCGGGCGAAGATCGTCTCGACGTGCTTGAAATGATAGCCGAGATCGAAGAGAGCCTCGAGCTCGACACCGCCCAACGCCTTCGACACGTCTGGATCGGCTTTCAACAAGGTTTTGAACTCGCCTTCGCCGCGCCAGACCGGCATGGCGTTGCGCTGGACGAGAGCATAGGCGTCCTCGCGGGACAGGCCCTTCTGCGTCAGGGCAAGCAACACGCGTTGCGAGTGGATGAGACCGCCAAGACGGTCCAGATTTTTTCCCATGTTCTTGGGGTAGACGAGCAGGTTGGTGATCACGCCTGTCATGCGTGCGAGCGCAAAATCGAGCGTGATCGTCGCGTCCGGCCCGATCATCCGCTCGACGGAGGAATGCGAGATATCGCGCTCGTGCCAGAGAGCCACGTTCTCCATCGCCGGCACCGCCATGCCACGCACCAGGCGGGCGAGCCCGGTGACATTCTCGGTCAGGACCGGGTTGCGCTTGTGCGGCATCGCCGACGAACCCTTCTGCCCCTCGGAGAAGAACTCTTCCGCTTCGAGCACCTCGGTCCGCTGCAAGTGCCGTATCTCGAGGGCGAGGCGCTCTAGGCATGAGGCAACGACGCCGAGGGTTGCGAAGAACATCGCGTGGCGGTCACGCGGGATGACTTGCGTCGAGACGGGCTCGGGCGTGAGGCCCATCTTTGCTGCGACATGCGCTTCGATGCGCGGGTCGATGTTGGCGAAGGTGCCGACCGCGCCCGAGATCGCGCAAGTCGCCACTTCGGCGCGGGCGGCGACGAGGCGCGACCGGCATCGCGCGAATTCGGCATAGGCCTGCGCCATCTTCAGCCCGAACGTCACGGGCTCGGCGTGGATGCCGTGCGAGCGGCCTATGGTCGGGGTGAACTTGTGCTCGTAGGCTCGCGCTTTCAGCGCGGCGAGAAGCGCGTCGACGTCGGCGACGAGGATGTCGGAGGCTCGCGTGAGCTGCACGGCGAGACAGGTGTCGAGCACGTCGGACGAGGTCATGCCCTGGTGAACGAAGCGTGACTCCGGCCCGATGAACTCCGCGAGGTGGGTGAGAAAGGCGATGACGTCGTGCTTCGTCACGCGCTCGATCTCGTCGATGCGGTCGACGTTGAAGGACACGTCCCCGGCCTTGTCCCAGATGGCGCGCGCGCTCTCCGGCGGAATCACGCCGAGTTCGGCCATCGCGTCGCAAGCATGCGCTTCGATCTCGAACCAGATGCGGAAGCGCGTCTGGGCATCCCACACGGAGACCATCGCGGGACGGGAATAGCGGGGGATCATCGGCACGGCTCTGGAGATCGGGGCTGATTGCTTCTTGCGCGTCGGCGGCGGCGGTTCAAGTCCGGGCCGTGATCGACGGCCTCAGGGGGCAGACCGCGATTCGATCAGCATGCGTATGGCGCGTTCCGGCCGCAGCGTCACCCGCATCTGGGGCTCGGGCAACGTGGTCTCGACAGGCAAGAGGGTGACCGCCTTGGCGAGCACGGCGAGGATCGCAACCGCCTCCATCGCGGCGAAAGAGCTGCCGATGCAGATGCGCTGACCCGCGCCGAACGGCATGAAGGCGAACCGATGACGCGCCCGCGCCGCATCCGGAGCGAAGCGATCGGGATCGAAAGCGTCCGGCGCCGTCCACAGGCGTCTGTGCCGATGGATGGCGTAGATCGGTACGAGCACGATCGAGCCCACCGGCAGCTCGACACCCTCGATCTCGAAAGCGCGCGCCACGGTCCGCGCGATGATCGGAGCGGGAGGGTAGAGGCGCATCGCCTCGTTGAAGACCTGCCTGGCGTAGGTGAGCTTGGCGGTGTGCTGCGGCAGGACCGGTCCGCCGCCGGTCACGTCGTCGATCTCCGCGCGCAGGCGCGCGGCACAATCAGGATTCTTCGCGAGGAGTGCGAACGTCCAGCTCAAGGCGACCGCCGTCGTTTCGTGACCGGCGGCGATGAAGGTCAGGATATTGTCGGTGATCTCCCCATCGCTCATCGACCGGCCGGTTTCAGGATCGGTCGCCGCGAGCAGCATGCCGACGAGATCGTCGGGCCTGTTGCCGGCCTGGCGGCGCGCCGCGATCCGCGCTTCGACCGTGCCACGCAGGACCTGGGTCGCCGACGCCGCGCGCGCGCGTCCCGGAAACGGCATCCACCGGGGCGCCTTCAGCATCGCCATCGCGAACATCCAGGACGTTGCGCCGAGGTAGTCGGCGACGCCGCGCTCGATTCGGGCGACGTCCATGCCCCCGGGGCTGGACAGCATGGTTTCCAGGATGATCGCGAACGTCATTCGCATCATCTCGTGACCGAGATCGACGGTCGACCCCCGCGGCAGCGCGAGCCAACGCTCGCGGGTCGCGGTCGCGGCATCGATCATGGTCGAAAGCATGGACACCAGCCGCTCGTGCTGGAACGCTGGAGCCAGCGCTTGGCGCTGCCATCGCCAGGTCGCGCCGTCCGCCGTCAACAAGCCTTCGCCAAGCGCCGTGCCGAGGACCTGCTTCATCTCCTCGCTCTTGCCCAGGCGATCGGCGTTGCGCACCAGGGCCTCATGGATCAGATCCGGATCGCTGATGTAAGCGCGCAGCCGCCCGAGATTGCGCGTCAGGACCATGCGGTGCTCGAAGCACGCTGGCGGCACCGAATTCAACGGATTGCGGATGATCTCGGCGATCAGGCGCAGCATCGAGCGCCGATAGGTTGTGATCCCCGGCGGACGTTCAGCCGCCGCCGCCGTCACTCCCGTTCTGGCGCCCGACAACATTCGGGCTCCTCACGCCGCCCGTGCTCGCGGTCGCCGCAACCGGCGGAAAGCGAGCACGACGGCGATCGCCGCGGCGACCAAGCCGATGCCGATGAACGGCCTCACCAACACCCAGGAGAGCGCGATCGTCACCAGGGTGAGCGGAATGGACAGCATCACGGCGAAGAAGAAGATCCCGCCGCCAACGATCGAGCCGACGAATGGCAGGATGTCCGCGACAATCTCGACCGGCGACGCCAACAATAGGAGAGCGAAGAAGAAGCAAAGAAGACCCACGCCGCGGAGGATCCAAGTCAGGATTTTCTCCTCGGACTGCTTGTGGGCGACCATGTCGTCGGCATCCACGTCGCCGGGGACGACCAGTCCCACCTTGTAGCCGCTTGCCGTCTTAAACGGCGTCAGCGCGGTTTCGCGCTGCTGGGCGAGAACGCTGACCGTTTGGGCGGGGACACCGGCGAAGGTGATGCGGATGTCGCCGATGGCGGGCGCATCGGCGTCACGGCCCCTGTAGAAGGTGCCGCCGTCGCGACGATAGCCGTCCGGCACGGCTGCCGGAGGCGGCACTGTCGAGTAGTTATCGAGTTCGTCGAGGAGCTTGGTCGTGAGCTTGCGGTCGCCCATCGTGGTATCGGAAGACGTGAACACCTGCGTCCTGATCGCCATGTCGGGATTGACGTGATTACCCTTGAACCCGCCGGAATCGATCGGGTCCTCCGACCACTTCTTGGAGTAGGTGTAGGTCGTCTGCGTCGTCTGCGTCCCGCCGACCTGGCTGCTCGAACGCGTGTCCTTGTGTTCCTCCCATTGATACATCTCGACCGATCTTTTGAGGTGGATCAGGCCGGTCTTGGTCAGCCCCATTTCCGGGTCGCTCAGCGTGTCGTGGACAACGAGCGCGCCGGTGAGGTGGATCAGGCGGCCGTTCTGCGCCGCACTGATCGGTGTCGGGTTCGCCTCGACGGCGTCGTGAGCGGCCTGCCGAAGGCCTCGGATCGCATCAATCGCGCGGCTCTCGTTCCAGACCAGGACGCCAATGGCGACGAGGAAGAGGATGACCCCGATCCCCGCTCCCGCCAGCGCACCCCCCATACGCTGGAAGACATTTTGCGATGTCGTCTCGATGATACGGTCGGAACCGGCGGGATCAGGCGAATAGGTTTCCGACATGGTCGAGAGTCCGTAAGGCCGTTCGTGGACGGCGAGCGCGCCGAAGGCACCGCTGTCTATCCGACAACGGAGCCCCGGTCACGCATGCAGCTTCGGCTTCACCCTCGACAGTTGGACTGAGCGCTTGTCGGCATTCCGCCGGGAGCGAGCTTGCCGTGCCCTCAATGCGCGAGGACCGCCAGCAGCAGCAGGGCGACGATGTTGGTGATCTTGATCGCCGGATTGACGGCGGGGCCGGCGGTATCCTTGTAGGGATCTCCGACCGTGTCCCCGGTCACCGACGCCTTGTGCGCGTCGCCGCCCTTGAAATGCTTGACCCCGTCCTTGTCGATGAAGCCGTCCTCGAAGCTCTTCTTGGCGTTGTCCCA
>CAXTFG010000068.1:0-15782 GCA_964243415.1 uncultured Beijerinckiaceae bacterium | reverse complement strand
CCCTCGCGGGCTGCCTCCAGCCGATGTACGGCCAATTCGCCGAGGGGGGCCCGGGAACGGATGCCGAGCTGCGCGCCATCGCCGTGGAGCCCATCCCGGATCGATTGGGCCATTACCTCGGCGACGACCTCATCTTCGACCTCAACGGAACGGGCTCGCACCCGCAGCCGCGCTATCGGCTCTTCGTGGCCCTGAACGAGAGCGTGCAGACACCTCTGATCGACACAGTCTCCGGTCGCGCCAGTTCCGCGACGGTGGTGGTCAACGCGACCTACCGGCTGGAAACGTTCGACACCGGGTTGCCGGTCACCAAGGGGACGGCGTTCGTCTTCAAGAGCTACGACCGCACCAGCCAGCGGTTCGCGGACGTGCGGGCGGCGCGTGATGCCGAGATCCGCGATGCCAAACAGCTGTCCGACCTGCTGCGTCTCCGGCTCGCGGCCGCCTTGGCCGAGCGTCGTCTCGGCGAAGCCCCGCACTGATCTGTCATTCAGCTTGAATTCAGGCGTGCGCCGGTAGCAGACGCGTGAGCAGGCGGTTCCATCGCCTGCCCAAAACATAGGGTGAGGACACTTATGCGTTCCATGATCACAGCTATCGCCGCAGGTGCGGCGCTGATGTTCGGCGCTGCCACGGCGCAGGCCGTGCCGGCGACGGTCGTCGCGCCCGGCGTCGACGCCGCCCAGGTCATTCCCGTCGCCGAAGGCTGCGGCCCGGGCTTCCATCGCAACTTCCGCGGCATCTGCGTGCCCGGCGGCTTCGGTCGGCCCGGCTATGGCGGCGGCTTCGAAGGTCGGCGCTGCTTCGTTCGCGAGACTCCGTTCGGGCCGCGCCGCATCTGCCGTTAAGCGTCGCATCCGCTCGAAAACGAAAGCCGGGCCCCGAGCCCGGCTTTTTAGTCCTGAGACCGGATCGCGGCCTCGACTTTCCGACGTGAGTTGCATCGATCCGGTGTTCCCGCGTAGGGCTTCCCGCAAGGCGCCAAGCCGAACGGGGCATGTATGGTCGCGGTCAGGTCCGGCGACGCGGACCGTTTCATCAATCACCCGCCGCCGGGGGTCTTCCTGTACCTCGTGTTCGGCACGGACTCCGGGCTCGTCGCCGAACGCATGCGCACGATCCTGGTCCGGGCCGTCGACGATCCCAAGGACGCCTTTCAGCTCATGCGCTTCGCCGGCGATGACATCGCCTCCGACCCGTTGCGATTGCTCGACGAAGCGAATGCCGTCCCGATGTTCGGCGGCCGCAAGGCGATCGGCATCGAGGCAACGGGCAAGTCGCTCGTGCCAGCGATCGAGCCGCTTTTGAAGGCGCCTCCCCGCGACTGTGTCGTCGTTCTCGAAGGCGGTGCGCTGAAGCGCGACCATCTCCTGCGCAAGCTGCTCGAAAGGGAGCGGGCGGCCGCAGCGATCGAGTGCTTCCCCGACAGCGCGCAGGACGTCGCCTTGCTCATCGACAGCGAGCTCGCCGCCGCCGATCTCACCATTGCGCCCGACGCCAAGGAGTTGCTCCTCTCCCTACTCGGCCAGGATAGGCTGACGACCCGCTCCGAGCTCGAGAAGCTGGCGACCTACGCGCACGGGGCCGGCCGGGTCGAGATCGCCCACGTCGAAGCGATCGTTGCCGATGCCTCGGCGCTCATCGTGGACCACGCCGTCGATGGCGCCTTCCGCGGGGATTTTACCGCCATCGAGCGCACGACGGAGCGGCTGTTTGGGGAAAACAGCGACGTGAACACGCTGCTCGGTTCGGCCCTGCGCCATGCGATGGCGTTACATCGCGCGCGCGTCGCCGCCGATGCGGGCATGCGGGGCGACGGCGGCTTCTACGGCCCGCGCCGGGGGCAGGCCGAACAGCAGTTGCGGCTGTGGGATGCTGAACGCCTCGCCAGGATCGTCACCGTGCTCGGAGAAGCCGTGGGACGCGCCCGACGTGAACCGCGCCTCGCGCAAGCGATCACGATGCGTTCGTTGTGGATGGTCGCGCTCGGGCGCCGTAGCTGACAAAAAAAGACCGCCGGCGTGAAACCGGCGGCTCGAAGTCAAGGGAGGAAACGCCCGAAGCACCTCTCGGAACTCCAAGGCAAGCGAAAGGGTCGCTTTCGCCAGAAAAGCTTGTCCCGCCGCCCTATCGGGAGCAAGCGGGATTCCCACATGCCAGAGCCGCTTCGCGGGCAGGGCTCCTCCGCAGAGTGTTCCTTACTGCAAGCTCCCGACGAGAGCATCATCCGCCCCATGCTTCCGGCCCGTCATGAACTGCGCACGGGCGAGCACCGTGAAGGCGCCATCCTGTGCGACGAGTTCGTCGAACGTGCCTGACTCGATAACTCGGCCGTTCTGCAGGACGAGGATGCGGGATGCATGACGCACCGTCGCGAGCCGGTGCGCGATCACGAAGGTGGTACGGCCCGCGGTGGCGCTCACAAGCGCCTTCTGCAGTTTCTGCTCGGTTTCGGCGTCGAGGGCCGCCGTGGCCTCGTCGAAGATCATGATCGGCGGATCCTTCAGCAGCGCGCGGGCGATGGCGACGCGCTGCCGCTCGCCCCCCGAGAGCTGGCGCCCGCGTTCGCCGATGGGGGTTGAGAGCCCCTGAGGCTGATCGCGGACGAAGTCGGCCGCCTGGGCGCGCTCCAGCGCCATCGTGATGTCGGCCGCGCTCGCCGTCGGCTTGCCGATGCGCAGATTCTCCTCGATCGAGCGGGCGAAGAGCATCGGCTCCTGAAAGACGACGCCGATGTTGCGGCGAAGCGCGTCGAGCGGCATGTCGCGGATGTCATGCCCGTCGATGGTGATCCGCCCGGCGCTTGGATCAAACGTGCGATGCAGCAGCCCGAGCGTTGTCGACTTGCCGGACCCGGTCGCCCCGACGAGCGCGATGGTCTGTCCGGGTTCTGCGACGAAGGAGAGGTCACGCACCGCCGCTCGCGACGCGCCATTGTCGCCGGCCGTTGGATAGGAGAACGAGACACCCTCGAAGGCGACGCGACCAGCGAGGTGGCCGGGGTCGCGCGCGCCGACCTTTTCCGCGACTTGCGGCATGGTGTCGAGGACGTCGAAGAACTCCGCGATCTTGGCCGCCTGTAGAAAAAGGCCGTGCGAGAAATTGACGATCTGCTCCAGCTTGCCGATCAGCATGTTGGCGAAGTTCATGAACATGACGATGCCGCCAATCGTGCCGATGCCGCGCAGGTAAAGCGCCGTGCCCGACACGAAAATAAGAAGCAGCGTGACCATCGACGCTGTCCGGCCGAAGACGACGGCCACCGTCCACCACGAGAGCACAGGCATTTGCGCTTCGAGCAGGGTCCGGCTCAGATCCCGCATCGCGCCCGCTTCGTGACCGACGCGGGTGAAGCTCTGGATCACGGGTACGTTGCCGAAGGCGTCGGATGCGCGCTCCGCGAGCTTCGAATTGTAGCGCTCGACCGTTCCCTGCAGCGTTTCCGTGCGATGCCGGACAAACATGGCAACCGCACCGGATAGAAGGATCAGCGCGGCGAGAAGGAGACCCAGCCGCCAGTTCAGCCACAACGAGAGCGGTAGGATCACGACCAGCGATAGAACGGCCGACAAATTCTCGCGGAACAGGCCGAGGTACATCATGAACATGCTGTTCGCGCTCTCGATCATGATCTTGAGCGAACGGCCCGAATGCGTCGCGGAATGGAATGTCATCGGCAGTTGCAACGCGTGCTCGAAGAACATCGCCATGATCGCCAACCGGCGCCGGTGGGCGAGCCGGTCCGACAGGAGGGACACGACGATGGAGGCCAAAATGGAGGCGATCGCGAAGCCGATCCAAGCCGCGATGGTCGGCAGCATCGCGGTGAAGGTCGGCGTTCCCCCTCGCGTGACGTGTGTCAGCCGGTCGATCAGGCGGCCGAAGAGAACCGGCTCGGCGAACTGGGCGACAACGAGGCCGACCGTTCCCAGCACGAGAAAGGTCACGGTCCGCTTCTCCGGGCGAAGCAAAGCCAGAACGCGCGCGTATATACGGTAGAAAGACATGGCTGCTTCAGGCCCGGCGAATGACGGAGGAGCCGAAGTAAAAGACATAGCGCATGTGAATGGACCTGGAACGTTGCAAACGGAAGACTTGGACGAAGCTGCATCGGCTTGCGACACAATGACCTTCGTGGCGGGGCCGGACGAAGCCGGACTGCGTCTCGACGTTGCTGCCGCGCAGGTCGCCAAGCGGATCGAGGCCAATCTGTCGCGCACCCGGTTGAAGAGCCTGATCGAGGCTGGGCGCCTCGCGGTGGGCGGCGCGACCGTTTTTGACGCCAAGCGCAAGCTGATTCTCGGCGACGCCGTCTCGCTCGCCATTCCGCCGGCGGCCGACCCGGAACCGCACGGCGAGCCGCTGCCTCTCGCCGTTGTCTTCGAAGACGCCCACCTTATCGTCATAGATAAGCCGGCCGGCCTCGTCGTGCATCCGGCGCCGGGCCATCTGACCGGCACGCTGGTCAACGCGCTGATCGCGCATTGCGGGGACAGCCTGTCCGGGATCGGCGGCGTTCGGCGACCGGGCATCGTGCACCGCATCGACAAGGACACGTCCGGGCTGGTGGTGGTGGCTAAGACGGATGCGGCCCACCGCGGCCTCGCTGCGCTTTTCGCCGATCACGGCCGAACCTTGCCCCTTGTGCGGACCTATCTCGCGGTCGTGTGGGGCGAACTTCCGCGCCCGGCCGGCACCGTCGAGGCGATCGTCGGACGCCATCCGACCGATCGGTTGCGCATGGCGGTCGTTCCAGAGCGGCACGGGCGCGCCGCGATCACGCATTGGCGAGTCCAGGAAACGTTCGGCGGCGAGGCGAGTCTGGTGACCTGCAGTCTCGAGACCGGGCGAACGCACCAAATCCGGGTGCACATGGCGCATATCGGCCACCCCGTCCTGGGGGATCCCGTGTACGGCAAGGGCTTCCGCACAAAGGCGGTCAAGTTGTCGGCGAAAGCTCGCGAGCACCTGGACGGGCTCGGCCGTCAGGCCCTGCATGCCGCCATCCTCGGCTTCGAGCACCCCGTGACGGGCGATGTGCTGGAATTTGAGAGCCCATTGCCGCCTGATCTGGCCGGGATCCTGGGTGCGCTCAGATTTGGTCACGTGACGTCTGCATAGCTGCTGCGGCAAATCAGACGTGAAACTGCCTTGCGGGCGCAGGATTACAGACGTGACGCCGCCGACCTGCGCAGGTGCAACCACGTTCGGTCGTAGCCTGTATGTTGCTGATTTGTAATGATGTGTTGGCGGTAACCGCCCTTAATATGGGGGCGTAACATCTTGTAGAGATTGAGTCGCCGGTGCTCAGCACGGCGCACCGCGAGCCTGCCGATGGGGGTTCGAAGGAGGATTTTATGGCTGCTGCCTTACCAATGATCGCCGGTGAAGCCGGCCTTTCACGTTACCTGACCGAAATCCGCAAATTCCCGATGCTCCAGCCCGAGCAGGAGTACATGCTCGCCAAGCGCTGGCGCGAACACGAGGATCCCGACGCTGCGCATCAGCTTGTCACGTCGCACCTACGCCTCGTGGCGAAAATCGCGATGGGATACCGCGGCTATGGCTTGCCGATCGGTGAAGTGATTTCTGAGGGCAACGTTGGTCTAATGCAGGCGGTGAAACGTTTCGAGCCGGAAAAAGGATTCCGCCTGGCGACGTACGCGATGTGGTGGATCCGTGCCTCGATCCAGGAGTACATCCTGAGGTCGTGGTCCCTTGTGAAGATGGGCACCACGGCGAGCCAGAAGAAGCTGTTCTTCAATCTGCGCAAAGCCAAGAGCCAGATCTCCGCGCTCGACGAAGGTGATCTGCGCCCCGATCAGGTCGACATCATCGCGACCCGCCTGGGCGTTAGCAACCAGGATGTCATCGACATGAACCGTCGCATGTCGGGCGACGCCTCCCTCAATGCGCCGCTACGCGAAGAAGGGGAGGGGGAATGGCAGGATTGGCTTGTCGACCAGTCCTCCAGTCAGGAGAGCGTCCTCGCCGACCAGGAGGAAAAGGATAATCGCCTCGGCGCCCTCCACAGCGCGCTGACTGTGTTGAACGAGCGCGAGCGCCGCATCTTCGAGGCGCGTCGCTTGGCAGACGACCCAATTACCCTGGAAGACCTGTCCGACGAATTCGATATTTCGCGCGAGCGGGTTCGCCAGATCGAAGTCCGCGCGTTCGAGAAAGTTCAGGCGGCGGTGAAGAGCGGCGTCGCTCGGATCGAGACCAACCACCCGGGTCGCTCCGGCCTGTTGGAGCACGCTGCGGCTCACTGAGCTTTTTCGATGCGGCGAGGACAGCTCATGGGCTCCCCTCGTTGACGTCAGGGATACCCAGTCAGCAGCCTACCGGCGCCGGAGAGGCGCGACGGTGGGATCTGGACGCCAACGGGCTCGCTGGTCGCGCCTACGAACGTGTCGGTGAAGTCTCACCGCCGAGAAACGTGCTTCGGCGCTAGAGCCTGCCTTGCCGAAGCCATTTTCGCCTTAGCAGGTGCTCCCGCTCAATCTTGCGTGACGGGAGACGCACAAAATGTCGTGCTTGGCCAAAGCAGCTCTAGCTTTCATGTCTTTGGCGCTGCTTGCCGCGTTGTGCGCCCTTCCAGCTCCTGCCTTCGCAGACGATCAGTGCAGCGGCACGTTGTGCGATTTGTTTGCCAAGCCGTCGACGGCTTCGAAGAGTGCTACCCCCTCTGCCGTGCCTGCAAAGCCGGAGGGAACACCGCTGACCGTCCCGACGCTCTCGATGCCTACAAGCGGGGGTCTTCTCAACTTTTTCAAAAGCAGTTCTTCCGACACGCCGGCGGCTGCTGCGCCTTCCTCGCAACAGGCGGCCTCGGCTCCTTTTGTGCGGATCGAGGGTGGGCGCAAAGAGGAGCGATGCAGCGGCACTTTCTGCGACGTTTACTACGGCACGATCGGTTCGAAGTCGTCGGAGCAGCAGGCGACCGCGACGCCGGTGTCCACTGGCCCTGCAACCGAGGCGCAGTACGCCGTGAAGAGGAAAGAGATCGCCGAGCAGCAGGTCAAGCCGCGATGCGTCGCGCCGGCGAGCGATCCGTGGCGGTGCTACCGCTGAGGCGAGGGCTGCGCCTGCGTCATCAAGATGTGAGCCGGTCCTTGACGGACCTGTAGGTCCGGCGAGTGGCAAAGCGCCTCCGACGTCCTAGATGCGAGAGCAACGCATGTGGGATTTGACATGGAAACCAGACGACTGGGTTCGACCGGCCTCGAAGTGTCCAGGCTTTGCCTTGGCTGTATGAGTTACGGCGTCCCCGACAAGGGAACGCACGAGTGGTCGCTGCCGGAGGAACAGGCGCGCCCCTTCATCAAAAAGGCGCTCGAACTCGGGATCACCTTTTTCGATACGGCCAACGTCTACTCCGCCGGCACCAGCGAGGAAATCGTAGGCCGTGCGCTGAAGGACTTCGCCAAACGCGACGACATCGTGCTCGCGACGAAGGTGCATGGCCGGATGCGGCCCGGACCGAATGGCGCCGGCTTGTCCCGTAAGGCGATCATGACCGAGATCGACAACTCGTTGCGTCGGCTCGGCACCGATTACGTGGATCTCTACCAGATCCATCGATGGGACTCCGGCGTGCCGATCGAGGAAACCCTCGAGGCGCTCCATGAAGTCGTGAAAGCGGGCAAAGCGCGCTATATCGGGGCCTCGTCCATGCACGCCTGGCAGTTCGCCAAGGCGCTCTACCTCGCCGACCGTTATGGCTGGACGCGGTTTGCCACCATGCAGAACTACGTCAACCTGCTCTACCGCGAGGAAGAGCGCGAGATGCTTCCGCTCTGCAAGGCGGAAGGCGTCGGCGTCATTCCGTGGAGTCCGATGGCTCGGGGACGACTGACCCGTGACTGGAGCGAGGAGACCGAGCGGCTGCGCACGGACAAGTTCGGCAAGACGCTCTACGCCAAGACGGAAGAGGCGGATCGTCGGATCGTCGACGAGGTCGGCGTCATCGCCAAGGCACGCGGCGTGTCGCGGGCGCAGGTTGCGCTCGCCTGGGTTCTCGGCAAGCCTGAGGTCACCGCGCCGATCATCGGCGCCACCAAACCGCATCACCTCGACGATGCCGTCGCGGCGCTGTCGCTCAAGCTGACCGACGAGGAAACCGGGCGTCTCGAGTCGCTTTACTCTCCCCATGTTGTGACCGGCTTCAGCTGATTGAGCGAAGGCCGGCGCTTCTCGAGAGAGAAAGGATCGGCGGCGAGGGACGCCGTCGTCCCGTGCGGCAGAGGCAGGGCAGGGCCGCGCCTTTTCCCCTTGCCAGCACGCCTGGAAGGTCGACATAGACCCTATGCCAACTAGCGACCTGTACGCCGCCGAGAACGGCAAGCCTCTGTCTCGCACCGAGATCCGCCGCATCATCTTCGGACTGATGATGGCGATGCTGCTTGGTGCGCTGGACCAGACGATCGTCGCGACGGCGCTGCCGACGATCGGCCGCGACCTGGGTGACGTGTCTCACCTGCCCTGGGTCGTCACCGCCTACCTGCTCGCGGCGACGAGCGCCGTCCCGATCTACGGTAAGCTGTCGGATATACATGGGCGGCGCATCGTCATGCTCGCTGGACTTTGGATCTTCCTTGCTGGTTCCGTGCTCTGCGCGTTGGCGCCCAACCTGCCCGTCCTCATCGTTGCCCGCCTGATCCAGGGGGCTGGCGGCGGCGGTCTCCTCGCTCTGTCGCAAACCATCGTTGGCGACATGATGAGCCCGCGCGAGAGGGCTGGCTGGCAGGTGTATTTCGCCGCTGCGTTCACGACGGCCAGCCTGTCGGGACCGGTGCTCGGCGGTTTCTTCGCCCAGCACCTGTCGTGGACCATGATCTTTTGGATCAACGTGCCGCTCGCCGTCGCTGCCGTGCTCATGACGAGCGGTCCCTTGAAGCGTCTACCGAGGCACGAGAGGCCCCAGAAGCTCGATATCTGGGGGGCCGTTCTTCTCATCACGTCCACGTCGGCGCTTTTACTTGCCGTCTCTTGGGCCGGCGTCCGCTTTGGGTGGACCGCGCCTCAGACGCTCGGTACGTTTGCACTCAGTGCCGTCCTCTTCGCCGGGTTTTACTGGCGGTTGCAGCACGAAGCGGAGCCGCTCATTCCGCTGGAGGTTCTCAACAACAAGGTCGTGCTCGCGGCGACTGTCGCGGCGACGCTCAGCATCGGGCTTTTCCTCGGGCTCGCGATCTACGCTCCGATCCTCTACGAAACGGTCCGCGGCCTGACGGCCAGCTTGTCGGGTCTCGCCATGCTGCCCCTGACCGTGGGCACCGTTCTCGGCGCGCTGCTGGCCGGCCGCTTCATGGCGCGGGTCGAGCACTATAAGCGCTTGCCGATCATGTCGCTCCCGTTCGCGACCGTCGCCGCCCTTTTGCTGATGATGTATGGCGACATGCTTCCGGTCTGGGCCATCAGCTTGACGCTGGCCGTGATTTCCGTCGCGCTCGGGACGATCCTGCCGATTTCGACCATCTCGATCCAGAACGCGGTCGCGCTGCACCAGCTCGGGACGGCTACCGCCACGGCCAATCTCTGTCGTCAGCTCGGTGGCGCGGTCGCGGTCGCGGTCTTCGGCGCGATCATCGTCGGCGGTCATGCGAAGGACGCCGTCATCACCGGGAGCACGGCCGATATCCTGCCGTTGGTCAACGCGTTCCGCATCGTCTTCGGGCTGGTGGCGGCCGGCTCGGTGGGAGCGCTCCTGACGATCTTCGTCATGGAAGAACGGCCGCTGACCGGGCCGAGCCGCAGCGGGGCGGAAAGCTTGCCCGCTGGGGAATAGCTAGGGCAGCGCGTCGGGCGAGCGACCGCTTTTTGCGTCCTCCACGAACCGGACGGCGTCGTCCGGCAGGAGAAAGCGATCGGCGACGAGGTGGTCTGTTACCGCCTTTACTTTGCTTTCATAGGCCTCGGGCGTGGGATAGAGAGCGGCGAGGGACGGACGAGGGTCGCCCGGCGCCTTCTCGGCATCCGTCGCCGCAAGCGGGATCATCGAGCCTTCGCGGTCGCAGAGTTCACCCGTCGGGAACGGGTCTCCGTAGAGATTCCAGCCGGTGCGTGTGGCGCGGGGCACGGCGACCTGGGGCAGACGAATGCCGGGCATGTCGTCGCCGACAGCGTCCGTTTTCGGCACGAGTGTCCGGTATTGCGGGCCTGACACGACGAGCGCTCTCACGTAATCGCCGAAACGGTCGACCCTGTCTGTCGCATGCGGGATCGCGATCTTCGGGATCGCAGGAAAGCCCGTGTTCCCAGGCATGACCGCTGTGCCGTCGGCAAGGAGTGGCACCCGGCTCGCCGGTGGCTCGGTGCCCTTCGCGACCCAGTCTTCGAGGTCGACGAGGAGGGCGCGCAACACCGGTGCCGGGCTCAAGGTATTCTTTGGATTGGCGCATGTGCCGCGCGCGTCCTTCAGCCCCGGCCGACCGTAGTGGAAGCCGGATGAGATGAGGAAGACGCGATCATTTGCGGGCAGTTCGGTATCCCGCTTGCCGAGGGGGTCGGTCGTCAGCAGCGAGGCGCCCTTCTGCCAGTACTCGGTTCCCGTGTTGGTCTCGATCAGAAGCGGATCGAAGCCGTCGCCGCGCATCAGCGCGCCGGTCGCGCCGGTCAGCGGATCGTGCGACGTCGCTGACGAAAACGGGAAAGCGTTCTCCGGAAAGAGGTGATCCTCATGTTCCGTCAGCGTTCGCGAGGGTTGGGCGAAGCGGCTATTGAGGAAGACGCCGCCGATCCCCGAGATATGAGCGAGCATGCCGTCGAACACTTTGCGTCCGTCCTCGTCCTGGTTGAAGCCGAGATGGACGAAGCTGCGGAGGTAGCGGCCGCTCTGGGAAATGCCGATCGCGACCGCGTGACGTATCGACCCGCCGAGCAATTGTTTTCCCGCGAGGCCATCGCCGCGGAGCGAGGCGACGACGTCCCGTGTCGCGGCGAAGCCGATGCCCTGCACTCTGGGCCCGGAGGCGCGATAGGTCAGCTCGTAAAGCGCGCCCGGAGAGGGGTTGGTACCGTCCGGCAGGAGCTTGAGGTGGCGGTTGTCGATGAACGCCCATCCTGTTTCGGGAACCGCCACCGGCGGGTCGGCCTCGCGTCGGCGCACGGTCAGGCTCGCCAGATGCGGGTCAAGGGAAGCCGCGGTGAAGGGAAGGGCAAAGGGGTAGGGCCTGCCGCGCGTGCCCGAGACAAGTTCGTCGCGAACGATGTCGGTGATCGGCGGGCCGCCCGCCTGGCCATCTTGCGTGGCGACCGGCACGTCGATCGCCATGCCGCTGTTCTGGCGCGAGGCATCCGCCTCCCAACCGGACCAAACAACCGTGTCGCCACGCTTCAAGGGAAGCGCATCGCCGGCGTCGGCCAGGCTCTTGGGATCATTGACCGCCACACCGACCTGGGGAGGAGCGTCGAGCACCCAGTTGAACAGAAACTTGGTGCCGCGGTTCAAGACCTCGTAGAGCAACGTCCCGCTCCCTTTGCTCGGGTCTTTCGGCCGGAGCATGAAGAAATCGGTCGTGTACTCGACGAGACCCTTGGCGTTGTGCGGCGCGTAGGCCAGGTCGACGATGCCGGCGTTACGCGGGTCGGTCGGGTCGAGTTCGCCGGAGGCGGTGCCGATCACGCGCTCGTAAGGTCCGGCATCGCCGAAGCTGTGACCGTCCGCGAAGACTTCGGCCGGCTTCAACGACAGCGACGTAACGCGTCCGAGTGCGGGACTGCAGCCCATCGCGAGCGCTGCAGACATCGTCAAAATCGTCCAGGTCTTCATCGAGGCGACAATCTTTGGGGACCGACTGCGCGACGCGGCCTGCATCGCTTAGCGGCGTATCTCTTAAAAGGTCGGTGGCGCGCCCGTCAGCCCGGCAAACGGAGGGGGACCGTAATGCGTTCGCCGGAGCCTCGCCAACGGCGCGAAACCGGCGGCTCCTGAATGCTCCGGAGCGCGCGCCGCTGCTCGCGCGAGCTCAGCGATGCCTTGTAGAGAAGCTCGTAGGCCTCGCTCGAAAAGGAGCGGCCGATGAAAGCGAACGCCGGCGTGATTGTCGTCATGAAGTCCCCCGAGGATAACTTAGCCGATGCGTATGAACGACACACGACGAATTATGCGCGAATGCGATCCATCCACCGAGCCTGGGTTGGCTTGGTTGCATCGTCGCGCCGTGACGCCTAACCAAGCCGCTCGAGAACGTCGTCCCGTCCAGCAGGAGCCCTCATGCGACCGTCCAACCGCACTCCCGGCGAGATGCGTCCCGTGACGCTGGAACGGCGGGTCGCGCGATATGCCGAAGGCTCTTGCCTGGTGAAATTCGGCGGAACACACGTCCTGTGCACCGCCTCCCTTGAGGACAAGCCGCCACCGTGGCTCCGCGGGCAGGGGCGCGGTTGGGTCACCGCCGAATACGCCATGCTGCCGCGCGCCACCCACACGCGGACACGGCGTGAATCGACCGCCGGCAAACCGTCCGGCCGAACCCAGGAGATCCAGCGGCTGATCGGGCGCAGCCTGCGCGCCGTCACCAACCTGCAAGGCATGGGCGAGCGGCAGATTACGGTCGATTGCGACGTGCTGCAGGCGGACGGTGGCACTCGCACCGCCTCGATCACGGGGGCCTGGATCGCCTTGCACGACTGCCTCGACTGGATGCGCTCTCGTTCCATTGTGAAGGAGAACCCGCTGCGCGATCACGTCGCCGCCGTGTCATGCGGCATCTTCCAGGGAGCGCCAGTGCTCGATCTCGACTACGCGGAGGACTCCGAAGCGCAGACCGATGCCAATTTCGTGATTGCCGGATCGGGTGCCCTGGTCGAAGTCCAGGCTTCGGCTGAGGGTGCTGTCTTCTCCGAGGCCGAACTTGCGAATATGATGGCGCTAGCCAAAACGGGCATCGCCTCGCTCGTCGCCTTGCAGAAGCAGACGATCTCCTGAGGTCGCCTGGACGCGTTTGATGCGCAGCCGCCTCGAAGGTCGGCTTGTCATCGCCACGCACAACGCGGGCAAGCTGCGAGAAATGCGCGAACTCCTTGCCCCGTATGGCGTCGATGCCGTGTCGGCAGCCGAGCTCGGGCTCGGCGAGCCCGACGAGACGGGCGACAGTTTTGCTGTCAACGCAGCGATCAAGGCGGACGCGGCCTCGCGCGTGACGGGCTTGCCGGCGTTCGCCGACGATTCTGGGCTGTGTGTCGTGGGCCTCGATGGCGCGCCGGGTATCTATTCGGCGCGCTGGGCGAAGCAGGCGGGCACTTTCATGGCTGCGATGAACCAGATCCGGGTGCAGCTCGAAGTGCGCAACGTGCCGCCGCCATATCGCGCCTCTTTTGTTTCGGCTCTGGCGCTGGCTCGACCGGGCCAGGTCACGGCGACGGTCGACGGTCGCATTGACGGCGACCTCGTTTTTCCTCCTCGCGGTACCCTGGGTTTCGGCTACGATGCGATCTTCCGCCCAGACGGTCACGTCCGAACGTTCGGCGAGATGTCATCGGACGAGAAGCACGGCATCCCGGCTGACGGGTCGCGCGCGCTGTCCCACCGCGCTCGCGCTTTTCAGGTCTTCGCGCGGACTTTTCTCGTGGAGGTCTGAGACCCAGCGCTGACGCGCTGGGTCCTGTTGTCTATCTGCGGTCGGCGTAGCCGCCCGGGTTGCCGCCCGTGAGCGTGCCGGCACCGTCCGATGTGCCATTGGTCACGGCACCGCCGCCGAACCCGCCCTCGCCGCCGCGTCCGTCCACGCTGTAGCCCGTGATGGCGCTATCCGGGCCGACACCGGTCCCCTCGGTCAGGGGCGCCGTCCCTTCTGTTCCGGGCAGAACCAACACTTGTGAGAAAGCGGACGACGCGGTGGCAAGCAGGCCCACGACGGCGAAAGCGGCAAGAAATGACCTGTTCATGTGCATTCTCCTGATGTTTGCAGTGCAGCATGCGTAAGAATGCATCGCGGCGTGGTTAGATACATGCCATCTGGAAGGGTCAGCCGTGCCGAGCACAGGAGCGCCGACCCCTTGCTCCAGGCGGAGCGCGCGCGCACGCAAAAGATCATCGAATCGAAGCGCGGTTACAGCTTGGCGCAGCAAGCATCGTCGCTGCGTATGTCCTGTTGGCGCTCATGCCGCGCCTGCAATATGCTCGGAGACGGACCAAAATCGCGTAAGGAGCGCGCATGTTGAAGGCTCGCGTCATCCCTTGCCTGGACGTCAAGGACGGTCGCGTCGTGAAAGGGGTAAACTTCGTCGATCTGCGCGATGCCGGTGACCCGGTCGAGGCGGCGATCGCCTACGATGCGGCCGGCGCCGACGAGCTGTGTTTTCTCGATATCGGCGCGAGCCACGAAGGCCGCGGTACTCTGCTCGACGTCGTGCAGCGCACGGCGGAAGCCTGTTTCATGCCACTGACCGTCGGGGGCGGCATACGGACGGAAACCGACATCCGCAACCTCCTTCTTGCCGGTGCCGACAAGGTCTCCATCATGACGGCGGCGGTGCACGATCGCGACTTCGTGCGCCGCGGAGCCGAGAAGTTCGGCAACCAATGCATCGTCGTCGCCATCGATGCCAAGCAATCGGCGTCCGGGCGGTGGGAGATCTTCACCCACGGGGGGCGACGGGCGACGGGACTCGATGCGGTCGCCTATGCCCGCGAGGTGGTCGCGCTCGGCGCCGGCGAGATCCTCCTGACGTCGATGGACCGTGATGGGACGAGATCGGGCTTCGACATCGACCTCACCCGAGCGATCTCCGATGCCGTCGCGGTGCCGGTCATCGCATCGGGTGGTGTCGGCACGCTTGACCATCTCGTCGATGGTGTTCGGGATGGACGGGCGGCGGCGGTCCTTGCCGCCTCCATCTTCCATTTCGGCGAATTCACGATAGGAGAGGCGAAGCGGTACATGGCCGAGGCCGGGTTGGCCGTGCGCCTTGATGGCCTGGGCAGCCGTGTCAACGGGTCGTCCAAGGCGATTCGTTCTGGAGCGGCGGCATGACGGCGTTCACACTCGAAGCCCTTTCGGAAACAATTCGCGCCCGCTCCGGCGGGGATGCGCGGGCGTCGTATACCAAGTCGTTACTCGACAAGGGGGCAGCAGGTGTCGGGAAAAAATTCGGGGAGGAGGCGATCGAATTGGTGATCGCGGCGATCGAAGGTGAGATTCACCCGATCGTTTGCGAAACGGCCGATGTTCTCTATCATCTTCTCGTGGTGCTCGAATGCGCCGGCGTCCCGCTCTCCGACGTGTTCGCCGAACTGGAACGCCGGACGAGCCGATCCGGTCATGACGAGAAGGCATCGCGCGGGCGACAGACGGGTTTGCTTTAGGGCTCGCGCATGCTCGACAGGGTACTCCCGCCGGCTTGCCTCCTGGCTCGCGGAGCGAGGCGCAGTCCGACCAGTGTGGGATCGGCGTGATGGATGAGCGCGCGACGACCCTCGCCGTGCCGGCGCCCAGCCGCGTGCTTTCGCCCTACCATCGATTTGATCGCTCGCAATGGGCCGCTCTGCGCGCCGATACGCCCTTGACGTTGACCATCGACGACCTCACTCGATTGCAGTCGATCAACGAACCGATCACGCTCGACGAGGTGATCGCGATCTATCTGCCGCTGTCACGACTTCTCGCCCTCTATGTCGCCGCCACGCAGGGCTTGTTCAAAGCTACCCAACGCTTCCTCGGCGCCGAAGACGGCAAGATGCCCTATATCATCGGAGTTGCCGGCTCCGTCGCTGTTGGGAAGTCGACGTTCTGCAGAGTGATGCAGGCGCTGCTCGCGCGCTGGCCGAACACGCCCCG
>CAXTFG010000067.1:0-16191 GCA_964243415.1 uncultured Beijerinckiaceae bacterium | reverse complement strand
GGCACCTCATCACGCGCCCGGGACCCGACCGCATGATGGTGTTCCAGGAGTTCGATCAGCTCCTGCCCTGGAAGACCGTCCGGCAGAACGTGCGGTTCGCCCTCGAAGCGTCGCGTCGCCTATCGGGCCGCGAAGCCGACGAGCGGGCGATGCATTACATCGACAAGGTGCACTTGACCCAGTTCGCCGACAGTCACCCCCATACCCTGTCGGGCGGCATGAAACAGCGGGTCGCCATCGCACGAGGGATGGCGATGGAGCCGGACATCCTGCTCATGGACGAGCCGTTCGCGGCGCTCGACGCCCTCACCCGGCGCCGGATGCAGGACGAGCTGCTCAGATTGTGGGACGACACACGGTTTACGGTTTTGTTCGTCACCCACTCTATTCCCGAGGCGATCAAGATCGGGACGCGTATCCTGCTCTTGTCGCCTCATCCGGGCCAGGTCCGGGCCGAACTGAATGGGGGGTCCGCGACGACCGACGTCGTCGCTCTCGAGAAGCGTATTCAACACATGTTGTTCGAGGACGAGATCAAGGAGGCGGAGAGTGTCTGATGTCGCGGTCGCCGCGCGCCCGTTGACAGCGGTTCCGGTGTCCCGGCCCGAAGTCATTCGGGACGCCGACTCGATCCCGCAGTTCGCGGTGGTCGAGAAGCCGCTTTCGCTCGTCGAGACGATCTTCCGCCAAGGCTGGGTCCGCAAGGTCTTGCTCCTGGTCGCGCTGGCGCTCATCTGGGAGGCCTACGGCCGTTTCCTCGACAATGACTTGCTGTTTCCGACCTTCAGCGCGACGGTCCGAGCTTTTTTCGACAACGTTATGTCCGGCGTCCTGCCGCAGCGCGCGGCTGTCTCGCTCCGTGTTCTCCTGATCGGCTACGCCTGCGGGATCGTCTTGGCGGGTCTCCTCACAAGTCTCGCGATCGCGTCCCGCATCGGGGCCGATTTCCTTGAGACGATTACCTCGATGCTCAATCCGCTTCCAGCGGTCGCACTGCTGCCGTTGGCGCTGATCTGGTTCGGACTGGGAGACGGCAGCCTCATTTTCGTGCTCATTAATTCCGTGACCTGGGCCATCGCTCTCAACACGCACTCAGGCTTCACGGGCGTGAGCAAGACGCTCAAAATGGTCGGGCGAAACTATGGGCTGTCGGGTCCTCGCTTCGTCGCAAAAATCCTCATCCCGGCCGCTTTTCCGAGCATCCTCACGGGGCTGAAGATCGGCTGGGCGTTCGCCTGGCGAACCTTAATTGCCGCAGAGCTGGTGTTTGGCGTCAGTTCGGGATCGGGCGGCCTCGGCTGGTTCATCTTCGAGAACAAGAACACGCTCGAAATTCCCAGCGTTTTCGCAGGGCTCCTCACCGTCATCCTTATCGGCCTCGTGGTCGAAAACCTGATCTTCCGCGTCGTCGAAAACCGGACGCTTGGCCGGTGGGGAATGTTGTCGTGAAGCTCAATCCGAGCAAAGCCGCTCGAGCGAATATGGCATCGCGGATCAGTCGAGCTCCGTTTGATAGCGGAGCGTCGCGGTCCAGCTTTGCCGGTACTCCTGGCGCTTCCCGTCGAGGGCGATAGCGATACGGTCCACCTTGAGCAAAGGCGTGTCGGCGGCGACTTCGAGATGCTCCGCGGCGATGTGTGACGAGGCATCCACCGAAATCCGGTCGATTGTCCGGACGATCGTCACGCCGCAAGACTTCTGGTAGAAAACATAGAATTCCTCGACGATCTCCTCGCCAACTCTGATGCCGAGCTGCTCGAAGGACTTGGCCGGCAGAGCAATGCGTTCATAGACGAGCTTGACGCCGGCTTCGGTCCGCGTTCTCAGCAAAACCAGAACCTGTTCGCGTGGCGACAGGTCGAGATGCGCCCGGTCCTCGTCGGAGGGCTTCTGCACCGATCGCGCGAGGAGCTGGGCAAATGGATTTAACGGGCGACCGTCAGGGTGGACGAAGCGGAGGAAGCGGAAGCGCGAGCTCGCGCTGCTGTGAGTGACCACGCGGGTGCCGCGGCCATGCTGTCGTTCGAGCAGACCCTGGTCGGCCAGGTCGTCGGTCGCCTTGCGGACGGTGCCGATCGAAATGCCAAGCTCGTCCGCGAGCTGCATTTCGCTGGGAAGATACGAGCCCGGCGTCCAGACACCGGCGATGATACGCTGCATCAACAGATCACGCGCCTGCAGATAGAGAGGACGCAACTCCAGCCGCCGAAACGCGTCGGTGGACGCCACCGCCTTTCCGCCCGGTTGACCTGTCATACAGAAGCCCTATGACGATTGACAGCAAACAAGCGACGTTACCGGTTTAGGTGCAAAGAACAAGAACCGCGTCGACGCGAACGCTATTTGAACACGGATAAGCGCATGGATTGGAAGAAACTGGGTCAAGTGGTCGCGACCGGCTGCATGGCCGTCTGCCTTGCCCAAAGCGCCCGTGCCGAGGTCAGCACGTTTCGCATCGCGCAACAGTTCGGCATCTCCTATTTGCCGCTGACCGTGATGCAACAAGAGCATCTTCTGGAGAAGCGGGCCCAGGAAGCCGGCATCGAGCTCAAAGTCGACTGGCTCCGCTTCAGCGCCGGCTCGGGCATGAACGAGGCACTTTTATCGGGATCGATTGATGTCGCCTCGGGCGGCGTCGGCCCGATGCTCACGATCTGGGGCAAGACGGTCAACAATCTCAAAGTGAAAGGCATCGCGGCGCTCAATGCGATGCCGCTTTACCTTGTCACGACCGACCCTGCCGTGAAGTCCATCAAGGACTTCACCAGCAAGGACAGGATTGCGTTGCCGGGGGTCAAAACATCCATCCAGGCCGTCACGTTGCAGATGGCGGCCGAGAAGGCGTTCGGCAAAGGCCAGGAATATAAGCTCGATCCGCTCACGGTCTCGATGGGACACCCAGACGCCGAGACCGCCTTGCTGGGCGGACATTCGGAAATCGATGCGCATTTCGGTGCGCCCCCGTACCAGGAACAGGAGCTGGAGAACCCTCGCGCCCATAAAGTTTTGGACAGCTACGACGTGCTCGGGGGTCCGCACACGTTCAATACGCTCTGGGCCACGTCGAAGTTCGTCAATGCCAACCCCAAGATCGTCGATGCTTTCGTCAAGGCGCTCGAGGACAGCATGACCGAGATCAAGGCGGATCCGGCCAAGGCCGCGGCTCTTTGGGTGAAAGCCGAAGGGATCAAGACGCCGGTCGCCGAAGCCGAAAGGATCATCCGCGACCCGCACAACGAGTGGACTACAACACCCAAGAAGGTGCTGACCTATCTCGACTTCATGAACCGGGCGGGTCTCGTGGTCGTCAAGACGAGCAATTGGCAGGACATCTTCTTCGCCAATATCCACGGAGCCGCCGGAAGTTGAGCGGCTTTGCCGCCCCACCAAAGCCGGTTGCCGTGACACCGATGACAAGTCTTAGAGGCGCGGATGTCGTGGCCGCGATGCTCGAAGGCGCCGGGGTGTCCCGGGTCTTTACGCTGTCGGGTAATCACATCATGCCGATCTTCGATGCCCTGCTGTCGACGGGCATCGAGATCATTCATGTCCGGCAGGAAGCCGCTTGCGTGCATATGGCGGATGCATGGGGCAGGCTCACGGGCGAGGTCGGCGTGGCGCTCGTCACCGGCGGCCAGGGACATGCCAACGGCGCGGCCGCCCTGTTCACGGCGCTCGCCGCCGAGTCGCCGGTCCTGCTCCTGTCCGGCCACGCCGGGTTGGGCGACCTCGGGCGCGGCGCCTTCCAGGAGCTTGCGCAGGCCGATATGGCCCGCCCGATGTGCAAGGCTTCGTGGACCGCGACATCCGTCGCGACGCTCGCCGGCGATCTCGAGCTCGCGATGCGAACCGCGCGCGAGGGACGGCCGGGGCCGGTGCACCTCAGCCTGCCCGTCGATATTCTCGAGGCGGCGGCGCTCAATCCGATCCCGGTGCCGGTGCCGGACGAAACTCTAAAAGTCGACGCTCGCCGTGCTCCTGCCGCGCTTCTCGAAGCGGTCGTCCAGCAGCTGAGCACGTCCGAAAGACCACTCATCGTTTGCGGCCCCGCTCTTTGCACCGAGGCGGGCCGCCGCGCGATGCGCGAACTCGAACATGCCTCGGGGTATCCCGTCATCGGCATGGAGAGCCCGCGCGGCCTCAACGACCCGGCGCTCGGCAGTTTCGCCGAGATCGTCGCGGCAGTCGACTTGCTCTGTCTCGTCGGGAAGCCACTCGATTTCACCCTCAAGTTCGGCGAGGCACCGGCCGTTTCGCCTTCCTGCGGCTTCGTCGTGATCGATCCCGATCCCGCGCTCGTTGCACGCGTGTCGCGGGCCCACCCCGGTCGCTTGCTGGCCTGCGGCGTGGCCGATCCAGGACCGGTCCTGGCTCAGCTCGCGGCGCGCCTCGCGAGCAAGTTGCGTCTGAGCGCATGGCAGAGCCACGTACGCGATGCGTTGGCCTTTGCGCCGCCGGACTGGGAACAGGCAAAGGGCGCGCAAGGACGGTTGCATCCGGTCGAGCTCTGCCGCGCGGTGGCTGATTTCCTGGATCGCCATCCCAGTGGCACGCTGGTGTGCGACGGCGGCGAGGTCGGCCAGTGGCCGCAAGCGCTCATCAAGTCCCCGCGGCGCCTTATCAACGGCGTTTCCGGGACGATCGGAGCCTCGATCCCTTTCGCCATCACCGCGAAGATGCTGGCACCGGCACACCCAGTCGTCGCGGTACTCGGCGACGGCACGTTCGGCTTTCACATGGCAGAATTCGATACCGCGGTCCGTTACAACGTGCCGATCATCGCTGTCGTCGGCAACGATGCGCGATGGAACGCGGAGTACCAGATCCAGGTGCGAAGTTACGGCGTAGAACGGGCCCGACACTGCGACCTCCTCGCGACCCGCTACGACCAAGTCGTGACGGCGCTCGGCGGGTTCGGTGCCCTGGCGAGGACCCCGACGGAACTCGCCGACGCGCTCGAAGCGGCGCACGCGAGCGGAAAGCCGGCTTGCATCAACGCGATGATCGAGGGTGTCCCAGCGCCGACGATCCGTCGCGTCGGAACGACCTAGCGGCCCGAAGAGGCCGATAAGAGAGACGTTATGGGAGCGAACGCATGATCGGCAGACGGGAATTCGTTGCCGGCGCCGCGATGCTGGCGACGACCAGGGTTCGTGCCGAGACGGGCGAGGTGAAGATCGCGCGTCAGCCGAGCCTCGGGCATCTCCCTTTGATGATCATGGAAGACCGGCAGATGCTGCAGAAGGAAGCCGCGGCGCGCGGCATCGCCGATCTGAAGGCGAGCTACATCACGCTCGCGGGCGGTGCCGCCATGAACGACGCGCTTCTTTCGGGTGCGATCCAGTTTGCGGCCGGGGCCGTCCCGCCGCTCGTGCTGCTCTGGTCGAAGACACAGAACACGCGCTTCGCCGTGAAGGGCGTGGCGGCCATGAATTCGATGCCGCTCTTCCTCAACACCGTCAACCCGAAGGTCAGGTCGCTTCGCGACTTCACTGACTCCGACAAGATCGCCCTCCCCGCCGTCAAGGTCTCCGTCCAGGCGATGTTCCTGCAGATGGCGGCGGAAAAGCAGCTCGGCGCGGATCATCTTGGCGACCTCGACCGATTGACCGTGACCCTGTCGCATCCCGACGGCATGGCCGCGATGTTCGCGGGGCAGGTCACCGCGCATTTCACCGCAGCTCCGATCCAGGAACTCGAGCTCAGGAGACCGGGGGTCCACACCGTTCTCGATACCTACGACGTGCTCGGCGCTCCTTCGACGTTCAACGTCGTCTGGGCGTCGTCGAGCTTCGTCGATCGCAATCCACATCTCTATGAGGCTTTCACGTCTGCGCTCGGCAAGGCGATCGTCAGTATCAATGCCGACAAGAAGTCGGCGGCGGCGACTTACGTGCGCCTTTCGAAGGACCCGAGCGACGTCGCGCTGATCACCGAGCTGCTGGACAACCCGCGCAACAGGTTCACGACGACGCCGCAGAATATCGGCGCTTTCCTCGATTTCATGTCGCGGACCCACGTCGTCCAACGCAAGGCGGACAGTTGGAAGGATCTTTTCTTCTCCAACGTGCACGACGAACCCGGCAACTGACGTCCGACAGCTTGCCTGCAACGAAAACGCCGCCTGCGCGAGACATATGTATGACAGTTGACTTGCCTAGATGCCTCTGTAGAGCTATCCGGGTCGACAGTTGCTGCCGCAGGACGCCTGCGGACCACCGGAAGAGCACGTCAAGCACCGGTCCGTCCAATCCTCGCGTTGGGTCGGACGCTCGGTTCATCGAGGGGGATCGACCATCGCAGCCGCTCACCCGACCAACCCGGCGCTCGGCGACACGCTCGCCGTCAAGGTTTGGCGCGGCACCGCCGAAGGTTCCTTCCAAACCTTCTCCGTCCCGCGCCGCGCCAACCAGACCATCCTCGACGTCGTAACCGAAATCCAGCGGACCCAGGATCCGACGCTCAGCTACCGCTATGCGTGTCGAGTCGGCATGTGCGGCTCCTGCGCCATGCTGGTCGACGAACGGCCGCGCTGGGCCTGCCGGACGAGGGTCGATCGCCTGAAGAGCGGCGACATCAAGCTTGAGCCGTTGCGCAACCTGCCGGTCGTGAAGGACCTTGCCGTCGACATGGCCGTTTTCTTCGACAAGTGGCAGCGGGCGCACGGCTCCTTCGAGCCCGGCGAGAACCCGCCCGACGATTTCGCCGTGGTCGAGCCGACGTCGCGCGAACGCAAACAAGCCGACGCCGGCATCGAGTGCATCAATTGCGCGATCTGCTACTCGGCCTGCGATGTCGTCTCGTGGAACAAGGAATACCTCGGGCCGGCCGCGCTCAACCGGGCCTGGACCCTGGTCAACGACGTCCGCGACCGCGGCCAGGACGCGCGCCTCGCAGCGGTTTCGGGCGACGCCGGCTGTCACTCCTGCCACAGCCACATGAGTTGCACGACCTACTGCCCGAAAGGGCTGTCGCCGACCGGGGCCATCGCCGGCCTGAAACGGGCGACCCTGACGCGCGCCGTCCGAGGGCACCGTCGGTGAGTCCGATCCTGTACCTGGCCCAACGCGGCACCGCTTTCGTGCTCGCCTTCGCCGTCACGGTCCATCTCGTGACGATCATCTACGCGGTCCGCAGCGGGCTGAGCGCCGGCGCGATCCTCGAGCGCACGCACGGAAATGTCGGCTTTCTCCTGTTCTATCTCCTCTTCGTGGTCGCGGCGGCGGTCCACGCCCCGATCGGCCTGCGCTCCATCCTGCGCGAATGGCTGCGCTGGCGCGGCCCATCGCTCGATGTCGCGATGGTCGCCTTCTCGGCCCTGCTGTTCACGCTCGGCACGCGGGCTGCTCTTGCCGTCTATCTCGCATGATCCGTGAAACTCACCTGCGACCCGGCTTTCTCGCCGCGCTTCTCCACCGCCTGTCGGGCGTGGCATTGGCGGTGTTCCTGCCCCTGCATTTCATCGCGCTCGGCACGGCGCTCGGCGGCGCGAACGCCTTGCAGAGCTTTCTCGCACTCACGCATCATTGGCCCGTCAGGATCGCGGAATGGGGCCTCGTGTCGGCGCTCGCATTGCACATGGTTCTGGGCCTGCGCGTGCTTGCCCTCGAATGGCTCTCCTTTCGAGAACGCACCGCGGTCGTCGTCTCGGGTTGCGTCGCCGGCTCACTCGCGGTGGGGCTTCTGTTTCTACTCAACGCGCTTTAGCTCAGCCTATCCGACATCGATCGAGGGAGACCAAACGTGCAGCTCGACCCACATGAGATCGAAGAGGTCTGCAAGGATCTCTACATCAGGGCGTTGAAGCTGCTGCCGCCCGACATCAAGGCCGGATTCAAACAGCTCGTGGCTGCCGAAACCAACGCGACGGGTCGTACGATCCTCGGGACGATGGTGGAGAACATCGCGGTTGCCGAGCGGACCAACAACATCCTTTGCCAGGATACGGGCATTCCGATCTACAACGTCGTGATCGGCCGCGGAGTCGAGTTCGATGGAGCACAGATGAAGGCCTCGATCAGGAAAGGCTGCGAGCGGGCCACCCGCGAGGCGTCGCTGCGCTCGTCCGTCGTCCATCCCATCACCCGCAAGAACGAGCAGACGTCGTGCGGCATCCGCGTGCCAATTATTCACGTCGATTTCGACGAGCAGCCGGAGACGGTCTCGATCGAGATGATCCCTAAGGGGTCGGGGTCCGAGAACGGCTCCTTTCTCCAGATGCTGCTTCCTGCCGACGGTATCAAAGCGGTCAAGCGTTTCGTGATCGAGAAGGTCATCGAACTCGGCGGCCGGGTTTGCCCCCCGACGATCGTCGGCGTCGGGATCGGCGGCACGTCGGATCTCTGCATGCATCTCGCCAAGATCGCCGCGACGCGGCCGCTGCGCACCGCCTGCTCGGACGAGGACGGCGCGAAGCTCGAAGAGGAGCTGTCGCGCGCCGTCAACGAACTCGGTATCGGACCGCAAGGCTTGGGCGGTCGCTCCACGAGCTTCGCGGTGCATGTCGAGGTCGCCGCGACCCACATCACCCAGAACCCGGTTGCGGTAAACATCCAGTGCCATTCGGCCCGCCGCGCGCGGGCCACGATCACGCCCGGCGGCATCACTTTCTCCTGAAGGATCGGCGCCATGGCGCATCATACGTTCGAGATGCCGATCGGCCCGGAGCAGGCGCGAAGCCTGCGCGTCGGCGATTCGGTGACGCTGGAGAAGACGCTCTACGGCATCCGTGACGCGACGCTCATCCACATATTCGAGCGCGGTCGCACGACCCGTCTCGACCTGCAGGGGCAGGCCGTGATTCATACGGCGCCAAACGTCCACCGCGTCCCGGTCTCGCCGCAGGCCCCGGTCGGCTACGCGCCGTTCTGCATCGGCACCACGACTTCGATGCGCATGGAGCGCTTCACCCGCGCGTTGATGGAGCAGAATGGCGTCCGCCTCATCATCGGCAAGGGCGGCATGGGACCTGAAACGCTTAAGGCCTTCGCCGATCTCGGGGGCGCCTATCTCGCCATCGTCGGCGGCGCTGCGGCGCTCGAGACGACCTGGATAGAGCGGATCGAGGATGTCGACATGGACGACCTCCATCCCGAAAGCCTGTGGCGGTTCCGCATCCGCGCCTTCGGGCCGCTGCTCGTCGGCATGGATGCGCACGGCGGATCGCTCTTCGCCGACGTCCAACGCGACGTCGCCGGCCGGCGCGACGCTATTTTGGACAGCCTCGGAGCCCTGTGATGGCCGGCTTGACGCAGATCGAAACCGACATCCTGATCCTGGGCTCGGGCGGCGCAGGCCTCTTCGCCGCGTTGCATGCCAAGAAGGCCGATCCCGACCTCGACGTGACGGTCGCGGTCAAGGGCCTGCTCGGCAAATGCGGCTGCACGCGCATGGTGCAGGGCGGCTACAACGTCGCGCTGGCACCGGGTGACTCGACCGAGCGGCACTTCATGGACACGATCGAGGGCGGCAAGTGGCTCAACGACCAGGACCTCGCCTGGACGCTGGTCACCGAAGCCCAGGTTCGCATCCGCGAGCTCGAGACCGAGCTCGGCTGCTTTTTCGACCGCAACCCCGATGGCAGCGTCCATCAGAAGGCGTTCGCCGGCCAGACCTTCGACCGCACGGTGCACAAGGGCGACCTGACCGGCATCGAGATCATCAATCGCCTGTCCGAGCAGGTCTGGCGGCGCGATGTCCGCCGCCTCGAAGATCATCGCGCCCTCGACCTGATCCCGGCCGCGGACGGATCGGGGCTCGCCGGCGTGCTGATGCTCGACATGCGCACCGGCGCGCCCGTGCTCGTGCGGGCGCGGGCAACGCTGCTGGCGACGGGTGGCGGCCCGACCATGTACAAATACCATACGCCGTCGGGCGACAAATCCTGCGACGGCATGGCAATGGCGTTGCGGGCCGGTCTCACCCTGCGCGACATGGAGATGGTGCAGTTCCATCCGACTGGGCTCCTCGCCGGCGCCGGCACCCGCATGACGGGCACGGTGCTGGAAGAAGGCCTGCGCGGCGCCGGCGGCTGGCTGCTCGACAAGAACGAGCGGCGGTTCATGGCCGACTACGACGAACGCGGCGAACGCGCGACGCGAGACGTCGTCAGCCGATCGATCATGTACGAACTCCGCAAAGGCGGGGGCACGCCGAACGGTGGCGTCTACATCAAGATGAGCCACCTCGGTCCCGCCGACGTGCGCCGGCGCTTCAAGGGCATGGTCGAGCGTTGCGCCGATTGCGGGTTCGATCTCGCTGGCGGTCTCGTCGAGGTGGTGCCGACCGCCCATTACATGATGGGCGGCATCGTCTTCGACGGCGCATGCCGGACGGAAATGCCGGGGCTTTATGCGGCCGGTGAGGACACGGGCGGCGTGCACGGCGCCAACCGACTCGGCGGCAACGGCGTCGCCAATTCGACCGTCTTCGGCGGGATCGCGGGATCCGCGATGGCGCGCGCTCTCGACCGGCGCAGCGCCCTGGCCCACCCGAACCCGGCTGCGATCGAGGCCGCCATGGAGCGCGCCTTCGCTCCCTTCGCGCGCCGGGCAGTCGATCTCGTCGCGATCCGAGACGCGCTTTACGAGACCATGTGGGAGGACGTCGGCATCCTGCGGACCGCGGAAGGTCTGGCACGCGGATTGGGCGCGCTCGATGAATTGACGCGCGCGATCGGGGATGCCGGGGTGCCGGACGGCGACAGACGCTACAACCTGACCTGGATGGACCGCCTCAACCTCGAAAACCTCGTGGCAGTCAGCCGCGCCGTTTGCGCGGCGGCCCTGGCGCGGACCGACAGCCGCGGCGCGCATTTCCGCGAGGACTGCCCGCAGACCTCCGACCTGACTATGTCGCGCTACACGATTGTTAGGCTCGAGCCGAGCGGTGCCATCGAGGTCGGGACCAAGCCCGTCGGCTTCACGATCGTCAGCCCGGGCGGCAGCTTGCTCGCTGCAGCGGCGGCCTGACGCACACCGGTGCGGCCGCGCTCACGTCAGAGCGCAGCGATGGTGTCGACGACTTGAGTGTCGACGGCGAGGCCAGCCTCCAGAGCTTGCTGCCAGAGGGCAGCACGTTTCCCGCCGGGAACGCGGGCCCCCGACTGCTCCGAGATTGCAAAGGTGAGCGCCTCGAAGCGATCGAGAGCCGCATCGCCGCCGATCGCTTGGGGGTCGAGAGCGATGATCAGCTGACCCGTCCCGGGCGGACCGCCCTTGTCGTCGAGGAACGACGAAGCATCGGCCGCGTAGTTCGATCCGGTGAGGCCGGCCGCGAGGATCTCGACCATGAGCGCGAGGGCCGTGCCCTTTGCATCGCCGAGCGGCACCATCGTGCCGGCCAGCGCTGCATTCGCATCGGTCGTCGGCCTGCCCTCCGCATTGAGCGCCCAGCCTTCCGGGATCGGAACGCCCCGCTGCTTGGCCGCCATGATGTTGCCGCGCGCCACCTTCGACAAGGACAGATCGACGACCATCGGAGGGCCACCGGCGCGTGGGCAGGCGAACGCGATCGGGTTGGTGCCGAACACGGCCGTCCGGCCGCCCCATGGCGCCATCGCGGCAGGCGTGTTGGCGAACAGGAGGGAGACGAGCCCGGCTTGCGCCAGGTCTTCGACGGGCAGGCCGGCCGCGCCGCAATGATGGGAGCGCCGGACGGCCGCGACGCCGACGCCCTGCGCGCGGACGATGTCGGGCAGCGCGCCGCGCACGATGTCGAGCGCCGGATAGGCAAAGCCGTGCGCGGCGTCGATCGCGAGGATAGCGGGCTTGGGACGCGTGACGGCCGGCTTGGCATGACCGTCGATCTTCCCGTTCTTGGCCTGCGCGGCATAGCTCGCGACGCGAGACAGTCCGTGGCCTTTCAAACCGATTGCTTCGGCACGGACGAGGGCGCGCGCGACGCTTCGCGCGTTGGCGTCGCTTGTCCCGCACCGGATCAGGGCCTGGCTGACAAGGTCCTCGACGGCGGAGACGGTAAGGTTGTTCATGGCCCCTCGTCTCGCTGGACATGCCGCCGGAGCGGCGGGCATCGGAGCACGTCGGCGTGCTCCGTCGAGCCGCCTAAGCGCTGCGGTAGAGCTTGGTCATCACGAACTCGCGATGGCCCAGCGACTCGGCCGCGGTCAGGCGTCCATTCGCGGTGCGAACCACCATGTCGATCAACGCATCGCCGGCTTCCTCGAGCGTCATGTCGCGGCGCAGGATGCCCGTGACGTCGACATCGATGTGCTCGCCCATGGTCCGCAGCGTCTTCGGGTTTCCGGAAATCTTGATCACAGGCAGGATCGGGTTGCCGATGACGTTGCCCTGCCCGGTCGGAAAGGTGTGGACCGCGTAGCCCGCAGCCGCCATCAAGGTCACGCATTCGGCGGCCGCGGAAGACGTGTCCATATAGTAGAGGCCCGGCCCCTTGGCCGGCGCTTCCGCCGGCTGAAGCGCGTCGATATAGGTACACGTGCGGCCGATCTTCTCGAGGTTGCCCATCGCCTTTTCTTCGATGGTCGTCAGACCGCCAACGATGTTGCCTTTGGTCGGCTGGCTGTCCGAAAGGTCATCCGTCTTGTGCGCCTCGATCACGTCGTCCTGGTAAGACTGCCACATCTTGAACCACTTCTCGCCGATCTCCGGCGTAGCGGCGCGCGCTTTAGCGAGATGCTCGGCACCGGTGATCTCGGAGGTTTCCCCGAAGCACCCGTAGATGCCGTTTGGGATCAGCTTGTCGTACATGTTGCCAACGGTCGGGCAGGACGCGAGCCCGGTGGTCGTGTCCGACTCTCCACATTTGGTCGAGACCCAAAGTTCGGAAATTTTACACTCTTCGCGTTGGAGCTCCGTCGCCCATTGCAGAAAGCGCTTGGCCTGATAGCTCGCCTTCGAAACGGTCGCGATGTCGCCGAAGCCTTCGATGCCGAAGCCCACCACCGGCTTGCCGGTCTTGGCGATGCCCTCGACAACGCGGTTCGTCCATTGGTCCTCGATGCCGATGACGATCACGGCGGCCACGTTGGGGTTGGATCCGATGCCGATCAGCGTGCGAAAATGCAGTTCGAGATCCTCGCCGAACTGGAGTCGCCCGTACGAATGCGGCAGGGCGAGCGTCCCCTTGATCGCATTGGCGACGGACTCGCAGGCTGCGTTCGACAAGTCGTCGAGAGGGAGGAGGATGACGTGGTTACGCACGCCGACGCGCCCGTTTTCGCGGCGCCAGCCCATAAAAGTGGCGGACCTGTAGTCAGCGGAGGCGCGCTTCGAAGGCGATGCCTTGGTGGTGAGCTGGTCGGTCGCGCCGCCGACGAAAGGCGAAGAAACCTCGTGATTGATCATAGCCTTGACGGACATCGCTCTCTCACCACCGCTTCGTCTTGACGTTTTGGACGTGCACGTGCTCGCCTTGGCGGATATTCGCGATCGCCTTGCCGATATCCTGGCCGTACTTCCAGATCGTGTCGCCTGACGTGATATCCTTGAGCGCCACCTTATGGCCGATCGGAATATCTTGCTTTGCTGTGAGCTTGAAGTCGGAATTGTCGTGGGTCACGACGCAGAGCATGTCTGTTCCGGCCTTCAGATCCTCGACGACCACCACGCCCACCGTGTCCTTGTGGTCGTGCACAAGAAGCTGCGGAACTCCCATTTCGCTTCTCTCCAGGTTAAGAAGACCTCTATAAGACATATGACTTTTGTGTCAACGCTGACGCTCGGCGGGCTGGTGGCCGGATCGTACGGACATGCGCGACGCGACGGGCTTTAGTTCCCATCGGAAAGAGCGTTGCCCCGTGCTCACAAGCCGAGCGGTACGGCAATCGCGAGCTTGATCGAACCGCAGCGGTGACGCATGTCGGCGCGGTGCGTTGACGCTCGCAACGAGTGAGCTTCGCCGCGCGGACCCGGTCGAAAGGATGAGGGTACAATGACGCGATCTTTCCACGCCCCGGGCCGGTCTCCGGCCTTTGCCACGGGCGGCATGGCCGCGACCTCGATGCCCATTGCGACCCTGACCGCGCTGGATGTCCTCCGGGCCGGCGGCAACGCGATGGATGCAGCCATCGCGGCCTGCGCAGTCCTGGGCGTGGTCGAGCCGCAGAGCACCGGCATCGGCGGGGACTGCTTCTGCCTGTACGCGCCTGCTGGGACCGAAAAGGTCATCGCGATGAATGGCTCGGGCAAGGCGCCCGCCGCCGCTACCCTCGCTGCACTACACGAAGCAGGCGTGAAGGAATTGAGTTTGACGTCCCCCCATTGCGTGACCGTGCCCGGCGCAGTGTCCGCGTGGGAAGCCCTGCATCGCACTCACGGCCGGGCCAGCTGGGGCTCGCTATTCGAGCGCGCCATCAGCTGCGCCGAGGACGGCTGGCCGATTGCTCCGCGCGTGCACTTCGACTGGCTGTTCAGCAGGGAGAAGCTGAGGGCCAACGAGGCGTCCTCCCGCCGCTTTCTCGTCAAGGGAGAAGCGCCGCCCATCGGGCACCGGTTCGTCCAGCCGGAACTCGGCCGGACGTTGCGCGCGATCGCCGAGAAAGGCGCCGCCGCCTTCTACGAGGGGCCGGTTGCCGCCGATATCGTCGCGACATTGCGCGCGCTCGGCGGCCTGCATACCGAGCAGGACTTCGCCGAAGCGAAGACAGGGGCTGAGTTCGTGACACCGATCTCCAAAGTCTGGAACGGCATGGAGGTGTTCCAGTGTCCGCCGAACGGCTCCGGGCTCCACGCGCTCATGCTTCTCGGCATCATGGAAGGGTTCGAGCCGGAGACCGACCCGCTCTCCACCAAGCGCCTGCACCGCCACATCGAGGCGGCGCGGCTGGTGTACCGGGATCGCGACGCTTTTCTCGCCGATCCTTCACAGGCCGACGTGCCGGTCGCCCGCCTGACTTCGCAGCCCTATCTCGATAAGCTGCGCGGCCTCATCGACGACACACGCGCCCTGTCCGAACTGCCGCCGGCCGGCAGGGCCGACTGGCTGCCACGCCACAAGGACACCGTCTATCTCTGCGTCGTCGACGGCGAGGGCAACGCCTGCTCGTTCATCAACTCGCTTTTCTTCAGCTTCGGGACCGGAATTCTAGCCGAGAAATCCGGGGTGATGCTGCAGAACCGTGGCTTCGGTTTCCGTATGGAGGAGGGTCATCCCAACTGCATCGCCCCGCGCAAGCGCCCGCTGCACACGATCATCCCCGGCATGGTGATGCAGGGCGGGAGGGCCGTCATGCCGTTCGGCGTCATGGGCGGTCATTTCCAGCCGATGGGCCAGAGCTGGTTCCTCGACAACCATTTCCGCTACGATCTCGATGTGCAGCAGGCCCTCGATCTGCCGCGGATCTTCCCTAACGCCGGCGCGGTCGAGATCGAGGAAAATATTCCCGGCACTACGAAAGAAGAGCTTGTTCGGCTTGGCCATGCCGTCAACGTGATCCGCAAGCCGCACGGCGGGGGTCAGGCCATCTTGATCGACCACCAGCGCGGCTGCCTCGTCGGCGGCAGCGATCCTCGCAAGGACGGCTGCGCGATGGGCTTCTGAGCGCGGACGGAGCCGCAGGCGGCCGGAAACATGCCCGTGGCATGCAACGTGGATCAAGGCTGCCAGGAATCGGGCGATTGCCCATCCGTCGCACCGACAAGGAACATCAATGCGTCTGACCGCATCCGCGCTGATCGCGGCGGCTTGTATGGCACTTCATTTCGTGACGCCCCTCCACGCCCAAACCTTGCACTTCGGCTTGATGGAGGATCCGGACGCGCTTGACCCGACATTGGCGCGGACGTTCACGAGCCGCATGGTGTTCGCGGCGCTGTGCGACAAGCTCGTCGACATCGGCCCGGACCTGAAACCCGTGCCACAGCTCGCGACGAAATGGACCCTGTCGCCCGACGAGAAAACGCTGACGATGGTGCTCCGGCCGGGCGTCCTGTTCCAGGACGGCGAGAAGGTCGACGCGAAAGCGGCCAAGTACAGCATCGAGCGTCATCTTAAGATGCCGGGGTCGCAACGACGGGGCGAGATCGCACCGATCGACAGCGTCGAGGTGATCGACGATCTGACCTTCGCCATCCAGCTCAAGCAGCCGTTCGCGCCGCTGCTGTCGCAGTTCACCGATCGCGCCGGCATGCTGGTGTCGCCCAAGGCCGCGGAAGCATTGGGCGACAAGTTTTCGACGGCACCCGTCTGCGCCGGTCCCTACAAGTTCGTCGA
>CAXTFG010000066.1:0-16523 GCA_964243415.1 uncultured Beijerinckiaceae bacterium | reverse complement strand
TCAGTAACGCTCGTGCAGCGCGTGGGGCTCGCTGCCAGCATATTGCAGGTGCAGCACGCCAAAGGCGGCGGTGACGTTCAAGCCGGTGTAATAAGGGTAGTCGATCGGCAGCAGCGTCGCTCCGCCGCCGGCGCCCCCGACCAGGGCTTCCGTCGACGCGCCTTCGCCGATCGAGACGCCGACCGCCGCTCCCACGAAGTCGCCCTGGAGTGCCCCCGGCGTCGGAGGACCGGCCGTACGCACCTTGAAGGCCAGCCGCTGTGCGTTCAACGGTCCGATATCGGCACCGACCCGCGACGAGGAACCGACATAGAATTCGACGATGCCGTCGGCGCGATAGTACACGCAATTGGCTGCTCGTTGGCCCGCCACGAAGAACCCGAAGCCCCCGGCAACGGTACACCTCAGCTCGCTCGACCGCGGTTGGGCGGCTGCGGGAACGGCTGTCGCCAGCGCGATGGCCGTCGCGAAGAGAGCCGTCGCGAAGATGGTCGTGCGCATCGAAATCGCGTCTCCACTGGACGGCGTCGAAGGACCCGCATCCCAGCCCCGCCGTCCCATGACGGCCTAGTCACGGCTTATCGCGAAGTCAAACCCGCTTGGCGTCAGCCCACTGCGGCGTGAAACGCCGCAATCGCAGGGCGTTGAGCAGCACGAACACGCTCGACAACGCCATCGCGCCTGCCGACAGCATAGGCGACATCGATAACCCGATGAGCGGATAGAAAACGCCCGCAGCGATCGGGATCAGCACGACGTTATAGCCGAACGCCCAGGCGAGATTCTGGCGGATGTTGCGGAGCGTGGCGCGCGACAGGGCAATGGCCGTGGCGACCCCGGCGAGATCACCCGAGGCGAGCACGATGTCGGCGCTCTCGATCGCGACATCCGTCCCCGTGCCGACCGCGATCCCGATATCGGCGGCGGCGAGAGCAGGCGCATCGTTGATGCCGTCGCCGACGAAAACGACATGGCCGTTCGCGCCGATCTCGCGCAAGGCATCGACCTTTCCGTCAGGCAGGACACCGGCGACGACTCGGTCAATGCCGAGCCGACCCGCTACGACCGCGGCTGCGCGCTGAGTGTCGCCGGTCAGCATCGCCGTCTCAAGGCCGAGCGCATGCAGCCTCGCCACCGCGGCGGCACTCGTCGACTTGATCTCGTCGGAGACGGCGAGAAGTGCGGCAAGCTTGCCGTTCACCGCCAGGAAGACGCAGGTCTTACCGTCAATCCCCCATCGCGCCGCCTCCCCGGCGAGCAGCGCGACGTCGATCCCGCGATCCGCCATCATCCGGTCGCCACCGACCTCCACCTTCAGACCCTGGACGACTGCGGTCGCGCCGAAGCCAGGCTGCGCGACGAAGTCCCGCGCCTGGGCGACGGCAAGACCTTCGTCCCGCGCAGCCGCAACAATCGAAGTCCCGAGCGGATGCTCGGAAGCGGCCTCGACGGCCGCCGCCAGCGCGAGCACGCCGGCCCTGTCGAAGCCCGGCGCGGTGTTGACATCTGTCAGCGTCGGACGGCCTCGCGTCAACGTCCCCGTCTTGTCGAAGGCCACCATGCGCGCGTCGCGCAAGGTCTGCAGCGCTTCGCCATTGCGAAACAGCACGCCGAGCTCAGCGGCACGGCCCGTCCCGACCATGATGGACACGGGCGTCGCCAACCCCATCGCACACGGGCACGCGACGATCAGCACGGCCACTGCGGCGACCAGCGCGGACGGTAATGCCGGTGCCGGAGCGAACACCATCCAGCACATGAAGGTCAGGAGCGCCGCCGCCATCACGGCCGGCACGAACCAGTGCGTGACGCGATCGACCTGCGCCTGGATCGGGAGCTTGGCGGCCTGCGCCGCCTCGATCAGGCGGATGATCTGCGCCAGCACGGTCTCTGCCCCGATCTTGTCAGCGCGGAAGATGAAACTGCCGGTGCCGTTGATCGTCCCGCCGGTGACGCGCGCGCCCGCCGCTTTGGTGACAGGGATCGGCTCCCCCGTAAGCATCGATTCGTCGATGCTCGACGTTCCCTCGCGGACGACTCCGTCAACCGGCACGGTCTCGCCAGGACGAACGCGCACGAGGTCGCCGACGCGCACGAGGTCGGTCGCAACGTCGACGAACTCCCCGTCACGCTCGACCTGCGCGCTCCGGGCGCGTTGCCCGAGCAGCTTTTCGATGGACGCGCCCGTACGGCGCTTGGCGCGGGCTTCCAGCGTTCGCCCGAGGAGAATGAGGGTCACAATGACGGCTGCCGCTTCGAAATATACCTGCGCGGCCCCGCGCGGGAGCAGTTGCGGCATGAACGTGGCAATCGTCGAGTAGACCCACGCCGCCGTCGCGCCGAGCACGACGAGAGAGTTCATGTCCGGTGCGCGATTCCACAGCGCGGGAAGCCCGGCTCGGAAGAAGCGCAGGCCGGGTCCGAACAGCACCGCGCTCGTGAGCAGGAACGACAACAGACGGAGCGCGGGTCCGCCCTGACCTTGCTGGAGCCACGGAAGGAGGTGCCCGCCCATCTCGATCAGGACCACAGGGAAGGTGAGCAAGGCAGCGACGACGAGGTCGCGTTTCAACGCGGCACCCTCGCTCGCCTTGGCGGCGGCACGTGCCTCGATACTTTGATCGACGAGCCCGTGCGCGGTGAAGCCGGTGGACGCGACGGCCGCGTCGAGCACGGTCGGATCCAGCCACGGGGCCGCTTCCACCGTGGCGCGCTCCGTCGCGAGATTGACCGTTGCCGAACGGACGCCGGGAACCGCGCCCAGAGCACCTTCGACGCGACGAACGCAGGATGCGCAGTGCATGCCAGCGACACCGATTTCTATGCGGCGCGAGGCAACGGCGAAACCCGTCTTCGCAACGGCAGCCTCGACGGCACTCATGACGCGGGTGCGATCAACCGCCGGATCGAGCGCGAGATCGGCCCGCTCCGTCGCCAAGCTGACCACTGCGGACGCAACTCCCGGCACTTCGCCGATGGCCGTCTCGACCCGGCGCACGCAGGAGGCGCAATGCATGCCGATGATCGGCAGGCGTGTCGGCGCGACGGCGGCTTTCGGTGACGAGACGACAGCTTTGTTCATGACCGGACTCCCACCACCGATATAGGGATGGGGTGGCCGAGATGGAGGCCTTGCCCGCTGACGCTATCTTTGCGCGGCGACTTGCGCTCGAGCATTCGGCGCATGGGCAAGCAGGTCGTCGATCCGGTCGCGCTCCTTCGTGAAGAGCGCCAGCATGCGACCGTCGAACTCGCGCGTGCGGGCGAGCTTGACCCGCATCGGGTCGACGAAATGGCCGTTGACCAGGACTTCGTAGTGCAAGTGCGGACCGGTGGCGAGGCCGGTCTGGCCGAGGTAGCCGATCACCTGACCCTGGCGAACGCGGGCACCTTCCTTGGCGCCTCGGGCAAAGCCCGACATGTGGTTATAGGTGGTGACGTAGCCGTTGGCGTGCTCGATCTCGATGCGCCGCCCATAACCCGAACTCCACCCGGCCTGCGTGATCGTACCGTTGCCGGCGGCGAAGATCGGGGAGCCGATCGGAGCGGCGAAATCGACGCCGGTGTGCGGGCGCGTATAACCAAGAATGGGATGGAATCTCAGACCGAAGCCCGAGGTGATCTTGAACGTCAGCATCGGCGCGCGGACGAGGAATTTGCGGGTCGAGCGGCCGTTGGCGTCATAATAGTCGATCGTGCCGTCGTCCGGCGTCTGGAAGCGGTAGTAACGGTAGGTTTCGCCGCGCGTGGTGATGGAGGCGAACAACAGCTCGTTGGGGCCGCCGCCTTCCTCGTCGCCGTCCTGGTAGAACGCTGTGAACGAGTCGCCGCCGGAAACAGCGCGCTGGAAGTCGACGTCGTTGGCGAAAACGCGGACGAGATCGTCGATGACCGGCTTCGGGATCTCCTGCTTCAACGCCGTCTCGTAGAGAGCATTGTAGAGGCGCATGCCGCCGGCATCGTCGTCGTCGCCGGGAGAAGCCTTCTGCTGCGGAGCCGCGCCGGCGGATCCGG
Source organism: uncultured Beijerinckiaceae bacterium (assembly GCA_964243415.1). GTDB lineage: Bacteria > Pseudomonadota > Alphaproteobacteria > Rhizobiales > Beijerinckiaceae > RH-AL1. Next base: position 12,509 of record CAXTFG010000066.1, on the reverse strand, counting down.
CGAGCTTGACATAGGAGCCGTCGTCGCGAAGCGCGACCGTCGTTTCGAGCTTCTCGTCGGCATAGACCTGAAGGCGCGAGAGCACCCTCGGCGCGGCGGCGATGCCGGTCTCGCTGAACATGAGCTTGACGCGACGGCCATCCGCGACGGGTTGCTGCCCGTCATGGTTGTCGAGATTGCTGACGATGGTCACGATCGTCGAACGGCCGACGCCGGCGTTCAGCAGCACGTTCTGCAGCGACTCGCCATGATGGAGCGTGACAAGCTTCTCGTCTGCCTGCGCGCCCTCCGACGGTGTCGGCGAGCGGGGCACCACCGTTTCGTTCTCCGGCACCATGCGCACGACGATCGACGAGAACGGCGAGCGGCCCCCAAATCCGTCGTCGGCATTGGCATAGGCCAGCGCTCCGATCGCGTCGGCGCGACTGGTTCGCATAAGCAGAAGCTGCGAGGGCAGCACGAAGGGACGGTTGCCTGCCGCGAGCGACGTCTTGACGTGTTCGGCCACCTGCGCCTGCACCTCGTCCGAGGAGAGGAGGACCGTCGCACTCAGGGACTGCGGAGAGAAATCCCGTATCGACCAGGTGAATTCGGCGTCGTCTTGTACCGGTTCGGGCGCAGCTTCGACCGGCGCGCGAGCGTCTGCCAGCACCTTCAGCGGGTTGAAGGGCGGAACCTCGTCAGCGAAGCCCGCGGTTGCCGTCAGCAAAGTCGTCTCGACCCGAGAGAAATCATGCATGCGCATAATCTCCCGTTCGCCGATCTTCGTTGGCGTGGCGACGCGAAAGCTTTGCTTCGCGGCGACGATGTCGACCGGTTTGACAAGGCGGTCGCCTTTGTGGGGATTGAGGCCGGCCTCGCCGACCTCTTTCGCGGTCGGCATCGCGGGTCGTGGCTGCTCGGCGAAGTTCGCCTCGTAGTCGAGCGCCGCATAGATCGTCGATCCGATCAGCGCCGCACCCATCAATCCGGTAAGGCAGGTCCCGCACAGCCAGCGTATTGAGACGCGACGATGATCGAAGAAGGTGTGGCGCTCGCCGTCCATCTCGATCGCGGGCTCGACCCCTTGATCGATGACTAAAGCATGCCGGCTCGCGTATGGGCTGAAGCTAAGCGTCTGAGTCCACACGTGACTTGCCGGCCTCCGCTCGCAACCGCCGATGCTTCTACCCCAAGCGCTCGGGATTGTCGCGCCCTGAGCTTGAGCGGAGCTGGTCCGAGCGGCCGAGGATTACCCGCGTGGCCGAGGAGGCGAGAAGACGCGGCGAGTTTGGCTCAATTGCGGCGGCCCGACCTATTCGCCGGGAGCGCCGGGCTTGCCGCCTCGAACGAAGCTCGCTACGGGTCGCCGCGTCGCTGCCGATGCCGATGCCGTGGCCCAACGTTGGAGTGTTCCGATTTTTGACCGTCGCGCGATCGTCAAAGGCGCCTTGAGCGCCGGAGTGTCCGTCGCGGCAGCGCCCTCCGGGGCGCAAACAGCCCGTCCTCCGCAAGCGCTCCGGTTCAGCTACGACGAGGTGGTCCAGCGCGCCACCCAACTCGCTTCCATTCCATACGAAGGGCAGCTGCCAACCTTGCCCGACGACATCACCAAGCTGGACTACGATCGTTGGCGGCAAATCGAGTTTCGCGACTCGAAGGCGTTGCTCGGCGCCAGCGGTATGTTCCATCTCGAGTTGTTCCACCTCGGTCACCTCTACCGGCGTCCAGTGGTGATCAACACGATCCGCGATGGCATTCCGACCCCGATCCCCTACCAGTCGAGTGAATTCAATTACGGCTCGACCAAATTCGCCAAGCCGCTACCCGTCAATCTCGGCTTCGCCGGTTTCAAAGTCCGCGCGCCGCTCAACGAACCCAAGAAACTGGACGAATTCATTTCCTTCGTCGGCTCGAGCTATTTCCGCTTTCTCGGGCGAGGGCAGATGTATGGGCTGTCCGCGCGCGGGCTGGCCCTTGCCGGGGGCACTCACGAGGAGGAATTCCCGTTCTACCGGGAGTTCTGGATCGAGATGCCGAAGCCCGATGTCGACAAGCTGACCATCTTCGCCCTGCTCGATAGCTCGGTGGTCACGGGCGCCTACCAGTTCGATTGCTCCCCCAAGCAAGACAGCGTCATCGACGTCACCGCCACGCTGATCCCCCGCCGCAACGGCGTGAAGATCGGGTTCGCGCCGCTGACGTCGATGTTCTACATCGGCGAGAACGATCATCGCTACCACGACGACTTCCGGCCGGAACTCCATGATTCCGATGGGCTGATGATCCAAACGGGGACCGGCGAGTGGATCTGGCGGCCCTTGCGGAACCCGGTCATCGCCAAAACAGCGGCGTTTCTCGACCGCGACGTGAAGGGCTTCGGCCTGCTGCAGCGCGATCGCGACTTCAGCCATTACGAGGATATCGACCTCGCCTACCATCTGCGGCCGAGCTACTGGGTGACCCCGCGCACCAAGCTTGGTGAAGGGCATGTCGAACTGTTCGAAATGCCGACCGCCGACGAGAGCAACGATAACATCGTTGCCTCTTGGGTCGCCAAGGACGACGTGCAGCCGGGCAAGCCGCTCAGCTATGGGTACTCCATCACGTCGGCGCTCAACCTCGACAGCCTGTCGCCGAACGGCAAGGTTGTGGCCACTTTTCAGACCTCGGCGCGCGCGCTCGGCTCGAGCGAGCCGAACCTCCCCAACGTGAAGCGTTTCATCGTCGATTTCGCCGGCGGCGACCTCGAGTATTACAAGGATGCCCCTGCCCAGGTGCAAATCGTCGCCACGTCGAATACGGGCCGCATCCTGCGCTCCTTCACGCAGTATCACCCCTACATCGGCGGTTTTCGCGGCACTCTGGACGTTGAACTTCAGTCGGGTGAAACGGCGGATCTGCGGGCCTATCTGAAAGCCGGCGCGACGGCGCTGACCGAAACGTGGATGTTCAACTGGGAAGCACCGCCAGCGCGCGATGTACCGCCACCGCCCACGATGGCGGCCGTTCCGCCAACTATTCCTCCCGCGCCTGCTCCTCCTGCCGCGCCTCCGGTGCCAGCGAAATAGCTGCCGTCCTCGGATCGCCGTAGGCGTTTGACCCAGAGGCGGGACACGTTCGGCGGCTCAGACCTTCGCCGTTCGATCCATGAGGCCGGCGAGATCGAAGGCGGACACTTCGCTCAAAAGCTCGACGAAGGCGTTTGCGCCGAATTCGGCGCAAGCTTCCCCTGCTTCGGCCGTCGCCGCAGCGCTGTTGCCGACGACGCCGGTCGAGGAAAGATCCTGCGCCATCCAGCCGAAGCCGGTCGGTCGACCGAACGCGCGCAACCATCGCTTCGCTTCCAAGGCGACGCTGGCCGAGGGTGTGTCCCGAGCAGCGTCCAATCGAACGAGGTCCGGCCGAAATGCAAGCATCAGCGCCGTCTCGATCTGCCCGCCATGGATGCCGTGCGTACGTTCCGCATCGGAGAAGAGACCATGCGGGTAGCCGAAACGCTGCCACGAAGCGATGACCGCGAGCATGCCATGCTTCGCCCTGGCATCGTGCGCCAGGATCTCGATCAAACCCGAATTGCCGCCATGGGAGTTGATCACGACCAGCTTGCGGCACCCTGTCCGGGCCACGGCGTCGATCAACCCGCCCCAAGCGTCGAGGGCGACGCGGGCGGCGAGACTGAGCGTTCCGGAGAAGTCGCTGTGCTCGACGGAACAGCCGATCATCTGGATCGGAAGAAAGAGCGCCGGCAGTTCCGGGGGCAACCGCCCTTTGACGCGCGCGAGGTAGCCTTCGGCGATGAACGCGTCGGTCCCGAGCGGAAGGTGCGCCCCGTGCTGCTCGACGGCGGCGACCGGCAGAACAACGGTCTGAGCGGTCATGTCGACCGCTTCGATATCCGCGGAGGTCAGCTCGGTCCAAAGACGCGAGGGCAGCATCTAGGGTCCTCTATTTGTGCCGGCGACCGACACTGATCGTGATCCGCTTACGACCACCTGAAGCCTTATGCGAGCCGCGTCGCCGCCGACCGGCGTGAGCGCCGGACGCCTTGCCCGCGCTCGCCGCGGCCTCTTCGCTGCTCCCTTTGACGTCGCCCGGACGCTCCGGCTCGAGGTTCTGTGACTTCGACGGCGGACCGAACTTGGCGAGACACTGGTTGTAGGCGTCGGCGGCCTGGATCTTTTCGCACTCGTTGATGCTCGCCTGGGCATGGGCGACGGCGGCGGAGAGGACGAGGGGCAGGACGGCTCCGAACAAGCGCAACATCAGATAAAGCACACCGGTCATCCTCTCAAAACCGCCCCGGTTTTCCTGCCGACGTCGGCGACGATCCTGGCCATCACCGCCTCGATGTCGACGTCAGTCAGCGTCCTTTCGTTCGGCTGGATGGTCGCCGCGATGGCGACCGATTTCTTGCCGTCGGGGACGCCCGGACCGTCGTACACGTCGAAGACCGTCACGTCGGCGACAAGCGCCTTATCAGCAGACCGGGCCACCTTCACAATGTCGCCCGCCTGCACGCCCCGATCGACGAGGAAGGCGAAGTCGCGGGTCAGGGGCATGAAATCCGACACGTCGAGCCGCGACCTGGCCTTTGTCGGCCGCGATTTCGGCAGCGGTATGTCGTCGAGCACGACCTCGAAGGCGGCAACCGGACCGCCGAGGTCGAGGGCGGCCAGCACGCGCGGGTGCAGTTCGCCAGCGAAGCCGACAATCGACTTCGGGCCGAACCGCAACGTCATCGATCGTCCGGGATGGAACGCGGCGGTTGCGCCGGGCACGATCTGGAGGCCGCCGACGGACACGCCGAGTGACGCCAGAAGACTGAGCACATCGGCCTTCATGTCGAACACGCCGGCGACCTCCGCCGCGCCCGACCAGTGCCGTCCGGCACCGCGCATCGTCGCCGAACCGGCGCGCACGGCGGCCGCAGCAACCCGCTGATCGCTCTCCTGCGTGCCGCGAAAGATCTGGCCGACTTCGAACAAGGCGACGTCGGCGAAGCCGCGCGCCGCGTTGCGCCCGGCGGCTGCGACTAGCCCCGGCAAGAGGCTCGGGCGCATGTCCGACAGGTCGGCGGCGATCGGGTTGGCCAACGGCAGCGCCGGCAGGCCATCGCCGAAGAGCTCGGCCTGCTGTCGCGAGACGAACGACCAGGTCACCGCCTCGACGAAGCCGCTCGTGGCGAGTGTGCGCTTGGCCTGGCGAGTCCGCCGCTGCAACGGGGTCAGCGTCGCCGCGGGAACGCTGGTGCTCGGTCGCGAAAGGGGTTGGGGCCGGACACGGTCGAGTCCGGCGATGCGGACGATCTCCTCGACGAGATCGGCCTTGCCGAAGATGTCCGGCCGCGACGACGGCACCTTGACGTTGATGACCTCGGCACTGTCGACCGACCGGGCCAGCTCGAAGCCGAGCGCTTGCAAGATCGTCTCGATCTCTACGGCGGCCAAATCGAGCCCTGTCAATCGCCGCACCTCGCTTTGCGGAAAGGCGATACGCACGTCCGGATGCGGGATGGTGCCGGCGAGCTCAACCTGCGAAGCCGTTCCCCCGCCTTGGTCGAGCGCGAGAGCCGTGGCGAGATCAAGCCCCGGCAGACAGAAGGCCGGGTCGACGCCGCGCTCGAAACGGTAGCGCGCGTCGGATGAGATGCCGAGCTTGCGGCCGGTCGCCGCGATCGTCGCGGGATGCCACAACGCCGATTCGATCAGGACATTCGTCGTGCCGTCGTCGCAGCCGGTCGCCTGTCCGCCCATGATCCCAGCAATCGACACGGGGCCGCTGTCGTCGGCGATCACAACCATGCTCTCGTCGAGCGCGTAGAGCTTGCCGTCAAGCCCCTCCAGGCTCTCGCCCTGCCGACCGCGACGCACGACGAGCGCGCCGCGCACCTTCCCGGCATCGAACACGTGCAGCGGCCGCGCTCGGTCGAGGGAGAGGAAGTTGGTGATGTCGACGAGCGCGTTGATCGGACGCAACCCGACCGCGCGCAAGCGGGCCTGCAACCAAGCTGGGCTCGGCCCGTTGCGGACGCCCGATACCCTGCGGAGCGCGACGGCGGGAGCCAGCATGGCATCGTCGACGGCGAGGTCGAGCCTGATGTCCACCGAACAAGCGTCGCGGACAGTCACAGGCGCGACCGGCGTCGTCTTGACCGTCCCGATGCCGGCAGCTGCGAGATCGCGTGCGATGCCCGCCACGCCCATGGCATCGGGGCGGTTCGGTGTCAGGTTGATTTCGAAGACGGGGTCGTCGAGGCCCGCCCATCGGGCATAGGGAACGCCGACCGGCGCGTCGGCCGGCAGGTCGAGGATGCCCTCGTGGTCGTCGGACAACCCGAGTTCGGCGCCGGAGCACAGCATGCCGTTCGACTCGACGCCGCGGATCGTGCCGGCCGCCAGCGTGACCTTCTTGCCGGGGATGTAGGTGCCGATCGGCGAAAACACGGAACGCATGCCGGCCCGCGCGTTTGGCGCGCCGCAAACGACCTGAATCGGCGTGCCGGTGCCGGCATCGACCGAACAGACGCGCAGGCGATCGGCATTCGGATGCGGCCCGGCGTCGATGACGCTCGCGACCACGAACCCGCGCAGAGAAGCTGCCGGGTCATGCATGCGCTCGACCTCGAGTCCGATCCGCGTCAGGGTGTCGGCGATGGTGGTGAGGTCGGCCTGCGTTTCCAGGTGATCCTTCAGCCAGCTGAGCGTGAACTTCATGGGGTCTCGAATGGGCCGGGTCGCATCACGGACCCGGCAAGGTGGCGGCCCTTCTAGGCAATCTGGGCGGAATTGGCCAGCGGGAGGCGGAGTGAGCGGACCGGCGAGCGACCTTCTCGCGGCTGCGGTTGCCGCGCGGGCGAACGCATACGCCCCGTATTCGAATTTTGCCGTCGGCGCGGCCGTTCGGGCAGCTTCGGGGAAAGTCTACGCTGCCGCCAACGTCGAGAATGCATCCTTCCCTGTCGGCACCTGTGCGGAAGCGGGAGCGATTGCGGCGATGATCGCGGCCGGCGAGCGCAGGATTGTCGAAGCGCTCGTCGTCGGCTCGGGTCCGCACCCGTTGACGCCTTGCGGCGCCTGCCGCCAGCGGCTCGCCGAGTTCGCCGGTGCCACTATACCGGTTCACGCTGTGAACCCGGACGGCATCGGTGCCAGCTTCACGCTCGGAGCACTTCTCCCGGAGACGTTTCGGCTCGATTGTCCGGCCGAGACGGATGCGACACAGGAGCGTGCGAAGCCACAAGCGAAGCAGCAATTGCCTGCTCCGCTTGTAAAATAGCCTGCGTGCCTTTAGCCATTCCTAAGTCGAAGGGCACCGCGGCGGACGTGAGCAGACCAAACTTTTTTGTCTTCGAGAACAATTCTAAAGGCGTGATCTTGGCGCTTCCTTGGGAAGCTCACACGATACAGGTTGTCATTACCCGAAAAGGTTTTTTGAATTATTTTAAAGTAGCCGATGTCGATGCGAAGACTTTCAGAGATTGGGCGAAACGCAACATCGGCCCGCTCAGCCAGATCGCCTGGTTCGCTTATGACCAGGGACGCTATCGTGAGCGCATGGTGGCAACAAATCTCGTCCGCCAACTCGAGATCGACATCGACAAGTACGCCGGCTGGGCTTTTACGTAGCCGCAACCGCCAGCCTACGGCCTCCGCCGCGCTTCGGGCGGCGGAAGGGACCGACGCGCGTGACCGCGGCAATGCTCAATGATGACCACAAACGCGTAAGAGAAGTTCTCGCTCGGTATCGCGTCACCTCGGGCCAGTCGTTCGATCTCGCCGATCACGCCCCCGACGATCTGCCCGACGATTTCGGGAAAGAGCAAGCGCACGCGCTTCTCGACGATGGTGTCAGCCGGCTGAGCACCCAGCAGGAATTGCTCTACGCCGACGGCAGGTGGTCTCTCCTCATCGTGTTTCAGGCCGTGGATGCGGCCGGGAAAGACTCGACGATCAAGCACGTCATGAGCGGCGTGAACCCGCAGGGCGTCTCCGTCACCTCGTTCAAGGCGCCGGGGCCGCGTGACCTCGCCCATGACTTCCTGTGGCGGATCAGCCAGGCTCTTCCCGCGCGCGGGAACATCGGCATCTTCAATCGCTCGCACTATGAAGACGTGCTCATCGCGCGCGTCCACAAGAAGGTTCTCGCCGCTTCCCATCTGCCGCCGAGCCTCGCCGAGGCGGATGGATTCTGGCGCGCCCGGATCGCCGATATCGCCGCCTACGAAGCTTATCTCGGCCGGCAAGGCACCCATGTCCTGAAGTTCTTCCTCAACGTCAGCCGCGCGGAACAAAAGAAACGCTTCCTCAAGCGTCTCGACACGCCGGAAAAGAATTGGAAGTTCGAGCCGAGCGACCTCAGCGAGCGAGCCTGTTGGGACGACTACCGCAAAGCCTACGAGGCGGCGATCGCCGGCACCGCGACACCAGCCGCGCCTTGGTACGTCATCCCCGCCGATCGCAAATGGTACATGCGCCTCGTTGTGGCGGAGGCAATCGTCCAAGCGCTCGAGATGCTCGAGCTGAAGGCGCCCGAAGTGACAGAGACGCAGCGCGACGCCCTCCGAGAAGCGCGCAAGGCCCTCGAGGCCGAATAGTCGGCGCACGCTCTTCGTTGCGCCACCTGCTTGTTTGTAGGCAAACGGGAAGATTTCGTCGCGATGTCGCCACCTTCGCCCAGGATCGGCGTTGAGGCTCCGATCGGGAAAGTATCGAATGACCAAGGTAGCTGCGACCACGACTTTTATCGCGCTTTTCCTCGCGGGCCTCGCGCCTGCGCTCGCGCAGAGCGCCGCGCCCGAACCGCCGCATGCTTCGCCGAGCACGATCGACCTCGTCAACAATGCGAAACTGACCGATGGGCCCACCGCGAGAGGGGGCGTGAGCAACGCGATCCTGCGCGCCGAGATCATGCTCGACCGGGTCAACGCCTCGCCCGGCGTGATCGACGGCAAGGACGGCGCCAATTTCGTACACGCGCTCGAGACATTCGAGGGCGGAAAGCATCTCAAGGTGACCAAGGCTCTCGATGAAGAGGCGTGGGCCGCGCTCCTGGCCGAGAGCGGCGCCCCGGTCCTGAAGAGCTACGTGCTGACCGACGAAGACGTTGCCGGCCCATTCTTTCCCGATCTGCCGAAGGACTACGGCGAACTCGCGAAGCTGAAGACGATCGGCTATCGCAACGTGTCCCAGAAGATCGGCGCCAAGTTCCACATGGGCGAAGACCTGCTCGGCTCGCTCAACCCCGGCCTCGACCTGACCAAGGCCGGCACCCGCATTCTCGTGGCGGATCTTTCCGGCACCAGGCCGATCCGCGGCAAGCTGAAACGCATCATCGTCGACAAGGGGAAGAGCCAGATCCTCGGGTTCGACGCGAGAAACCAGGTCGTGATCGCGGTGCCCGCAACGATCGGCAGCCGCGAATTGCCGTCGCCGTCGGGGACTTACAAGGTACGAGGCGTCGCCTGGAACCCGATCTACTACTACGATCCCGAGAAGAATTTCGTGCAGGGCGACAACAAGGGCAAGCTGAAGCTGCCGCCCGGCCCCAACAATCCGGTCGGCTTGGTCTTCATCGCGCTGACGAAGCCAACCTATGGGCTGCACGGCACGCCGGACCCCTCCGCCATCGACAAGACGGCCTCGCACGGCTGCGTGCGCATGACCAATTGGGACGCCATGGCGATGGCGCACATCGTTCAGCGTGGCATCGAAGTCAAATTCGTCAAATAGCGCGGCCAGCGTGCAATCGACGAGCAGTCAGCGGTTCAGCCGGTTGTAAATGTCGATGGCCTGGTCGATGTCGGCGAACATCATGAGGCGGCCATCGACGAGCACTGCGCCGCGTTCGCAATACGAGCGGATGGTGCCGACCTGGTGGGAGACCATGATCACGTCGGCGACGTTGCGCCGTGCGGCGAACGCCTCCTCGCAACGCTTCTGGAACCGGGCGTCTCCGACGGCCGTCGTCTCGTCAATGAGGTACACGTCGAACTGGATCGCCATCGAGAGGCCGAACGCCAGCTTGGCCGCCATGCCCGACGAATAGGTCTTGATCGGCACGTCGAGATAATCGCCGAGTTCGGAGAAATCCTCGACGAAATCAAGGACGTCCCGGACGTCTTGGCCGTAAGCACGCGCGGCGAAGGTGACGTTGTTGCGCCCCGTCATCTGCGCATTGAAAGCGGAGGCGAAGCCGAGCGGCCATGACACCCTCGCCTCGCGCCTGACCTTTCCGGAGTTCGGCAGTTCCGTCCCCGCGATGAGACGAAGCATGGTGGACTTGCCGGCGCCGTTGACTCCGAGGATGCCGTAGGAATGTCCGCGCTCGAAAACGGTCGAGACGTGGTCGAGCACCACCTTGGTGTGGGCGCCGTTGCGGTAATACTTGAGGACGTCGCGCAGCTCGATCATGCCGTCCCGCGGGCGATCATCGCCGTGTCTGCGTTGTCAAAGCAGGAATCGACGCAACGAACGCTCGCCGATGAGGCCGAGCACCAAGGAGCCGCCCGCGACCCAAAGCACATAGCTCTTGCTGAGGAGATGCGCCGGGAAGTCCGCGTAATACCCCGTCCGGACCCATTCGATGCTATGGAGCAGCGGGTTCCACGCCACGATCTGACCGAGCTGGTCGGGCAGCGCCTCTGGATTGATGGCCAAGCCTCCCGTGATCCAGAAGACGATGAGGAACAGGACGTAGACGATGTTCCATAGCGGCAGGATCATGCAGATCACGCCATGAAATACGCCGAAGCCGATGCCGAGGAAGACGGCCGACAGCAGGCCGGCCACGGCCGCACCCATGTTGATCGGCACGACGGGCGCCTGGCACACGACCATGATGCCGACGAGTGCCACGGTGATGATGAAGATGCTGACGATCTCGAGAGCAAGCCGGGCCAGCATCATGTCGAGCGGCTTGATGATCGGGTAGGCCATGAACGACTTGTTTTGGATCACCCCGATGCAGACGAACCGCGAAATATAGTTCCAGGCGATATAAGGCAGCACGCCCGTCGCGGCGTACAGCAAGGCGCTGCTGCCGTAGGGCGCCGGACGGCCCATGAATACGAAGATCAGCACGATCACGGCGATGTGCGTCGCGGGCCAAACGATGGTGACGACGTAGCCGAGCCCATTGCCGAAGAACCGGCTCTTGATGTCGTGCATCATCAGCGCATAGAGCACCTGAAACTGGCTCTTCAGCGCCGTCCGGAATCTCGAGCGCGTCGACGGCAACGCTCCGGGCTTCGGCAATGCGTAGTCGGACATGTCGGCCCTTCGCAGGATCGCGCCTGAGTGAACGTCGCGTTTGCGGCGCAACATTGACGTGGGCCGGTATAGACGGATGCCGGACTTATGGCGAGGTGCCCCTCGCTCGTCAGTTAACGGGCGAACCTGACTCGACCGCACGCACTGCGGCGATGAACCCGGCGATCTCCGCTGGATCCTTGACGCCGGGCGCACTTTCCACCCCGGAGGACACGTCGACCCCGTGCGCACCGCTCGTCCTTAGCGCCTCGCCGACGTTGGCGCGCCTGAGGCCTCCGGCGAGAAGCCAGGGATGCCGCACCGACAGCCCGTTCAGCATCTTCCAATCGAACGAAGTGCCGTTTCCGCCGGGCCGACGAGAACCCGCCGGAGGGCGCGCGTCGAAAAGCAGGGAGTCGCACACGGCGTCGAAGCGTTCGGCACGCCGAAGGTCGTCCGGCTCGGCGATGCCCAGCGCCCGCATGACCGGCACGCCGAATCGAGCACGAATCGTGCGAACACGGTCGACCGTTTCGCCGCCGTGGAGTTGCAGGAGGTCGGGCGCCAGAGCCTCGATTACGGCGGCGAGCGTCGCGTCGTCGGCGTCAGCCGTGAGGGCCACCTTGCGGGCGCGACCGTCGACTCGCGCGGCAAGCGCGCGCGCGGACGCAAGCGGGAGGTGACGCGGGCTCGGCTCGAAGAAAACGAACCCGACCATGTCGGCCCCCGCCTCCAGCGCGACGTCGAGCGTCTCCGCGTCGCGGAGACCGCAGATTTTGACGATCGCGCTCATGGACGTCGGCTAAGCGCCGGGGCGAGCGAGAGCGCGCCCGGCCGGGACGACCGTTGGCGGTGCTTCGCGGAGGCGCCGAACTTCGTCACGCCAGCGCTCGGCGTCGTCCCTGGCGACACGCGCGCGACGCCGGTTGGTGCCCTGCGTGAACCAAGTCGCAATGCCGCCGAGAAACGTCCCGACGATCAAGGCGAGGAAGAGAAGAACGAAGAGGGGAGCGGTCACGATCGCGCTCGAGACGGCGGGGTCGGTGAACGGATCGAACGACACCGAAATGAGCTGCCGATTGGCGATGGCGAACGCAAGTAGCAGCACAGCAACAGGAATGGCGATCAAGAGCTTGAATAACTTGGCCACGTCTCGACCCCTCGACCGTCCACCTACCCGAGATAGCCTTCGTTCAGGCGCTCGCGCATATCCTTGCCCGTCTTGAAGAAAGGCACCGCCTTCTCCTCGACGTCGACATGCACGCCGGTTCGCGGATTGCG
>CAXTFG010000065.1:0-16602 GCA_964243415.1 uncultured Beijerinckiaceae bacterium | reverse complement strand
GGGTTGCCGAGCGTGTGGGCGACCATGATCGCCCGCGTCTTTTCCGTGATGGCGGATTCGATGCGGTCGGCGCGGATGTTGTAGGTCGGCAGGTCGACGTCGACGAACACCGGCACGAGGCCGTTCTGCAGGAGCGGGTTGACCGTCGTCGGGAAGCCGGTCGCGCAGGTGATCACCTCGTCGCCGGGCTTCATCGGCCGCTTCAGGAACGGCGAGCAGAGCGCGCTGGCGGCGAGGAGGTTGGCCGAGGAGCCGGAGTTGCAGGTCAGCACGTAGCGGCGCCCGAGGAACTTGCGCATCCGCAGCTCGAAAGCTTCGTTGAAGCGCCCGGTGGTGAGCCAGAAGTCGAGCGAGGCCTCGACGAGGGACTGCAGCTCCGGCGCGCCGAACACTTTGCCGGACACGGCGACGTTGGACCGACCCGGCGTGAAGGGCGCCGGCGCGTGGGCGAGCTCGGCGTAGCGGCCCACAAGGGCGAGGATTTCGTCCTTCAGCGCCGCCGCCTCGCTCGCCGCCGCCTCACTCGCCGCCGTATCTTGGCGGCTGATCACGTCGCTCATGCTCAATCTTTCGGACAGGTCCGGCCTTCTACCCCGATCCCGCGACGCTGCAAAACGCGTCAGGCAGTCTCACGGACGGCGAGCGAAACCCGGGCCTTGCCGAACGTATTCTCGACCCGTCAGCAGCAGGCTGCCGATCTGGGCTCGCACGGATCGCGGAACCAGTGCATTCAGGCCAGAGCGCGACCATCGAGGCGCACCGGCAACTTTGAGGCGTCGCCCGGGATGGAGCGGAAGAGCTTGCGAATCCGGACGATCGCCGAGGGGGATCGCGCCGGCCTGGTCGACCTGTGGACCGCATCTTGGCGGCAAGCCATGCCGACCATCGATTTCGAGGCGCGCCGCGGCTGGATCGCGAGCTTCCTCGCCGCGCCGGATTACACGACGCTGGTGGCGGAGAATCGCGGCATTGTCGGCTTTGTCTCGCTCCGAGGCAGCATCCTGCACCAGCTCGTGGTCGCGCCGGTCGCCAAGGGGACCGGGGCCGCACAGGCCTTGCTTGAAGCCGCCAAAGCATTCGCGCCGGACGGTCTCGAGCTCGAAGTCAACAAAGACAATGCCAGGGCCGTCGCCTTCTATCGGCGCGAGGGCTTCGTCCAGGTCGGCGAGAGCTCCAACCCGAACTCGGGCTTGGCGACCTGGCGCATGTCCTGGCGCGCACTTTCGGGCGCGGCACTCTGAGCTACGAGCCCGACTCTTGACGGCGGCGAGGCTCCGTCGCACACCGTCGCTCGCCGCAGGAGGTTCCCGGTGCTGCCGCTCGTCCTCACCTACCCGGTCATCGATCCGGTCCTGGTGCACATCGGCCCGCTCCCCATCCGCTGGTATGCCCTGGCCTATATCGGCGGGCTCGTCGGCGGTTGGGCCGGCGCCCGTTTCCTGGCGGCGCGACAGCGCCTGTGGGGCGCACGGGCGCACCCGAGCGTCCTCTCCGTCGATGATCTGGTCGTCTACATCGCCGTCGGCATCATCGGCGGCGGCCGAATCGGCTACGTGGTCTTCTACAATCTGCCGTATTACCTGGCCCACCCCGTCGAGGCGCTCTTCGTGTGGTACGGCGGCATGTCGTTTCACGGCGGCCTGCTCGGCACCGCGCTCGCGATGATGGTTTTCGCACGTCGCAACCGCGTCGCCCTCGACAGCGTGACCGACATGGTCGCGGCGGTGGTGCCCATCGGGCTCTTCCTCGGCAGGATCGCCAATTTCATCAAGCCGGAACTGTGGGGCCGTCCGACCGATGTGCCCTGGGCGATGGTATTTCCGGGGTCGGACGGGGTGCCGCGTCACCCGAGCCAGCTCTACGAGGCGGGTCTCGAAGGCCTGGCCCTCCTCGTATTGCTGTGGATCGTGATTGCCCGCGGCGGCCTGCGACGGGACGGCCTCGTCACGGCTCTGTTCTGCATCGGCTATGGCGTGGCGCGCATCATTTGCGAGTTCTTCCGCGAGCCCGACCGGCAGCTCGGCTACCTGTTCGAGGGCGCGACCATGGGCATGCTTCTGTCGCTGCCGGTCATCGCGGTCGGGCTCGTTCTCCTGGTGCGCGCGCTGCGCCGCCCGGTGGCGCTGCCAGGCCCGGGCGCACCGGCACCGGCATGACGCGAACGATCCGATGACCCCGCTCGGCGAGGAATTGCGCACCATCATCGAGACGGCAGGCCCGATCAGCATCGAACGCTACATGCAGATCTGCCTTCAGCACCCGCGCTATGGCTATTACACGACGCACCAAGCCATCGGGCGCGACGGCGACTTCGTCACCGCGCCCGAAGTCGACCAGATGTTCGGGGAGTTGATCGGGCTGTGGGCCGCGCAGGTCTGGCTGACGATGGGGTCGCCGTCTCCCGTCAGCCTCGTCGAACTCGGACCCGGGCGCGGGACCATGATGGCGGACGCCTTGCGCGCGACCCGCGCCGTTCCCGGCTTCGCCGATGCGGTCTCGGTACGTCTCGTCGAGACGAGCCCGCGCCTCGCTGCGGCGCAGCGCGAGAAGCTCGACGGCAGAGCCAAGCACCTGACGTGGCATCGCTCGATCGACGATCTGCCCAACGGCGCGGCCATTGTCCTGGCCAACGAGTTCTTCGACGCCATGCCGGTGCGGCATTACCTTCGCGCCGAGGCCGGCTGGCATGAACGCCTCGTGGGCCTCGGCAGCGAGGGCCGACTCATGTTCGGTGCCGCTCGCGAGCCGATCGATATTGCTGTCCAGCAAGGGACGCCAGGCCAAATCCTCGAGGTCGGCCACGCCGCGATGACGACGATGACGGCGCTCGCCGGACGTATCGCCCGCGACGGTGGCGCCCTGCTCGTCTGCGATTACGGCCATGCCGAAAGCTCGCTGGGCGAGACGTTGCAGGCCGTCCGTGGCCATTGCTATGCCGACGTGCTTGACGCGCCGGGGGAGACCGACCTCACGGCCCACGTCGACTTCGCCGCGCTCGCGCGGGCGGCCCGACAGGCCGGCGCCGCCGCCTTCGGGCCCATCGCCCAGGGCCGGTTCCTCGATCGGCTCGGCATCGCCGCACGCGCGGCCCAATTGCGCGTGAGCGCCGACCGACGTCAGGCGGCAGCGATCGACGCCGCGCTCGCGCGATTCACCTCGCCTGATTCCAGCATGGCCACGCTCTTCAAGGTGCTGGCCGTCGTGCCGCACGACGCGGCGGTGCCACCCGGCTTTGCGGCCCAGCCCCCAACCGGAGAGACGCCTTGACCGGCAACGGACCGCCCCTGCCCGCCATCGAAGCGCCCTGCCTGGCCGGCCTGCGTCACGCGTTCTTCACCAGGAATGGCGGCGTGTCGGAAGGCGTCTACACCACCTTGAACGGCGGGATCGGGTCACGGGACGAGCCCGACGCGGTTGCGGAGAACCGCCGGCGCATGGCCGCGCACCTCGGGGTCACGACGTTGCTCGTGCCCTACCAGATCCATTCCGCGACCTGTCTCGCCGTCTCCGAACCCTGGGCGGAGCGGCCCCGTGCCGACGCCTTGGCGACAGCGACGCCCGGCCTCGGGCTCGGCGTCAGCGGTGCCGATTGCGGCATGATCCTCTTCGCCGACCGGGACGCCGGCGTCGTCGGCGCCGCGCACGCCGGCTGGAAGGGCGCTCTTACCGGCGTGCTCGAGGCGACGCTCGACACGATGGAAACGCTCGGCGCGCGACGAGAACGCGTCGCGGCGGCTCTCGGCCCCAGCATCGGCAAGGGGAGCTATGAGGTTGGACCGGAATTTCGCGACCGCTTCATCGACCGCGACGGCGTCTATGCAGGTTTCTTCGCCGTGTCGCCGCGGCGGGACCATTTCATGTTCGATCTCCACGCCTTCATCGGCCATCGCCTGCGCGACGCGGGAGTGGGTGTTTTCGAGGATCTCGGGCTCGACACCTACGCCGACGAGGGTCGCTTCTATTCGTATCGGCGCATGACGCACCGCAAGGAAGCGGACTACGGCCGGCTCATCTCCGCCGTCGCGATCTGAACCATCTTATCCTTCGTGTTCGCGGCGCGTCCGAACCTTTGCCGTTCACGGTGGTTTTAGCCGTGTCACAAGGAACTTGAAATGGCTTTGAAGCACGCTCTGATCATTGTCGGCTTTGCCACGGTCGTTCCTGCTCCGGTTTTCGCGCAGGGCACCCTCGGCGGCGCGGCTGACGGCGCCGACCGCGGGGCGGCGGCCGGTGGCCCGGTCGGGGCTGTCGTCGGTGGCGCGGTTGGCGCCGCGACCGGCACAGTCGGCGGCGTCCTCGGCGTTCCCGCAGACCGTGGCTGTGAAACGCAGACCACGCGGCGCGAGAACGGCTACGGCGATACCGAAACGGTTCGCCGGACCAACTGCCCGTAGGCTCATCGTAACCTTCTGCGGAGCCGTCGGGCCCTCGCTCGGCGGCCTTCGCTTCGGCGGCGCCAAAAGGATCGCGCCGGATTGGCATCTCGCGCGGCGCGCGGTAGGCGTGAGCGACCGCTCGCACCCGGAAGCCGCCATGTCCGACACGCCACCCGACCGCCTCGCGGCGAACCCGAAAAGTCCGTATTACGACGAATTCCTTCTCGAGCGTGGCGTGGGCATCCGTTTTGAAGGGCTCGAGAAGACCAATGTCGAGGAATATTGCGTGAGCGAGGGATGGGTTCGGCTCGCCGCCGGCAATGCCAAGACTCGTTCAGGCGACCAGATGACGATCAAATTGAAGGGCAAGGTCGAACCCTACTTTCGCGACTTGAACGAGACAACCGGCAGCTCTTGAGGACCGATCCCTCACCTGCTCCGATCCGAGGTGATAGATGCATCATAAACTGGTTCTGCCGACACTCGGCATCGTCCTTCTCGCGCTCTTCGGGGCACGTTCCGCCCAGTCCGCCAACGTCTCCGACACCGATAAGGCGTTCGTCGCCAAGGTGTCCCAGGGCGGGATGTACGAGGTCGAACTCGGCAAGCTCGCCGAGCAGCAGGGCTCCGTGCAGGACATCAAGGATCAGGGAAACACCGAAGCTCACGATCACATGCTGGTCGGCGACAAGCTCAAGACCATCGCCAAAACGAACGAACTCGAGTTTCCAGACAAGCTTAACGCCGAATTTCAAGGACGGCTCGATAAGATGAAGTCCCTCTCGGGTGAGGCGTTCGACAAGGCCTATCTCGCGGACATGAAGAAGATCCACGACGCCGATGGGGCGGCGTTCGCCAAGGAGTCCAAATCGGGCACCAATGCGGATCTGAAGAGCTTCGCGGCCGAGACCTACCGCATCGTCCAGCGTCACCTCGGCGAAATCGGCGCCAAGGTCCGGTAACGACCTACGCCTCGATCGAAAAACTTCGCTCGAACCGGCCTCTGTCGCTCACTTACGCGCTGACATCACTTTGAAGCCACGCATTTCCGCATGGCGCACGACCTGTCGATATCGTTTGCCGAGCACCTGTTCGTAGGGCATGTGCCGGTTGGCGACCAGCCAGAGTTCGCCGCCGGACCGCAGCATCGCCGCTGCCTGTTCGATGAACCTCGCGCCCAGCGACCTGTCCTCGCTGCCGCCGTCATGGAACGGTGGGTTCGTCACCACGAAATCCAAAGCTTCGGCGGGGATTTCGCGGCGCACGTCAAGCCAGTGGAAAGCCGCGCGGGCATCGTCCACATTGCGACGGGACGCCTCGATCGCGCGCCGGTCGAAATCCACGAGGTGGAGACCGGTCACCTTCGCCGAGGCCAGCACGCCGTGGGCGAGCATGCCCACGCCGCAGCCGAGATCCGCCCCCTGGCCTGACAACGACGGGAGGGCCTCGAGGAGAACGGCGGTGCCGGCATCGATCCGGTTCCAGCTGAAAAGGCCTGGTTGCGACCAGAGGCCGATCTCGGGAACGAGCCTTGGTGCGCCCTCGCCCACGGCACCGTCGATGCCCTGGAGCAGCTCGGGTCGGACGCCTCGGCAAATGCGGTGGTGCCGCTTGACGGTCTCCGCGACGCTGCAGCCGAACGCTTCGAGCTCGGAGCGAAGCCGCGCGCCGCCTTTGTCCTTTGGAGCGAGCACCGAAAAAGGCGCCCCTGGCGCAAGCGCGCGAAGCATCAGAGCGAGGTCACGGCGACGCTCCAAGGTACTTGGGACCGCGGCCATCGTTATGGAAGCGAGCGACCCGGGCGGCGCCGCCTCGAGCGCAGCCGACCCTGGGTAGACGGGCGACATCTGGACGGCGTTCGCCGCGCTCGCGGCGAGATCCGCCGGCGGCGACCCGAAGATGCCGTAGGTCGCCGCGAGGTCCGTCGCATCAGTCATCGCATCCATCACGGTGGAGCTTTCCCTTGTTAGCGGCTGCGTGGCCGCCCTATTGGTCAGATCGACGCCGGCGGGGTATAAGGCCCCATGGTCTCGCCCAGGCGCTTCCGATCATTCGGCCTTGCGGCCCTCGTCGTGCTTCTCAGCTCGCTGCCTGTTCTTTCGCCGGCGCCGGCCGCCGCACAGGATTACGGCTTCTTCGGCAACCTGTTCGGCGGTGGCTTGCGGCCGCCGCCCGGCGCGCCTGCCTATCCCGGATACGGTGGCGGATCGAGCTACCCGCCCCGCAGCAGCGACAATTTTTACGTTCGGCCATCGCGTCGGCTGCCGCGCCACAAGATGGTGGAACCGGCGCAACGCGAAGCTTCTCCGAAAGACAAGGCGCCGCCCAAAAACGCCTCGGTCTTCGTTGACGTCTTCGGCGACAGTCTCGGGCTGGCCCTCGCCAACGGGCTCGACGACGCTCTGGCTGACCGTTCGGATATTGCGGTCGTTCACAAAGCTCGCGCTTCCACGGGGCTCATCGTTTCGAACGGGTTCGATTGGCCCAAGGCGATTGAGGAGCTTCTGGCAGGTCATGATCCCGTCGAGCCTCAAGGCGAGAAGGCCGCGCAGCCCCCTGATCCGGCACAGGAACCGAGTGGAAGTGCGAAACCGGCGAAAGCGAAAATCGACGTCGCCGTTATGATGGTCGGGTCCAACGATCGCCAGCCGATCTCCGTCGACGGCAAGACGTTGCAGCCGGGGACGCCTGATTGGAATGGGGCCTACGCCAAGCGCGTTCTGGCGATCAACGAGGCGTTCCGCGCGAAGAAGATCCCCCTTGTCTGGGTCGGTGTCCCCATCACCAAGGACGATGGATTCGCCGACGCTATGGCGGCCCTCAACGACATTTACCGTGAAGCGGCCGCCAAGGCGGGCTCGATCTATGTGGACACATGGGAAGCTTTCAGCGACGAGGACGGGGATTTTTCGGCCTATGGTCCGGACATCAACGGGCAAACCGTCAGGCTGAGGTCCGCCGACGGCATCAACTTCACCAAGGCCGGTGCCCGGAAGTTGGCGCATTTCGTCGAAACGCACGTGCGCCGCGCGTTGGAAGGAAAGACGCCGGCGCCGCAATTGCCGACGGTCGAAGCACCGCAAGCTCCTGGCAAAACCGCGAAGCCGACCGTCGCCGCGCGACCCGATATCGGGCCGATCCGCAACCTTAACGACCCCCCCAGCGCCGCCAATGGCTCGCTGGCCGCCTTTGATGCCAAACAACCCAGATCGGGCGATGCGTCCGGCGCGGGCGGAGCCGGGCCGCCGGGGCCGGTGGGTCGGGCCGACAATTCGCGTTGGTCTGGCAAGTCGTCGGACGAGCCCTAACGCCGGTCTTAAGCTTACCGGCACGTCGGCCGTCGGAGATCGAGGAACAAAGTAGAAGCTCACCGCGTTTCTGCAGCACGTCATCATTGTTGTGACAGCGTAGACGGGGACGGGGAAATGACGAAGTTCAAGCTCTTCTTGGGCAGTGTTTGCGCTGCCTCTCTTTCAATTGCCTGCGCGACCAGCACTCAGGCCGCCGGATTGCAGCCGTTCGACCTCGGAAGCCTGTTCGCGCCGCAACCCGTCCAGCAGGCGTCGTTGCCGACGGATGTTGCTGTCGCGCCGCCCAGCACGGCGACGTCGCATGTCGTCATGCGTGATCCGACCGAAGAAAAGCCCGGCACTGTGACCGTCGACACGAAAAACCGCTGGCTCTACCTTTCGCTCGCCGACGGACAAGCCATCCGGTACGACATCGGCGTCGGCCGCGAAGGCTTCGCCTGGTCGGGAACGGCGCACATCGCACGTCGCGCGGAATGGCCCTCGTGGACCCCGCCGGCCGCCATGCTGCGGCGTCGCCCCGACATCCCCCATTTCATGAAGGGCGGAATCGACAATCCCCTCGGCGCGCGCGCCCTTTATTTGTACAACGGCAAAGGCGACACCGGCTTCCGCATTCACGGCACCAACGAGCCCGACACCATCGGCCAGGCGGTCTCGTCCGGGTGCATCCGTTTGCTCAACGCAGACGTAATCGACCTGTACGAGCGCATCCACGTCGGCGCCAAGGTGGTCGTACTTTAGCCTTCCAGACATGTCGGAGTAAATGCGGCGGAGGCGTAGATGCCTTCGCCGTTTCACGTTCGGTTCATCGATCGCGATTTATCGGCGAGCGAGGATTTCGGTCCGCACAGGTGGGACATGAGGGTGAGTAAGCTCAAGTGCGCAATGGCGGGTGTTGCTTTCATCGCCGCGATGATGGGGTCAGCTCAGGCGCAATATCGCGGCGGCCAGGCCGGGTACGACTATTACGATCCCTACAACGGCGGCGGATCCTATAACGGCGGGGGCGACCCCTATTACGCGCCCTACGGTTACGGCGGACGGCAACCTCCGTATAACAGAGCCTATACCTATGGTGACGACCGTGGCCCGGCGCAGCCGCTTTACGTCGACCCCTATGAGAACGACCGCGGCACGACGCGGGGCGGCGGTGGATACGACCTCGGCCAGAATGCGTCGCGGATCACGCGAGAAGAAGTCCCGAACGCGACGCAACAGCCGCCGGGGACCATCGTCATCGATACGGCCACTCGCCACCTTTATCTGACGGAGCCCAACGGCCAAGCGCTGCGCTACGGAATCGGCGTCGGTCGTCAGGGCTTCGCCTGGAAAGGCGTCGCCAAAGTGCAGCGCAAAGCGGAATGGCCCGATTGGATCCCGCCGGCGGACATGCTCAAGCGCCGGCCGGATTTGCCCATGCGCATGTCGGGCGGTATCGAGAATCCGCTTGGCGCGCGCGCGCTCTACCTGTTCCAAGGCAATCGCGACACGCTCTTTCGCATCCACGGAACAAACGAGCCGGACACGATCGGAAAAGCGGTCTCGTCCGGTTGCATCCGAATGAACAACGCCGACGTGATCGACCTTTACCAGCGCGTCACGGTCGGCACCAAGGTCGTGGTTCTCTGACGCGACCCCGGCGGATTACGCGTCGCTTTTCGCCTCCGAGGGCGCTGTAAGGCCGGAAGGCGCACCGACCGGCGCAGAGCGGCCGCGAAGGGCCATGCGCTTCAGGAGACCACGTGGCCTTCGGCCTGCCCCGCCGTTTTCGTCCATCGCCGCGGCACCGTCCGGACGCGCACGGTCGCCCGGGATAAACGCGTCGAAGGCCGCCCAGAACTGGGCCGTCATCTCGTCGCGTTCCATGATCACCTGATGCCGTGCGTTCGGGATCGTAACGCAGCGACCGGCCTTCAAGCGGATGGCGAACCGCTCCGTCGCAGCCGTATCGACGATCCGGTCGGCGCCCGCCGCGACGATCAGGATCGGTGTCGTGGTCGCGACCGAGTAGCGGGGATCGGCGAAACGTCGAGTCAGAGCGAAGGCGTTCGCGAGCCAGCGCACGGTGGGCGATCCGACCGCCAATCTCGGCAGCTGGGTCGATGCCGCGACGAGCCGATCGAACTGCCGGCGATCACCCGTCAAAACATTGGCCTCAAATCCGCGCGTCAGCAGGGACCGCTCGCTCCCGCCCGGAATGAACCAGGTGCCGAAGCCGACCGCGTTCAACGCGCGGATAACGGCACGCTTGGCACCGAGGTAAGGCAGCGGGAGCCCGATCATCGGAGCCGAAAGGATCAGCCGCTCGAACGGCGATGTTCCGTGGTGCGCCTGGTCGAGCAGAAGGGCAGCTCCCATCGAATGCCCGAGCGCGAACCAGGGGCGCGGGGCGAATGACCGTAAGATCTGCACCTCAATGGCGAGCAGATCCCGGTGATAACCGGCGAAGCTGGATACGTGCCCGCGGCGCCGTCCCGCGATTTCCCGATCGGACAGACCCTGCCCGCGCCAATCGAAAACAATCACGTCGAAGCGGCGCGCGAGCAGAGCCCGGACGATCTCGAAATAGTTTTCGATGAACTCGCTGCGTCCGATGGCGACCGTGATGGTTCCGCGCGCCTCCCGTACCGTCCATCGGGCGACGCGGAGGCTCAGGCCGTCGCGGGTGCGAGCGACGGAGACGATCGGATCGGGCGGGACCGGATTCCCCGGCGTCGCAAAAAGCTCCATGCGGGCCGTGTCCTTTCCGACTTTTTCGAACCGCTCCGTCTAGCGTCTATCGGGCCTTGAAGGCTATCCGCGCCATCCCCAAATCTCGCCTGCGCGGTCATCAGACGCGCATTCCATTGGAAGGTCGGCCGTCGGCGACCTTCACTTTCATGTCGCTTCTTTTGGAGGATATGTTCCATGCGTCAGTATGATTTGTCTCCGCTATATCGGTCCACCGTCGGTTTCGACCGACTGTTCAATATGCTCGACCAGGTGTCCGGCTCCGACGCGACCGTCGGCTATCCGCCCTACAATATCGAGCGGACCGGTGAGCACGACTACCGGATCAGTGTTGCCGTAGCCGGCTTCGCCGAGCCCGATCTATCGATCGAATCGCGTGAAAACACCTTGACGATTCGCGGGTCGCGCGAGCCGCAACTTGGTAACGGGTCCAAACGAGAGGTCCTGCATCAGGGCATCGCGGCGCGTGCCTTCGAGCGCCGGTTCCAGCTCGCCGACCATGTCCAGGTCGTGGGCGCAAGTCTCGAAAACGGCCTGCTGCACGTCGACCTCGTGCGGGAAATCCCGGAAGCCCAGAAGCCTCGCCGGATCGCGATCGGCAAGGGCGCCGAACCGAAAGTTGGTAGCCCCAACGTCGTCGAGACCCAGGCTGTCGAGAGACAGAAAGCCGCCTGACCCTCAGTCGTCTGATCTGCCGATGAAAGAGCGCCTCCCGGCGCTCTTTTTCGTCAGGGTCGCAACGCGGCGACCGGTCCGACGGATTGCGGCGGCGCTTTCGCGATGGCGCGCGGCTTGACGACTCTGGTCTTGGGCTTTTTCGGCGGGTTCTTGACGGCGGGAGCCGTATCGTCCCGGGCCGCGTCGGCCTGCACGGACGCCGCCGCTGCGGGCTGACCGTCCGCTGCCGGCGCAATGGCCTGCGCGATCGCGGCCTGCGGCGCGGCGGCGGCGCTTTCGCCACCGGTCCCCGCATAGGCTTGCGCCGAGGCCGGTGCGTCGAGCGAGGCGAACTCGGTCACTTTGCGCGACCGCCGTGCCGCCGTGCGACGTCCCGATCCGCCCTTTGCCTGCGCACTCGCGGCCGCCCTGTCGATCGCTTGCTCGCCGCGCGCGAGCACGGTGAGACCGCCGTCACGAAGCCACTTCTTCGGCAAGCCCGTCGTCGCCTCGGCCGAGGCGGCTGGAGTGCCTGGCGCGCCCGCAACACCGTCTGACGCCGGCGCAGGGACGGTGCCGGTTGCGGCCGTTGCGACCTGGTTCGGCGGCTCGGCCGGGTTCGAGGCTCCCGCCGCGACGAACGTCGGCTGAGGTGTCTCCGGTGCCCCGAAAAGCGACCCGAAGAAGCTGGTGCTGGGCTGCGCGACCGCGACGACTGGCGATTCCTCTTGGAAGCCGGGCGCCGGCGCCGAGTCGGCCGTCCGCAACTCCCCGAGCAGGCCACGGTGGCGAGCCGCATCGTAGTAGCCATGGGCGTAAAGTCGAACCGCGGCATCCTCGCGCTTGCCGGCGATGACGAAGGCGTTCGCAAGGTAGGGGACCGCGTAGGTCAGGTTAGTCAAGGGGTTGAGGAGCTCCTGCGGCGTCCCCTTGAAGCCCATGCTCTTCGCGGTGGGATAGCTGATCTGCATCAGACCCCAGAAACTATGGTTGCGGGCGCGCGGGTTGTAGCGGCTCTCACGCATCACGACACGGCGCACGAGCCGCTCGGGGACGCCGTGACGCTGCGCCTCCTTGATGATCATCGCGTCGAGCTCCGCCGAGTGCGGCGGCTCTTCGGCGGCGCTCACCGAAGAGCAGACGACGAGCAAAGCGCAGGCGCCGGCTGCGAGATGCGACCAGCGGCCGAACGTCGTCGGACTGCGCACGATCAGGGCTTTGCTTCGCCCGCGGGTGCTGCAGCCTTGTCAGGCTCGGGCGGGCTTTGCCGGGTCGTGCCCGTCGGGGTCGTATCGGTCGAGTCGGTGAGAGCTTGCTTTGGCGCATCCTGCGCGGGCGCGCTCGAGGCATCCCCTGACGCGTTCTTCGCCGTCGAGGGCTGCTCCGCAGCCTTGCTCTTGGGGTCAGCCGGCTCCGCGGTGGCCGCCTGGGCAGGCGCCGCCGGGTCCGCTTTGGGGCCGGTAGGACCCTGGGGCCCGGATGCCTGCTCGATCGCTTTTTCGGCGGGTTTCGCTTCCGCCTCGGATTGAGTCTCCCCGGACGCCTTGCTGTCCGGGGCCGCGGTGGCCACGGGCTTCGAGGCGTCGGGCGTGCGGGCGACGTCCTGCTTAGCATCCGTTGCGGGCTCCGCCCCCTTGGCGACAGGTGCCAATTGGTCCGGTTTTTCCGGTGTTTTCGCCATCTCGGCCGGCGCAACGGCGGCTCGCGCCGTCGCCGCTTCGGCCTCCGCGCGCTTGATCTCGGCCTCGGCCCGTTCGCGAACGGCTTTCGCCTGCGCGAGTTTCGTCTCGGCCTCGGCGAGCGCACGACGCTTGGCTTCGGCCATACGCGCCTCGTTGCGCTTCTGTTCGGCGGCGATGGCTTCCTGACGACGTGCTTCCGCCGCATTGGCTTGGGCGGTCCGACGCGCGGCGGCCTCGACCTCAGCGAGCTTGACCTGCGCGCGGCGGCTTTCGCCGACACGGGCTTCCATGGCCTGTCTGGCCTCGGCTTCAGCCGCGGCAGCCTTCTGGGCCTCGGCGCGGGCGACGGCGACCTCGTCGGTTCCGCTCGAAGCGCCCGGCGCTGCCGCTTCGGCAACATCCGACGGGGCTGCACCCGTCTTGGTCTCCGCAGCGGGTGAGGCGGCAGGGGGCGCCGTTTTCGCGACGGCGACCGGACCAAGATCGCGCTGACCCACGATGCTGCCATTGGCGGCATTGAACGTCAGTTCGAACCGGTGCCCGTCGGCGTTTTCGGCAACGGCGAAATAAGAATGGCCGCGGCGGTGCGGCACCGTCGCAAGGCGATATCCTTCGTGGGCGGCGACGCTCTTAATTCTGCCGGGCGACACGTAGACGGCGGCAGGACGCTGCTCCCCGGCGTCCTCGCGGACCGGATTGTCGCGACCGCGCGGGGCGGCGCGCTGCGGACCGACGGGCGAGCCATCGAAGGCATAACCTCGGAGCGGATCGAAGATCTGCGCGCCCGAGAGCGACGGGATGGAAATCAGCGCTGTAGCAGCGAGCAGGGCCGTGCGAGTGAATTGACCAACCTGTCGGTTGGTCGCCCGATGTGCGTCCTGCATAGCAACTCCCCCGACTGCCCCCAGCCGATGGGGTGAAACTCGAAGCCAAATGAGGCGAAAACCAGGATCTCGCAACCGAGCCGAACCCGGCAGAGCGAAGCTGTTGCGCGAGAGACGCAGTCACGACCCGCGCTCTTGCCACGCCGACGTTTTTGTTGCAGCCCCTCCGAATGGGGTGGGAGCGTCTTTTGGACAGGGCGCAGAAGTCAGTCCCGCAAGGGCGCGCGAAGGTGCCGCGCGGGGCGGCGTTGACTTCGCCTATACACTATCTCTTGATCGGCACTGGCTTTGCACGGCACTCATTTGTGTGGGTTGGTCGAGGTTCTCGACGTTGAGAGGTCATGACCTCTCGCCGACGCGACTGGAAGACACGTCGTCGGGGCGATTTCGTCGGGAAGATCATCAATGGCAGGGTACGAAGCGGACGGTTTCGGGGGCGACGAGAAGGGTCGGATCAGCCCGGCCCCGCGCGCGCGATCGCCGCTCGATGCCAGCGTGCGGCGCGACATCATCATGCGCGATCCCGGGTTGCCGCCGGCGCAGGGTCTCTACGATCCCGACAAGGAGCACGACAGCTGCGGCGTCGGCTTCGTCGCCAACATGCGCAACGAGAAATCCCATGACATCGTGCGCATGGGGTTGGAGATCCTGCTCAACCTCGACCATCGCGGTGCGACGGGCGCCGATCCGAAGGCCGGGGACGGCTGCGGCATGCTTGCCCAGATCCCGCATGATTTCTTCGCCCGCAAGGCTGCGGCAATTGACGTCGACCTGCCTGGGCCCGGCGATTATGCGATCGGCATGCTGTTTCTGCCGAGGGACGGGGTCGCACACGCCGAAATCGAAAAGATCGCCAACGACACCATCGCTGCGGAAGGATTCCGGCTGCTCGGTTGGCGGACGGTTCCCGTCGATTCGAGCGTGCTCGGCGAAAGCGTCGTCGCCAGCGAACCGGTGATCCGCCAAGTCTTCGTCGGACGCAGCGAGACCCATGACACGCCCGAAGTCTTCGAGCGGTGCCTCTACGTTCTGCGGAAAGCGATTTCAGGCGCCGTTTTCAGCAAGGCAGAGCCGCGCTATGCCGGCTATTACTCCGTCTCGATGTCGTCGCGGACGATCGTCTACAAAGGTCTTTTGCTCGCGGGCCAGCTCGGCGACTATTTCGAGGACCTGCGCGACCCGACGTTCGCCACGGCGCTCGCGCTCGTCCACCAGCGCTTCTCGACGAATACATTCCCCTCGTGGCAGCTCGCCCACCCTTACCGGTACGTCGCGCACAACGGCGAGATCAACACGCTGCGCGGCAACGTGAACTGGATGGCGGCGCGCCAGGCCTCGGTCTCGTCCGACCTGTTCGGCGACGATATTCAGAAGCTTTGGCCGATTTCCTACGAAGGCCAGTCCGACACCGCCTGCTTCGACAACGCGCTCGAGTTTCTCGTGCAGGGCGGCTACTCGCTCGCCCACGCCATGATGATGCTGATCCCCGAGGCCTGGGCCGGAAATCCGCTGATGGATGCCGAGCGCAAGAGCTTCTACGAGTATCACGCCTCGATGATGGAGCCGTGGGACGGCCCGGCGTCGATCGCCTTCACCGACGGCCGCCAAATCGGCGCGACGCTCGACCGCAATGGGCTTCGTCCGGCGCGCTACCTTGTCACCGACGATGGGCTTGTCGTGCTCGCGTCGGAGGCCGGCGTGCTGCCGATCCCCGAGGAGAAGATCGTCCAGAAATGGCGCCTGCAGCCGGGCAAGATGCTGCTCGTTGACCTCGAGAAGGGCTGCATCGTCTCGGACGCCGACATCAAGAAGGAGCTGTGCGCGCTCCATCCCTACAAGAAGTGGGTCGACCGCACGCAACTCGTGCTGGAAGAACTCTCCAGCGTCGAGGCGCGGGTGACGCGCGGCGACGTCTCGCTGCTCGATCGCCAGCAGGCGTTCGGCTACACGCAGGAAGATCTTAACATCCTGATGACGCCGATGGCGGTGACCGGCGCCGAGGCCAACGGCTCGATGGGGACTGACACGCCGATCTCGGCGCTCTCGTCCAAGTCGAAGCTGCTCTACACCTATTTCCAGCAGAACTTCGCGCAGGTGACGAACCCGCCGATCGACCCGATCCGCGAGGAGCTCGTGATGAGCCTCGTCTCGTTCATCGGACCGCGCCCCAACATCCTCGACCACAGGGGCAATTCGAAGCGCAAGCGGCTCGAGGTGCGCCAACCGATCCTGACCAACGGCGACCTCGAGAAGATCCGCTCGATCGGCTCCTTCGAGGACAGCTTCGACACCAAGACGCTCGACATCACCTACGCCTCCCAGAGTGGCGCGGAGGGCATGGCGACCGCGCTCGACCGGCTGTGCTCGCGCGCCGACCAGGCGGTGTCCGGCGGCTACAACATCATCGTCCTGTCCGACCGGCTCGTCGGCGCCGACCGCATCCCGATCCCGGCTCTTCTCGCCACGGCGGCGGTCCACCATCACCTGATCCGCACCGGCCTGCGGACCTCCGTCGGGCTCGTGGTGGAAACCGGCGAAGCGCGCGAGGTGCATCATTTCGCGCTGCTGGCCGGATACGGCGCCGAGGCGATCAACCCCTATCTCGCCTTTGAGACCTTGGCCGACATGGGCCGGCTCTTCCCCGAGGCGGTCAACAGCGAGAAGGCGGTCAAGCAGTACATCAAGTCCATCGGCAAAGGCCTCCTCAAGGTCATGTCCAAGATGGGCATCTCGACATATCAGTCTTATTGCGGCGGCCAGATCTTCGACGCGGTCGGGCTCGCTGACGCGTTCGTGCGCCAGTATTTCACCGGAACGGCGACACGGATCGGCGGGGTCGGTCTCGCCGAGATCGCCCAGGAAAGTGCCGCCCGGCACCGCGACGCGTTTGGCGATTCGCCGATCTATCGCTCGGCGCTCGATGTCGGCGGCAACTACATGTACCGCGTGCGCGGCGAAGCGC
>CAXTFG010000064.1:0-16960 GCA_964243415.1 uncultured Beijerinckiaceae bacterium | reverse complement strand
ACGCCGGTGGCGAGCAGCGGCGCCGCCACCATGAAGATGATGAGGAGCACGAGCATGACGTCGATGAACGGCGTCATGTTGATGTCGGCCATCGCGCGGTAACGCGGCTGGCCACGCCCCCGCCGTCGTCCGCCGCCCCGTGCCGCCAAGCTGCCAGCCATGTTCTATCCCCCTCAGGCGGCGCGGTCGCGCTGGACGGAATGCTGGTCGATCTGGCGCGACAGGATGGCCGAGAATTCATCGGCGAACCCTTCCATGCGCGCCTGCTTCTTGGCGACCTCACCCTGCAGCTTGTTGTAGGCGACCAGCGCGGGGATGGCGGCGAAGAGGCCGAGCGCGGTGGCGAGCAGCGCTTCCGCGATGCCGGGGGCGACGACCGCGAGCGAGGTGTTCTTCGAGGCGGCGATGGAGCGAAACGAGGTCATGATGCCCCACACCGTGCCGAACAGGCCCACAAAGGGACCGGCCGAGGCCACGGTGGCGAGAAACAGAAGGTTGGCCTCCAACCGCTCGACCTCGCGGGCGATGGAGACATCGAGAACCTTATCGATGCGGGCCTGGAGCCCCATGAACGACGAACCGACATTCTGCACCGAGCGCTTCCACTCGCGCATGGCGGCGATGAACAGGTTGGACATGCCCTGCGCCGGCCGCGACGACAGCGTGGAGTAGAGTTCCTCCAGCGAAGTCCCGGACCAGAACACCTGCTCGAACTTGTCCATGGCGCGCTGGAAGCGGGCGTACATGATCGACTTGTTGACGATGATCGCCCACGACCAGATGCTCGAGCCGAGCAACGCCAGCATGACGATTTTCACCAGCAGCGACGCCTGCATGAACATGCCGAGGACGGTCACTTCCGCCACCGGCGCCGCTGCGGCGGCAGTCGTGGCAACATCGGCAGGGTTCATCGCATTCGTTCCCGGAAAAGATCTGCGTGGAGCGCAGCCTTCGTCTTGCGTGCGAATCGGTCAATTTAACGACTTGACCACAGCCAACCCATGCTTTCGCACCGTTGTGGCTTTCGGCACGCAAGTTAAGCGCGCGGCAATGCTAAGGCCGGGTTAATCGGGCGGCAGCAGGGCGGACGATCGCTCGCGATGCTCCGTCATTCGCGCAACGAAGCGAGCCGTTGACGGCCCGGTGGTCAGCACGATCAGGAAGCGCATAGCGTGAAGCGCCATCACGAACGGCAAGTCGACCTTCGTCGAAGCCCCGATGATCGCGACGCTGTCCATCCCCCCGGGGCTCGTCGCGAGATAGGCGGTCAGCGGATCGATCCCGAACTCCTTGACCAATATGATCGCGAAGCCGCCGCAGAGAAGGATCAGACAGAGCACGTTGGCGATGATCGGCAGGACGGCGCGCGCCGCGCGCGACAGCACGTCGCGGGTGAAGCCGAGCCCGATCTTCCAGCCGACCACGGCATAACTCGCGGCGAGCAGCCATGGCGGCAGCTCGATCGCAAGCAGGCCAGTCGCCCGCAGAACGCCGCCGAGCACCATCGGCACCAGCAGCGGACCGGCCGGAATGCGCGACACCCGTCCGATCACGGCCGCGACGGCGGCGAGCAGCAAGGTTTCGGTGAAGGGCAGAACATGCACCGGCGGCACGAGGGCGTGATAATCGAAGCGCGCGCTGCCGCCTGTGCCGACCCAGATGCGTGCGACGAGAGAGGCGGCGAGCGCGACGAAAACCACCCGGGTGTATTGCATGAAGGCGACGAGCCGCGGGTCGGCGCCGAACGCCTCCGCCATCAGCATCATCGCCGAGGCGGCGCCGGGCGCCGAACCCCAGACGGCCGTCGAGCCGGGAAGAATATTCGTCAAGCTCATGACATAACCCAGCGCGAAACTCGCGAGATACGTCGCGACGACGACCGCCAGGAAGACTGACCAATGCTGCCCGATGGTGGTCATCGTCGACAGATTGAAGGTCGAGGCGATCAACATGCCGACCACTGCCTGCGCGCCGTAGTAGGGCAGCCTGGGCACGACGATCTTGCTGCCGCTGACGCTGACCAGGATGGCCGCGACCATGGGCCCGAGCAACAGCGCCGCAGGGATCCCGACCAATTCCAGCGTTGCGCCGATGGCGATGGACAGTACAACGAGCGCGGCCCACTGAAGGGCGGATGGCGCCCGGCCGAGACCGGTCCATCTCTCGCCTTCCGCGTGGGCCATCAAAGGCTCAAGAAGAAGCGCATCATTTCGCGGCTCGCGTCGGGACCGAGCGGATCGGTGTAGGAGCCGGAGCTGCTTCCGCCCGACCAGGCGTGGCCGGCCCCTTGAAGCATCCAGGTCTCGGCGGAGGGACGTCCCGTGTCGTCCCGGTAGACAGCCCGGCTATAATGGACGCCGCCGGCCGAACGACCGTGCGTGACATCGGGAGCGGAGAGGCAGGCGGCAGCGGCCGACGTCACATGACCGGCGTTGGCCGGATTGACCGTGCGGTCTCCCGTTCCGTGGAAGACAATGGTCGGCACGGCGCGCACGGTGCCACCGCTGCGTGCGGGTGCGCCGCTGCGCATGGCGGCCAAAGCGGAGGGCAGGTCGCGGGCCGCGCCGCAGGCCAGCCCCGAATGAACGCAGGCGCCAGCAAACAGGTCCGGGTACTCGTGCGCCAGCACGGCCGCCGCCGCGCCACCGGCAGAAAGGCCGGCCACGAACACCTTGCCGGGTGCCACGGGAAGATCGCGCGACACCTGCCGGACAAGGTCCGCGATCAGCGAGGGCTCGCCACCGTCACGGCGCTGATCCGCCGGTCTGAACCAGTTCCAGCACTTAGAGCTGTTGGCCGAGGCTCGCTGCTCGGGGTAGGCGACGAGAACTCCCGTCTCGTCAGCGACGTCGTTCATGCGGGTGCCCGCCGCGAAATCGTCGGGTGTCTGCGTGCAGCCGTGCAGCATCACGACGAGCGGCAGAGGCGTCCCGTCGAACGTCTTGGGCACGTACAGCTTGTAGCGCCGCGTGCCCGCCTCGTTGGCGACGACGCCGAACTCGAAGCTGCCTGGGCGGAACACGCGCGGCTGCGCACCAGCCTCGTCGTTGGCGACGTGCGGCGGGCTCGGCCATGCGTCGAACGCCGCCCACGGCCGTTCGGCCTGCGCCGGGCGCGTCACATCGAGCAAACCTGGCGCGCCGCTCTGCGGCGGTGGTCGGGTTCTCTCCTGTTGTCGGCGTTGTCGGTGGCTAACGGCGATCTCGAGGCCGCTTTGCAGGGAGGCCGTCGCTTCGCCGATGCGGCCGGCGCGGATGAGTTTCATGACGTCTTTCATCGTGCTTCCACCCGAGGCGATCATGATGCTGCTTTCTCCGAAAGGACGTTCAAATCGTGCGGTCGCGCAAGGCCGCCTTGACTTCGGCACTCGCCTGCAGGGTGCCGAGCACCTCGACGGAGGAAATCGCGGCCCGCGCGAGTTCGGGCGACACGTCGTCGGCGATGCTGGCTAACCCGACGACGCTGATGCGGATCTGCTTGGCGGCCGCGAGAGCCGCCTCGAGTTCGCTCCTGCGGTAGTGACGCAGGCCGAGTTCGAGCGCACCGCGGGCAACTGTTTTCCTGACGGCGTCATCATGACGATTGAGCAAGGTGCGGATCGCCGTTCGCATCAGGTCGGTGCGGTTCGCGTAAAAACCCTCCCGCACCAGAAGGTCGATCCGCCCGAGATCGACATGTCCCAGGTTGATCGTGATCTTCTCGCTTTCCGGCAAACGGGGCCGGACTTTCTGGCCGGCTTCCATTCGGCATCCTCCCACCATCCATATGGATGGTTTTGAAGGCGCCGCAAGAGCGCTTCTGCTCTCTTCCTCGTGCCGACGCTGTGACGTCTGGACCGCCAGGACGTTAGCGAGCGACCGCTACGGCGCGCGCGGCATTATGCTTGATCTGACATCGCTGTTGCGGCCTGCCGACGTCGCGTTTTACTGATTTATCGACCGTCGCGGTTCGACGCGGAACGGTAAGGCCCTGTCGCCTACGAGAGTTGGGCCATGCTTCGTCTGCTGTGTACAATCCTGTCGATCGTAGCCTTTCCTCAGACGATCCTGGAGACGCATCCCCGGAACGGCGGGCGCCAACCGATCGACGTCAAGCTGGAAAGGGCGAAGCAGATCAGCGGCATCGTGCGGGCAAGGTTCGTCCTTGCCGCGGCGGCGGCGCCGTGCCGGCAGTCGGACAATCTTTTCGGCTACAATCTGCTGATTTCGCACTTCACCGGCCTTTCGGAGACCGTTCTCGCGACCGCGGCCCGCGATGGGTTGCAGCAAGGCGGGAAGACGCGAGCGGAGCGGGCTTCGCCGCCCTGCGCCTCCGCGCTGGACGACCTGCAGCGGGCAGACGACGGCCTCGTCGTCCTGGCCGAGCGTGTTGCGCACGAGCCTGCGTTGGTGCCTCGTTGAGCCTACCTTCCGCTTTGCCTTGACCTCGCCAAAGGCCGCGTGTCTCTAAACGATATGGCGATGACATCGATCTCGCGGGGCGGGAGCCATCGCTGGAGCCTGCCCAACCTCCTGACCTACGGGCGTATCCTCGCGGTGCCGCTGGTCGTCGCCTGCCTGTTCTGGCCCGCCGTCGATGTTGTGCGGTGGATGGCCTTCGGCCTGTACGCCGCCGCCGCCATCACGGATTTCTTCGATGGCTACCTCGCACGCGCGTGGTCGCAGCAGTCGTCGCTCGGCCGCATGCTGGACCCGATCGCCGACAAGCTGCTCGTTGCCGCCGTGCTCTTCATGCTGGTCGACGACCAAACGATTGGGGGCGCCAATGTGGTCGCGGCCATCGTCATCCTTTGTCGCGAGATCCTGGTCTCGGGTCTGCGGGAGTTCCTCGCCGAATTGAAAGTGTCCTTGCCCGTCAGCAAGGTCGCTAAATGGAAGACGATGGCGCAACTCGTCGCGCTCGGGTTTCTGATCTGCGGGCCCGCGGGCGACAAATTGATCGTGTATTGCACCGCCGCCGGCCTAACGCTCCTTTGGATCGCCGCCATTCTGACCATCTATACGGGGTGGGACTATCTGATCTCCGGCATTCGCCATATCATCGCGATCGAGGATGGGCGCGTTTGAAAGCCGTCTATTTCGCCTGGGTGCGGGAGCGTATCGGGAAGACGGACGAGGTCCTCACTCCTCCCGCCGAGGTGGTGACCGTTGCCGACCTCCTCGCCTGGCTAAAAACACAGGGCGAAGGTTACGAGGCGGCTTTCGCCAATGCCGGCTCGATTCGCGCCGCGATCGATCGGAGCCACGTCAGACACGAGGCGGTCATCGCGGGCGCACGGGAGATTGCCTTCTTCCCTCCCATGACGGGTGGCTGATGGCGACGGTGCGCGTGCAAGCGGATCGCTTCGATCCAGGCGCAGAAAGCGACGCTCTGACGCGAGGCCGAACCGACATCGGTGCCGTGGTTGCCTTCACCGGACTCTGCCGGGACGAGGGAGGGTTGCTCGAGGCCCTCGAGGTCGAACACTACCCCGGCATGGCGGAAGAAGAGATCGCGCGCGTCGCCGCGCAGGCCGAAGCCAATTGGCCCTTGTCGGGTGCCACGATCATTCACCGCTACGGCCACATCGCGCCCGGCGAACCGATCGTCCTGGTCATCACGGCGAGCCGACACAGGCACGCCGCTTTCGAAGCGGCGGCGTTCCTGATGGACTACATGAAGACGCGCGCGCCCTTCTGGAAGCGGGAGCATCGACGCGACGGCTCGCAAGGCGGGTGGGTCGCGGCAAAAGAGACCGACGATGCTGCCGCCGAACGGTGGGCATCCAGCGCCAACGCACCATAGCCTCGCGCCGAGTCCTCGTGCGCTCACTCCGCCGAAGCGTTTGAGGCGTTCGCGACAGGCACCGCGAACGCCCGTCGGGCTCAGGGGATCGAAACGACCGGCGTTCCGACCTTCACGCGGCTGTATAGGTCGACCACGTCCTCGTTGAGCATGCGGATGCAGCCATAAGAGGCGGCCGTGCCGACAGACTTGCGCATCTTGATCGTCGTGCCGTGGATGGCGACCTGATCAAGCTGCAAGGTCAGCGCGGCTTCGCCCATCGGGTTGTTCGGCGCGCCACCCGGGATGAACTGCGGCAATTCCGGATGGTCGTGCGACACGACGGCCGGAGGCGCCCAGTCCGGACGAATGAACTTGCCCTCGATATAGGTCTGACCGCGCCACGACTTGCCGGTCTTGCCGATCGCGACGGGATAGCGAACGGCCGTGCCATCGCCGTTCGTGAAGTAAAGCTGACGCTCGCTTTGCTTGATGATGATCATTCCGGCCGGGTACGTGGTCGGTACCGCGACCGATTGCTTGGCCTGGGCGGGAGCGAGCACCGCTCCCCCGAGCAGCGCGCCGATGACGACAGGCGCGAGTCCTCCGGCCCTCAGGCCGCCGACGAAAGTCCTCTTCATGGTATCCCCGTTCACTCTACCGATACGCTGGCGACAAGCGCCCCCATCCGTGATCCTGAGAATATCAAGAGAGAGGTTTGAGCCGAGTTAAAACGTTAGGGTTACGGGTGTTTCAATACGGGCTGTTGCGGCGAAGTCGCAAGATTGCCGCATTTTGGCTCGCTTGCGGCACATAACCTGCGGTTCCAGCACACTTCAGGATTTTATTAACCTCGCCGTCGGCGAGGGCAAAGCCGAATCACGTGCCCGTGCGCTGCGGCTCTGTCCGTCTCGGGCGGTTAGCGACCAGCTCCTCGACGACGCTGGGATCGGCGAGCGTCGATGTATCGCCGAGCTTGTCGACGTCGTTTTCGGCGATCTTGCGCAGGATGCGGCGCATGATCTTGCCGGAGCGTGTCTTGGGAAGGCCGGGCGCGAACTGGATGATATCGGGCATCGCGATCGGTCCGATGTCGCGCCGTACCCACGTGGCTAAATCCTTGCGCAACTCGTCGGAGCCGGCGACGCCCTCCATCAAGGTCACATAGGCATAGATGCCCTGTCCCTTGATGTCGTGTGGAAAGCCGACGACCGCCGCCTCGGAGACCTTGGCGTGCGCGACGAGCGAGCTTTCGACCTCCGCCGTGCCCATGCGGTGGCCGGACACGTTGATGACGTCGTCGACGCGGCCGGTTATCCAATAATATCCGTCGCCATCGCGCCGGCAGCCATCACCCGTGAAATATTTGCCCGGGTAGGCCGAAAAATACGTATCCACGAAGCGCTTATGATCTCCGAAGACGGTGCGCATCTGGCCGGGCCAGGAGCACGCCAGCACGAGATTGCCTTCACACGCGCCATCGAGCACTCTCGCATCGGAATCGACGATCTCTGGCTTGATGCCGAAAAACGGAAGCGTCGCCGAACCGGGCTTCAGCGTCGTCGCGCCGGGCAGCGGGGTGATCAGGATGCCGCCGGTTTCGGTTTGCCACCACGTGTCGACAATGGGGCAGCGCCCTTTGCCAATTTTGTCGTGGTACCAGTGCCAGGCTTCCGGATTGATCGGCTCGCCGACCGAGCCAAGGATGCGAAGCGAGTCCAGGCTTACGTTCTTCAGCTTGTCGTCGCCGGCGCCCATCAGCGAGCGGATGGCCGTCGGCGCGGTATAGAAGATGTTGACCTTATGCTTGTCGACGACCTCCCAGAAGCGGGAGGCCGAGGGATAGGTTGGAATGCCCTCGAACATCAGAGTGGTCGCGCCATTGGCAAGCGGGCCGTAGACGATGTAGCTGTGTCCGGTAACCCAACCGACGTCGGCGGTGCACCAGTACACGTCGCCCTCGTGGTAATCGAAGATATATTGGTGGGTCATCGAGGCGTAGACGAGGTAGCCGCCGGTTGTATGCAACACGCCTTTGGGTGCGCCGGTCGAACCGGAGGTGAAGAGGATGAAGAGCGGGGCCTCCGCGCTCATCTCTTCCGGCGGACACTCGGCCGTCACGTTGCCGACCTCGTCCTCGTACCAGACGTCGCGGCCGGTTTCCATCGACACGTTGCCGCCCGTCCGCTTGACGACGACCACGGTCTCCACCGTTCCGACCTTGTCGATTGCGGCGTCGACGTTCGATTTGAGCGGCACCTTCTTGGCCCCGCGCAGGCCCTCGTCGGCGGTGATGACCACGCGCGATTTGCAGCCCTCGATGCGGTTGGCAAGCGAGTCGGGCGAGAACCCGCCGAAGACGACGGAATGGACGGCACCGATGCGGGCGCATGCCAGCATCGCATAGGCGGCCTCCGGAATCATCGGCATGTAGAGCGTGACCGTATCGCCCTTCCCGACGCCCCTCGCCTTGAGCACATTGGCGAGTCGGCACACGTGGCCGTGGAGCTCCCGATAGGTGATGTGTCTCGAATCGTTCGGGTTATCGCCTTCGAAGATGATCGCGGTCTGATCGCCGCGCTCGGCGAGATGACGGTCGATGCAGTTCATCGACACATTGGTCGTGCCGTCCTCGTACCATTTGATGAACAGGTTGTCCGGATCGTAGGAGACATCCATCACCTTGGTGAACGGCTTGATCCAATCGATGCGCTTGCCGTGCTCGGCCCAGAACCCGTCGGGATCTTTGATCGAGCGAGCATACATCTCTTCGTATCGGGGTCGATCGACGAGGGCGTGCGCCGCCACGCTCTCCGAAACCGGAAAAGACTTCTCCGACACGAATGCCTCCCTGGCGCTGATCCCTTGAGTGGATCGTTCTAGCTCTGCGCGCGTGTGTTTATAACCCACCTTGTGGGAAGCACATCCGGCAATCGGCTAGCGGCGCGATACAAGCGGGGCGCGGGAACAGAAAGGGTCGGAGCGACGCCACCGGAGCGGTGGTCGATTACTTGCAATCTTTGCCGACGCGGTCGAGCGCCTGCTTCAGTCCGGCGAGAGAATAGCTGTCCGTCATCGCCGGACCCTTCAGCGGAGGCACCTTGACGATCAGTTTGCCGGAATGTTGGAGCGCTTCGACGAATTTGGCTTCCTCGGCCGGGTTCTTGATCCAGGCGTTCGATCCCTTTGCGACGAGATCGAAGCTCGCCGAGCCAACCTTCGCCTGCGCCGCCCCGCTTTCCTTGATGGGGAAGCCCATCATGATGGACACCTCGTTGTGGACCTTCTCGCCGGGACGATCGGCGATGAAGACGTAGGCCGCCTCCGCCTTACCATCCGGCTTGCGATCCTTTGGCTTCGCCAACGCGTAACAGGTCCGGGTCTTGCCCTTGGCCAAATAGGCGCCCCAGTCGCCATACGTCCCGACTTCGACCGGTTTGCCCGGTGTCGCCGAACTGTCGGCCTTCTTGGCCGTCGTCGAGGAAGCATCGTCGCTTTCGGCCGCGGCCGGCTTGCGCCGAGCCTCGGCGGGCACCGCGATGCACGCTGCGGCGATGAACAGGAAGGCGGTCGAAGCAATTCGGATCATGGCCGCAGCATCCAGCAAAGCCGTTCGCAGAAGGTTAAGGATCGCTTGAGCTAAGCCGTGCGAAACAGGCGAAATTCGGACGGCCGCCGCTCGCGTACGCCCGCCGTGATTTGTGGAGCGGCGTGGATGCCGCCCCCTCTTTGATTTTGCTTCTTTTTGGCCGCTTGCAGACGGCCGTCCGTCGAACGCTCAGGCGGCGTCGGCCAGCATCTCGCGATGCAGGCCCAGCCGAGACAAGCTGATCATCAGGCTGATGATTTGCTTGCCGCCCATGTCGTCGGCGGTAAACAGGCCGTCGCGCATGTAAGGTGCGAACGTCGACGCCGTTGCGGGAGTGCGGGTCGCAAGGCCCATCCACCAGTTTCCGAACACCCGCTCTTTGACGTCCATCATCTCGATCAGCAACGTGCCGGTGTGCCTCTCGTCCGCGGCGATGCGTTCGAAGGTTTTCCAGATCGCCCGCTTCTCTCCCTCGAGCGCCTGCAGGAACCACTTGTCGTCGAAGACAAGCGCGCCGGTGATTCCGTCCCTGCGATTGTTGCGGTTGGAAGCGCTCAGGATCGATCCGAGCTGACCGACGAGAGAGCCCCGCGACGGGTCGATCTGATTTTCACTGATATAGATGAGGCGCGCGAGCGACATGGCAATCACGACCGTTGGAGCTGCCGACATCACGGGATCAAGGCGAACCCCGGTCGGCCTACATCAAGAAAACACCTCTCGTATTGTTCTTGACTGTAAAAGGACAGGTACATCGTACAATCTTCGAGCCGATGGTGAAGGTCGGCTTAAAAATGTCCCCGAGCAGCTTTCACCCCTCGATAGGCCGCGCTTCTTCCGGAAGCATGATCGGAATGCCGTCGCGAATGGGATAAGCGAGACGGGCGGCGCGCGAGATGAGTTCCTGGGCGGCGACGTCATACTCCAAAACCGTTTTCGTTACCGGACAGACCAGAACCTCGAGCAGCCTCGGATCGATGCGGGTCGGCTCACCGGCCTCGTGAGGCGCCGCGATGTCTCGGCCGTCCCGCTCAGTCGCCATACCGCCCGCCGCCTATTGCAGAGACGACGAAGTGTTCTTGCCGCGCGCGATCTCGACCTCGGTGATCGCAACGAGCACTTCGGCGCGTCCTTTCAGGTCGTCCGCCTCGAGCAGCGCCTGCTTCTCGCGAGGTCCGAACGGGCTCATCATCGACAAAGCGTTGACGAGCGCCTCGTTGGGTGCCTCGTTGATGGAATCCCAATCGATTTGCAGGTTCTTGTCCTCGGCGAAGTCACGCAACGCTTTTAGTACACCGCCGCGGTCGACCTGCTCCTCGCCCCGCCGGGGTTGAAAATCCGTCGCGAAGCTTGAGAAATCGACACGGCTTTGTCGATAAGGCGTAATGGCGGCGACTTCCGCAATCAGCGAAAAGCGCGCGACCCCGGTCAGCGTGACGACGTAGCGGCCGTCGTCGGTTTCTGCAAATTGGGTGATGCGGCCTGCGCAGCCGACCGGGCAGAGCGAGGGCGTTTCTCCGGCCGAAGCATGATCTGGCTGGATCATGCCGATCATCCGATGCGATTTCAGCGCGTCGTCGATCATGCTCACGTAGCGCGGCTCGAAGATATTGAGCGGCAATTGTCCGCGCGGCAGCAGCAGCGCACCCGAAAGCGGAAACAACGGCAATACGCTTGGCATGCGGTCGGCGCCGACTGCGCCTGGTATCGACGTCATGATCAATCCTTCGCGCCGGGAAACTCGGCGCCCGTCTTTATGAAAATAGGAGCGTCGACAGCTTTCTGCGAGCGGCCAGCGTCACCGGGTCCATAAGGCCCCAAGCTTCGAAGAACTGGAGAAGCTGCTTGCGCGCGGCACCCTCGTCCCACATGCGGTCGAGCCGGATCGAGGTGAGGAGCGCATCTGCCGCCTCTTCCCGCTTGCCCTTGCCGTTCAGCCCGAGGGCCAATTCGAACCGCGCCCGATGATCGTCCGGGTCCGCCTCGACCTTGCGCATCAGGTCGGCGAGATCGCCGACGCTGCTCGCCTGCTCGGCGATTTCAAGGGCGGCCAAAGCCGCCGAGATCGCCTTGTCCTTTGCACCCGAGGGCGGCACTTGCTCGAGAAGGACGCGCGCCGAATCGAGATCCCCCGCCCCGATTAGGGCGCGGGCGAGGCCTCCCGTGGCCGCGAGATTATCGGGGTTTTGTTCGAGCAAGGCAGAGAAGACCGCCGCCGCCGTCTCTGCATCGCCGCCCGAAAGAGCCGCCTCGGCCTCCGCCAGCGCTTCCTCGCTGCCGTCATCGACCGGGCCGACGAGACGCTCGAAAAAACCTTTGACCTGAGCTTCCGGCAGCGCACCGACGAACCCGTCGACAGGTTGCCCGCGCTGGAATGCGTAGACCGCCGGAACCTGACGGACCCCGAGCCGGCTCGCAACCTGGGGGTGGGCATCGATGTCCATGGTCACGAGCTTGACCTTCCCGCCTGTCGCCCTGGCGGTCCGCTCGATGACGCCTTGAAGGGTTTTGCACGCTTCGCTGCGCCCCGAAAGGAAATGGACGAGAACGGGCTGCCGCTGCGATTCGACGAGAACGTCGGCGGAGAACGCCGTGGTCGTCGTCGCCTTCGAAGCGGCCGGCGCCCCTTGCTCCGCCGCCATCGCCAGATCAACCATCGTCACCTGTCCTCGATCATGCCAGCACGGATCCAAAATGGTCCGGCTCTTGGCCAAGCGCAACTAGAGCGCGCTAAGGGCTCAGCATCATACCAGGAACGCCGTCCTTCCAAGCCCGTTGCAGCTCAACAAGGAGGCCTGCTCATGGGCATCGAAATTGGTTACTTCATCGGCGCCGTCATTTTGCTTGGCGCCCTTATCTACGCTGCCACCGCCTACAGCAGACGCAATCGCGCCAACGAGCCGGTGACGAACGAGGCCACGAAGGAATTGTACAAGGACGAAGACGCCTACGGCGAGAAAGAGGGCGAGTTCCGCGCGAGGACGCGGAGCTGATCGGCCCGTTGAAGTAGCGGACTACTTATTCAGGCGGAGCAAGGCATCATCGCCGCGGGCCGCTTCATCGCAAAACACGTAGGAATCACCCTGCGCTTCGACGTTCGAAGCAGGAATACTGGGGTCGCGCTCTAAAAGGCGTTTCAACATGGTCCTTTTCTTCTCGCCTGCAACGAGGAAAACGACGGATCGGCTCGAGGCGAGGGTGGGAAAGGTCATCGAGATCCGCGCTTCAGGCTTCGCTCCCTCGACCGATGTCACCCATTTCACCCTCTCGTGCAGCGCATCGGTGCCGGGGAAGAGGGAGGCGGTGTGCCCGTCGTCGCCGAGACCCAGCAGCGTCACCGCGAAAAGAGGTCGCCAGATGTCGAGCGTTTCTTTGCCGAGGAACGTCTTCAGCGTCCGTTCATAGGCGGCGGCGGCTTCCGCCGGCGTCGCCAACTCGGTCGCGACGGCATGGACGTTCTCGGCAGGGATCGGAACGCGCGACGTCAGGGCGGCATGGATCATCCCGTAGTTGCTGTCGGCGTGATCCTTCGGCACGAAACGCTCGTCGCCAAAGAAGACGTGCACGCGTTCCCAGTCGAATTTGGTGCGGATCATGTCGGAGCCGAGCAGCTCATAAAGCCGCTTCGGCGTCGACCCGCCGG
The DNA here is from genome assembly GCA_964243415.1 of uncultured Beijerinckiaceae bacterium. Taxonomy (GTDB): domain Bacteria; phylum Pseudomonadota; class Alphaproteobacteria; order Rhizobiales; family Beijerinckiaceae; genus RH-AL1. Next base: position 3,965 of record CAXTFG010000064.1, on the reverse strand, counting down.
ACAAGTTGAGGGCGAACGGTCCATTCGACTCGTCGTAGCGGGCGACGATCCAATTCGCGAGACTTTCGGCCAGCGATTCCGGGTCCGGACGGACCTCGACCTGCGGCTGCGCCATCACGACGACCCTTTCGATAGCAGAAAGCGCTCGACGGCGAGCGCGAAACCCTCGCTGTCGCAATCCGCCGTGACTTCGTCAGCGGCGCCCTTCACGTCATCGTCCGCGTTGCCCATGGCGATGGCGTACCCGCTCTTCTTGAACATGGAGACATCGTTCGGCATGTCGCCGATGGTGGCGATCTCGTCGGTGGGAATGCCGAGCTTCTTTGCCAACTCGTCCACGACCGCGCCTTTGTTGGCGGCCGGATGCGTGACGTCGAGATAATAGGGTTGCGACAGCGCCGCCGTGACTCGGCTCCCGAAAGCTTTTTGCACGTCCTTCGCGCACCGCTGAATGGCTTCGTAATCGTCGCTGACGCCCACGATCTTGACGGCGTCCGCCAACCGGTTCGCGAAATCGCCGACCACCTGAGGCGGGAACTGCACGGTCTTCTGCTCACGCGCGACATGGGGCGCATCGACGTTGTGGATGAGCCAGTCGTTGCCGGCATAGAGCCACACGTCGAGGCCCTCGTCGGCGATCATCTTCACCACGTCTCGGGCAACGTCCTCCGGAATCTTGCGCTCCTCGATCGGCTTCAGGTCGGGCGCGGTGAAGAGGCCGCCGTTGAAGCCGGCGATCGGCGTGTCGATGGCGAGCGGCTCGATCACCATTTCCATGCCTTTCGGCGGACGGCCGCTGGTGATGGCGAAGCGGATGCCGGCCGCCTTCAGGTCCTTCACCGCCTGCTTCGCGCGTTCGGTCAGCACCTTTTCGTGGGTGACGAGGGTGCCGTCGACATCGGCGAGCAGCAGAGAGATCTTGCGCGGCTTGCGGCGGCTCACGAGGCGGTCGCCAGAGCGGCCCGGGGGAGGACGTAGCGGTCAACGGCGGCCGCGAAGCCGTCGTGCTCATTGCTGTCAGTCACGAACGTCGCCCCACGTTTCAGGTCGTCGATCCCGTTGCCCATCGCGATCCTGTGCGGGGCGACGTCGAACATCGGCAGATCGTTGGACATGTCGCCGATGACGGCAACCTCGTCGATCGGAACGGACAGGACTTCCGCAATGCGGCGAACCGCGCGACCCTTGTCGAAACCCGCAGGGGTCACGTCGAGATAATAGGCTTGCGAACGTTTGGCGGTGGTCGCCCTGCCGAGGCGGGTCGCCAACGCGGCTTCGCACGCGGCGACGCGGCCGTGATCGTTCGATGAGCCGACGAGTTTGCCGACCTGATCGAGCAGCCCGTCGAAAGATGGCACGACCTCGGGCTCGCTGCGGATCGTTACCCGCTCCTTCGGCACCAGATCGCCGTCGGGATTCGTGACGTACCAGCGGTCCGTCGAAAACAGCCATCCGTCGATCCCGAACTCCGCGAAAGCTGCAAGAGCGATCCTGGCGTCGTCGGCCGGGACGAGCGTGCATTCGATCACACTGAGATCGGGATTCAGGATAACGCCGCCATTGAAGGCGCCGAGCGGTGCCGTCAGCTGGAGAGCAGCATGGAGTTCGGCGAAGCCCATCGGCGGACGGCTTGACACAAGCGACAGGCGAACGCCGGCATCGGCCAGGCGCGAGGCTGCCGCTATTGCACCGGCGGTCAATCGCTTGTCATTGGTGACGAGTGTTCCATCGATGTCGGAGACGAGGAGCGAGATGCGGTCTGTCACGGGGGCGCCCGCGTCATAGCGCGAGCCATTTGCGCCCGTCGCGCGCCAGCATGTCGTCCGCCTCCGTCGGTCCGGCGGACCCGGCCTCGTACCAGTGCACGGCATCCTGCCCGCCCGCCCAGGTATCGAGCAAAGGCTGGACGACCGCCCAGCCCGCCTCGACGTTGTCGGCGCGCTGGAACAGCGTGGCATCGCCGATCAGGCAATCGTAGATCAGCGTTTCGTAGCCGGTCGATGGCGCCGACTTGAAATAGTCCGAGTAGCGGAAGTCCATGTTGACGTCGCTCAGCTTGATCTTCCGCCCAGGCTGCTTGGCCGAAAAACGCATGGTGATGCCCTCGTCGGGCTGGATGCGGAAGATCATCCGCGAGTTCGACAACTCGCCCTCGTCGACGCCGCGGAACAGGACGCCTGGTGCTTTCTTGAACTGGATCGCGACCTCGGTCTTGCGGGCCGTCATCGCCTTTCCGGTCCGAATATAGAACGGCACGTCGGCCCAGCGCCAATTGTCGATAAAAAGTTTCAGCGCGATGTAGGTCTCCGTGCGGCTCTTGGTGTCGACGTCGGGCGACTGCCGGTAGGCCTGCATCGACTTGCCCTTGACCTCGCCGAAGACGTACTGCCCGCGAACCGCGTTACGGACCGCCTCCTCCGGCGTCATCCGCCGCACCGCCTCGATCACCTTGGCTTTCTCGGCCCGGACCGCGTCGGCATCGAACGAGTTCGGCGCTTCCATCGTCATCATGGCGAGGAGCTGGAACATGTGGTTGGGCACCATGTCCCGCATCGCGCCGGTGCGGTCATAAAATTTGCCGCGCGTTTCGACGCCGACCGTCTCGGCCGCGGTGATCTGCACGTGGTCGATGTGGTCGCGGTTCCAGATCGGCTCGAACATGAAATTCGCGAAACGCAGCACCATGATGTTCTGGACCGTTTCCTTGCCGAGGAAATGGTCGATGCGGAAAATCTGGCTCTCGTCGACGATGCCGAGGATCTGCTCGTCGAGGGCTCGCGCGGAAATGAGATCCGTGCCGAAAGGCTTCTCGATAATGATGCGGCGGAACTGGTTTTCGTCCTCCTTCGTCAGCCCGGCTTTGCCGAGTCCGACCACGATCGGCCCGAAGAACTGCGGCGCCGTCGCGAGATAGAAGACAACGTTCCCGTGCGCCTTTTCCTTGAGGAGTTCGTCGAGGCGCTGCGCAAGGTCGCCAAAAACACCCGCATCGCTCACATCGCCGCTCATGTGATGGATTCTGGCGGCGAGCCAGTCCTTGGACTTTTGCTCGACCCTATCCCTGCCGGCTTCGCCGCCGGCATGCTCCATGATGTCCGTCATCGCCTTCACGAGCGTGGTGGCGAACTCCTGGTCCGTCCCCTTACCGCGGTTGATGCCGAGAATCTGGAAATCGTCGCTGAGCAGCCCTTCGTTGAAGAGATTGTAAATCGCCGGCATCAGCAGCCGTTTCGTCAAATCCCCTGACGCGCCGAAGATCACGATCAAGCAGGGCGGCGCGACAGCCGTGCCTCGCACCTTGTGCGCGGTCTGAAAGGGCAATTCGTTCATCGGGCCTCTCCGGCGAAGCGCTCAGGACTTTTCGGTTGTGTTGTCGTTGAGCTCCAAATGCCCGCCGAACTGGTAGCGCATGGCCGAGAGCAGCTTCTCGCCGTACGTATGGGTCTGGCGCGAGCGGAAGCGAGCGTAGAGCGCGGCGGACAGGACCTCCGCCGGCACTGCCTCTTCGATCGCCGCCTCGATGGTCCAGCGCCCTTCGCCAGAGTCGGCGACGTTGCCGCTGAACTTGTCGAGCTTGGTATCCTGGGCCAGCGCGATGGCGGTCAGGTCGAGCAGCCAGGACGACACGACACTCCCGCGCCGCCACACCTCGGCGATGTCGGCGAGCTTGAGGTCGAAGCGCATGTCTTCCGGCAGGGATTCCGAGGCCTTGGTGCGCATGATGTCGAAGCCTTCGGCGTAGGCCTGCATCATGCCGTACTCGATGCCGTTGTGGATCATCTTGACGAAATGCCCGGAGCCGGCCGGGCCGCAATGGAGGTAGCCGAGTTCCGCCGTCGGATTATGCCCTTCGCGACCCGGCGTCTTCTCGATCTCTCCCGTCCCCGGCGCCAGCGCCTTCAGGATGGGATCGATGCGCCCGACCGCCTCGTCGTCGCCGCCGATCATCATGCAATAGCCGCGCT
>CAXTFG010000063.1:0-17049 GCA_964243415.1 uncultured Beijerinckiaceae bacterium | reverse complement strand
TGAACGGGTCTGTCTGGGCGAGCCGCTCCGGCATGATCGGGCACATGCTGACGCCGACCTTGGCCAACGCGTCCGGCAGCAGCGGGAACCGCCGCTTAAGGCGGAACAGAATGGTCTTGTCATCCGGCGCGGAGAGCTCGTCGGTGGCGGCCATGAGCGCCTGGCCGAACGCGTCGCGCTTGCCCCAGCGCGAGACGCTGGCGACACAGTCACGCGCCAGAACGGGCGTGTTGTCGTGAAAGCGCAAGCCGTCGCGCAGCGTCAGGGTCCATGTCTTGCCGTCGCTGCTGGTCGTGAAGCCTTTCACCATCTGGGGCTGCGCCCTGTAGGACATGTCCTGGCCAAACAGTGTGTCGAAGACGAGCATGCCGTGGTTGCGGGTCACGTAGGCTGTTGTCCAGACCGGATCGAGAACGGCGAGGTCGGCCTGCGGAATGAAGCGTAGGACCTTGCTGCTCGCGGCGGCGCGCACGATCGAGGGGGCGGAGATCGAGGTCGCGGCCGCGACTCCGCTGGCGATGAACTGACGTCGATCCATGATGTCTCCTTTGGTCCTTCCCGTGCCCCTTGCGAAGACGGGTCCAGTTTTCAAGAACAGTCTCACGATCGCAAAGTCGCGAGGAGCTTGGCCCGCTGCAGGGTGCCTCAAGGCGGTCCCTCCATAACGCTGACAGCGCTCTTCGCGTATCGATCGGCAACCAGGGGATCAGGCAACCAGATCGCGCTCACCGCGCCGAAGCCCGACCGCGGCTTCTCCGTGCTCGCGCCGTGGATGCCGTCGCCGCGCTCTCAAGTCGACCCGGCTCCATGCCGCGCCGGTTTGCGAACTCGCCGATTTGCGGTCGTGCGCATCTGGTCCGCCCCAACCGGAATCTCCGCCAATGTCGACGGCGGTGGCTCCGGCATCAACCAGCGTACTTCGGCGAGGGCGGCGTGAATATCTGTTCTCCGCCGGCCCGGAACCTCTTTTATTTTGCTCATTGCGTGCGTATTGCTCGCGCCGTTCCTCAAGGGTGAGTTCGCTCATGCACGCATTTCAGGACCTGCGTTCTCTCGTCGTGGCGGCGCTGCTGCTCGCGCCGGCGCCGCTCTTTGCCAAGGCCATGACGGTCAACGACATCACGGTCGAGGTCCCGTCGAGCTTCAAGGCCTCGGAGTCGGACCGCGGCGTCGAGATGAAGACGCCGGACGAGGAGGTGTTCGTGTGGGTCGAGACCTACCTTCCCAAGGAGGAGGACACGATCGAGGGCGAGCACACCAAGTATTGGAACGAACAGGGCGTCAAACTTGCGGACCCGCAAAAGACCGTCAACGACAAGCATACCCCTCCGACCCATGCCACGGATTACAAGGGCGCGACATGGAAAGGCGAGCCGACCGTGCTCCGGTATTTCCACGTCGGGCCGTTTGGAAAAAGTGACAAGTCGATCTTGGTCACCTTGTGGGCTTCGCCCGACGGCGACAAGGCGCACAGCGCCGACCTGCAGAAAATCTACGACAGCATCAGCGTCAAGGAGTGAGCGCACCTCTCACGCCGGCCTCGATCTCTCCACCTCGATTACCCGGACAATGCCGATGTCATTCGACCACCACCGCAACCGGTCGCGCCGCTCCACGCTCCGCCGCGTTCTCTGCGTCGCGGGGGCGCTCTACGCGCTTCCCGCGTCGGCGGATGGCGGGGGAGACTGCACCCGCTCCGCCGACGTGCCCGCGCAATCGCGCATCGCCGCGTGCTCGGCCGCCATCGCCGCCGGCACGGCGTCAGGGCAGGACCTGGCCGCGTTGCTCCTCCAGCGCAGCAGCGCCTACCTCTCGACCAACGACCCGTCGCACGCCGCCGCCGATGCGAGCGAGGTCATCCGCCTCGATCCGAAGCTCGCCGCCGCGTACCTGATCCGCGGCTCCGTCGCCCTGATCGCGCGGGACCCGGACCGCGCCATCGCCGACCTCGATGAGGTTGTGCGCCTTGAACCCGGCAGCCCCGGCGCCTTCACCCGGCGGGGTACGGCCTACAACATGAAGAGGGACTGGGCTCGCGCCATCGCCGACGAGAGTGAAGCGATCCGACGCCGACCGAGCGATGCGGATGCCTTGTATAACCGAGCTCTGGCCTACCAGGGCGCAGGCGATAACGACCGCGCCATCGCCGACGCGACCGAGTCGATCCGCCTGAACCCGGCTTTCGCCGCCACCTTCTATGTCCGCGGCGTCGCCTACGGGGCGAAGCGCGACCTCGCCCATGCCGTCGCGGACGAAAGCGAGGCGATCCGCCTTGATCCGAACGACCCGCTCGCGCTCTATACCCGTGGCAACCTCTACCTTGCGCAAAATGACAACGAGCACGCGATCGTGGATTACACCGGCGTCATCCGCTTGTCGCCCGGCGCTTCCGACGCCTTCTTCAATCGCGGCGCCGCTTACGAGGCGACCGGCAGATTTCCCTTGGCGCTCGCCGACTATCAGGCCTATCGCGCCCTGGTGCCCAACGCCGAAGACGGCTCGATCGTCGTCGCGCGGGTCGAGGGTAAGATGAAGGCCAGCGCGCCCGCTCCAGTCCCCGCGGCGGCGCGTCAGCCCGACCCGACACCCGGCCCGAGCAGCGGCGACGCGGCACCCGTGAAGAAGGGACGCCTCTGGTAAGCGCACGAAACGCGTCGATCGGTACGACGCCGGCCTAATCTCCCGGCATCGTTCGCGCGACCGGGAGGAAATAGTCCTTCCAGTCCTTCGCCGGCTCCTTCAAGAGACCGATCTCGTGAAAATGGTCCACGACGAGTTTGATCCCATAGGGTGTGGTCGAGAAGTAAGTCCCCGGCTCCTTCATGATCTTGACCAGCTCGACCGCGGGGGTCTTCTCGCCCGTGGCCGCGATATAATCCTTCGCGGCCTGGAGCGGGTCCTGGGCAATCGAGGCGTCGGCCTCGTCGAGGGCCGCCACGATGGCGGCGACGAGCTTCGGTTGCTTGAGGTACCAGGAGGTGCGGCCGTACAAGAGCCCGTTGCTCATCGGCGTTCCGAGGACCTCGAAGGAGTTGATCACCGTGTGGATGGCCGGATCCTTCAGCTCGCGCTGTTGAAAGGGCGGCAGCGAGAAGTGGCTGTTTATCTCGCTTTTCGGGTTCGTCAGCGCCGCGATCGCGTCGGGGTGCCCAAGCTGCACGGTTAGGGCGTCCAGCTTGGTCGCGCCGCCTGGTCCGAACACCTTCCTGGAGGCGATCTGCAACGCCACGGCTTGCGACGAGATCTTGACGGAGGGCAGCGCGATCTTGTCCTTCGTCGTAAAATCCCGCAGCGTCTTGACGTCCGGATTTCGGGTCACGAGCATGAGTGGCGTGGTCCCGACGCCGCAGATGCCCTTGATCTCGCCGCGCGTCCGCTCGTTGATGAGCAGCATGTTCGTGGACCCGCTGTCCACGATGTCGAGGGATCCGGACAGGAGCGCGTCGTTCCCGGCAGCGCCGCTGGTGAGGTTCAGCCATTCGACGCTCACATTCTTCAGGCCATTCGCGTCGGCGTGCTTCTCGATCAGCTTGCGTTGCTCGACGAGCACCATCGGGAGATAGACGAAGCCGGGCTGCCGGCTGATGCGCACTTTTTCGCCATCCGCGCGCGCCGGGCCGAACGCACCCAGGGTCAGCCAAAAGGCGGCGAGACCGAGCCGAAGGCTGCCGCCGCAAAGTCGCTTCCTCCGCCGGATCGCGCGCGACGCATTCGTCATTCTTCCTCCCTTGCCCGTGAGATCGGGCCGGTCCCGTTTGAGGTGACCGATGCCGGGTTTTCCTGCCGTCAACCGACCGATGCCAAACTCGATGTCGACATCCGTCACCTGAAGATCGGGCCCCCCGAAGCCGACTAACGTCGCGCTCAAGCGGAGCGGCGTCAATGCAGCCGAAAGCTGAGGCGAGCCATTCGAGCCAGACGTGGACTGAGCCTCGGACCCTACCACCGCTGGCCTTTAGGGGCCGGCCTTGAGCGAGCCGATGAGGCCGACACGCTCACCTCCACGACCGTCTGCGTTCGCGCTCACGCGCGGAAGCGTGCGGCGAGCGCCTCCGAGCTGCGTGCGAGCAGCCCCATGTCCGAACCGACCGCGGTGAAGCGGGTCCCGGCCGCGATATAGCGGTGCGCCAGGTCCTCGTTGGCGGTGAGAATACCAGCGTGCTTGCCGCTCGCGCCGATGCGTCCGATCGTCTCCTCGATCACACGCACTACGTCGGGATGGTTCTGCTGCCCGATGAAACCGAGGCTCGTCGAGAGGTCGCCCGGCCCTATGAAGACGCCGTCGACGCCCTCCACGCCCGCAATCGCCTCGAGGTTGTCGAGGGCACGCTGTGACTCGATCTGGACGGCGACGAAGATCTGCGCCTCGCTGCGCGCGTGATAATCCGGAATACGGCCGAACCTGGCAGCGCGCGGTGCCTGGGAGAAGCCGCGGATGCCGCGCGGGGCATACCGCGTCGCGGCGACCGCGCGTCGGGCTTGGTCCGCATCGTCGATGTTTGGAATCATCAGCGATTGCGCGCCGGTGTCGAGGACCCGCTTGATCGTGATCGGGTCGTCGCTCGGCACGCGGACCACGGCGCAGGCACTGCTCTCGCCCATCGCTTGGAGCTGGCCGTAGACGTCGCGCAGGTCATTGGCGGAATGCTCCATGTCGATGAGCAGCCAGTCGAAGCCGGAACCCGCGACGATCTCTGTCGAGATCGGGCTGGCGAGGGAGCACCACAGGCCGATTTGCTGACGCCCGTCGCGCAGGGCCGCCTTGAACCGATTGGTGAGCATGTCGGTCACGATGCTGTCTCCTGAGTTGGCCTCGTCAGCGAACGAGGCAGGGACGCTTGTTGTCGAAGGTCCAGCCGGGCATGAGGAACTGCATCGCCGCCGCATCGTCCCGCGCGCCGAGCCCGTGGCGCTTGTAGAGCGCGTGGGCGTTGTCGACCTCGTCCCAATCGAGATCGACGCCGAGGCCCGGTCGATCCGGCACTTGCACCAGCCCTTTGACGATGCGCAGGGGCTCGCGTGTCAGTCGCTGGCCGTCTTGCCAGATCCAATGAGTGTCGATCGCCGTAACGCGTCCCGGAGCTGCCGCCGCGACGTGGGTGACCATCGCCAGCGACACGTCGAAATGACTGTTGGAGTGCGAGCCCCAGGTCAGGCCGTGATCGCGGCAGAGCTGGGCGACGCGCACCGAGCCGGCCATCGTCCAGAAATGCGGATCGGCGAGCGGGATGTCGATGGCGCCGAGCTGGATGGCATGGTTCATCTGTCGCCAGTCCGTCGCGACCATGTTCGTGGCGGTGGGCAAGCCGGTAGCGCGACGGAACTCGGCCATGATTTCGCGGCCGGAGAAGCCGTTCTCCGCGCCGCAGGGGTCCTCGGCGTAGGCGAGGATGTCGTTTCGGCCCTCGCAAAGTCGAATTGCTTCGGCAAGTGACCAAGCCCCGTTGGGATCGAGCGTGACACGAGCCTCGGGAAAGCGCTGGGCAATGACGGAAATGGCGGCGATCTCCTCCTCGCCCGAGAGCACGCCACCCTTCAGCTTGAAGTCGTCGAAGCCGTAGGTGTCGTGCGCCGCCTCGGCGAGGCGGCCGACAGCGTCCGGTGTCAGCGCCTCCTCGTCTCGCAAGCGGAACCAGCCCTCGCGCGCCCCCGGATCGCGATAAGGAAGGTCGGTGCGCCGACGGTCGCCGATGTAGAAGAGATAGCCCAGCATGGCGACGGCATCGCGCTGTTGGCCCTCGCCGAGCAAGGCGGCGACCGGTACGTCCAGGAACTGCCCGAGCAGGTCGAGGAAGGCGGACTCGATCGCCGTGATCGCGTGGATGGTGACGCGGAGATCGAAGGTCTGCAGGCCGCGTCCACCCGCATCGCGGCTGGCAAAGCGCGCGCGCATCGCGTTCAGCACGGACTGCCACGCCCCAAGCGTTGTACCGACGACGAGGTCGCGAGCGTCCTCAAGGGTCGAGCGGATGTGTTCGCCGCCAGGCACCTCGCCGATGCCTGTGGCACCGGTGTTATCGGTCAGGATTACGAGGTTGCGGGTGAAGAACGGGCCGTGCGCTCCGCTCAGGTTCAGGAGCATGCTGTCGCGGCCCGCCACCGGGACGACGCGCATCGCGGTGATCGTCGCGCCTCGTGAGGCGCCGCGCGCGACAGGATCGGGCATTTCGGATCGAGGCATCGGCGTTCCTAATGTCCAGGACGTCCGCGCGTCCATGCCGTCAGCCGACGCGCCCCGAAGCAGACCCGTTCCCGACCGGACTCAGCCACGACGGCTATGCGCCCGATAATGGGGACGCGATGTCCGATCCGAAGCGTTGGTCCCGAGCTGCCGGCTTGGCAGTATGGTCATGGAAGAAGCCGGGATTGAAAGTGGAACGATAGTGTGACCCACCGTACGCCCGCCCGTCAGCACACTTCGGCGTCCGGCGCGGATGCGAGCCCAGAAGACGCCGGCAGCGTGGCCGCGCGGGGCGCCTGACTGGTAGCGGAGGAGGGACTCGAACCCCCGACACGGGGATTATGATTCCCCTGCTCTAGCCGGCTGAGCTACTCCGCCGCGCCGGACCGACGCACGTGGCGCTTCCGAGGCGGCGGGATTTAGTCCGCGCGCTTCGCGGAAGTCAAGGACTGCCGAGCGGGTGCGAAACCGCGCGAAACCGCCCTTGGCCGCCGCTGCGAGAGGGGACCGCACGGCCCTGCACCGGCTCGTTAGGTCCGGTGTGCGGAGCTTGGCCGCGATCATGACGACAGCATCGATGGACCGGGACGTCACGGTCCGAAGATCGACCAGCCCAGCCGTTTGGTCAGCATTTCCAGCGCGATCCGGCCAAGGAGCGAATTGCCGTTCGCATCGAGCCCCGGCGACCACACCGCGACCGATGCCTTGCCCGGCGCGATTGCCAGGATGCCGCCGCCGACGCCGCTCTTGCCGGGCAGGCCGACGCGGTAGGCGAATTCGCCGGAGCCGTCGTAATGCCCGCACGTCAGCATCACGGCATTGATGCGCCGCGCCCGCTCGGGCGAGACGACGGAATAGCCGGTCGCGGGATTGCGACCGTCGTGGGCGAGGCAGCGGCCCGCGAGCGCTAGCTGCCGGCACGACATCGCGATGGCGCAATGGTGGAAATAAACGCCGAGCGTGTAGTCGACCGGGTTCTCGATCACCCCGAAGGATTTCATATAATAGGCGAGCGCGCTGTTGCGGTAGCCGGTGCGCTTCTCCGAAGCGGCGACCGCCTCGTCGATGACGATCGTCTGATCCTCCGCGAGAAAGCGCAAGAAGCGCAGGATCTCGCCGAGCGCCTCGCGGGGCTGGCGGCCGGACAGGATCGTGTCGGTGACGGCGATCGCGCCGGCGTTGATGAAGGGATTGCGCGGCACGCCGCGTTCGTGCTCGAGTTGGACGATCGAGTTGAAGGCGCTGCCTGAGGGCTCGCGGCCGACGCGCCGCCACAGCCGGTCGCCGACGCGGCCCATCGCGAGCATCAGGGTGAAGATCTTGGAGATGCTCTGGATGGAGAACGGCGCGTCGCTGTCGCCGGCCGCGGCGACATTTCCTTCCGCGTCGACGAGAGCGAGACCGAGCGCCTCCGGATCGACGCGCGCCAGTTCCGGGATGTATGTGGCGACGGCGCCGCGCTCCGGCCGCGCCCGCACTTCGTCGACGATCTCTTGGACGATCTGCTGAAGGTCGGGCACGGCGCGGCTCATCTCTGCGCCGGAGCGCTAAGCGGGAATGACCGGCACGAAAACGCCGCGGCTTTGGTCGAGCGCCGTCATCCGCCCGTTGGCGACGCCGAAATAGGCGCCGTGCAGCGTCAGTTCCCCTGCCAGCTCGCGCTGCCTCACGAAGGGATAGGTGCGGAGATTGGCGATACCCTGGATGATGGAGGCGTACGACAGGCTCTCGCAATAATGCTCAAAATCGCCGACGGGTGGCCCGAGGCGCTCGGCGGCCGGTGCGATCAGTGCCTTCCATTTCGACACGAAATTGGCTTCGGTCAGCGGTTCGAACTCGTCCGACGCGCCGAGCGCGAAGGCGCGGATGCCGCCGCACTGCGCATGACCCATGATGACGATGTGCGCCACGTTCAACGCCACGACGGCGTATTCGATCGCCGCGGCCGTTTCGGCCGATGTGTCCTTGTCGAAGGGAGGGACGAGGTTGGCGATGTTGCGAACGACGAAGATCTCACCTGGCCCGGCGTCGAAGATCGTCTCCGGCGACATGCGGGAGTCGCAGCAGCCGATAAGGAGCACCGGAGGGCGTTGACCGTTCTCAGCAAGGTGGCGGTAGCGATCCTGTTCCTGCTTGAGGCGGCCGTTCCAGAACGCCCGATATCCCTCGGTCAGATCCTCCGGCAGATTGTCGTGGGGAGGCGTGGGCGACGACGTCATGAGGGTCCAAGCGCATTCGATGGCGGCTAGCGTTCTTGCTCCAGCCGCGCGAGAGGTGCAATCGTCTTGCCGAAGGCGCTCGGCGCGAACCAGAGCGCCGGCGCGGCGTTGGCCCATCGGCCCAAGGCTCAGCTATCGGGTTCATCCGGAGGTGCCGCCTGCGACCGCGGGTGGGCGCACCGGAGAAGGAGAGGCGACATGGCGGGCGGCACGGCGGACGACGAGAAGGATGGACGGCCGTCGTCGAGCGGTTCCGCCGAGGCCCTTCCCGGCGATCACGCAGCCGACACGGCGCGGCCACCGGCATCCCCGCAGACCGAATGGACGGTCAGCGATCGGCGAGGGCCGACGAACCCGGCCGTGCCAATCGAGGCAGCCGCGCCTTCGCACGTTCCGCCGACCTCGCCCGGCCTTTCGAGCGACGTCGAACGAATCGTTCCCGGCAGCGAGATGGATGCGGAGGGCGCGCAGGACTCGGTGACTCCGGACGGGGACCTCCCATCGCCATCGCCGGCCGAGGTGCCCGCATCCGCGCCTCTCGCCGGGGAGATGGCGGCCACCGAGCCGGCCGAGCACGGCACAGCTGCCGTTCAGCCGGGCAGGGGCGACGGCGACCCGGCACCGCCGCCAGGACCGGAACGGTCGAGCTCGGCCGCGCCGCGGCGCTCGTGGTGGCCTGTGGCCGCAGGAATTGTCGTAGGCGCCCTGATCGGGGCGGGCAGCGCCGCCGCCGTCTATACGCAAGCCGCCGGTCCGGGAGAGAAATCACCAGCTGCCGCCGACAGCGGCAAGCTCGCCGATCTTTCGGCGCGTGTCGACGCGCTCGACAAGCGACCGGACCCGCAGCAGGCGGTCGCCGGCGCGAAAAGCCAGATCGCGGAGCTTTCAGGGAAGGTCGCCGCGCTGGAGAAAACCGGGCAGAGGGCGCCGGCTTCGGGGGCTTCGACCGCTCCCGCCGCGACCCCGTCGGCGCCGAACGCTCAGCCCTCACCGGACGTGGCCACACTCGGCGCCAAGATCGCGGCGCTGCAGACCGACATGGACTCGCTGAAAAAGCAGAACGGGGCCCAGAGTTTCGCGGGCAAGCTTGAGGCGCTCCAGGCGGCGATGGCAGGCGTTCAAGCGACCGCGCGCTCCAACGCGGACGCCGTGAAAACCCAGCAACAGGACCTCGACGCCAAGCTTGGCGCCCTGCAGACAACGGTGGGGGGCGCTCAAAAACAGGCAACGACCGCGCAGGCGGGGGTCGACGCCGTCCGCACCGAGCAGAAAACACTGGCCGGCAAGCTCGGCGCGCCGGCCCTCGCCGTCGTCGCCGACAGCCTGGTCGGACAAATCGAGAGCGGCAAGCCCTTCACGACGCAGGTCGACGCGCTGGCATCGCTCGGTGCCGATCCGGCGAAAGTCGCCGTGCTCCGCCAGAATGCCGCGAACGGCGTGCCTTCCGCGCAGGCGCTGCTCGCCAGCTTTCAACCACTCGCCGATCCAGTGGTCGCGACAGGCTCCAAAGCGCCCGCCAATGCCGGTTTTGGCGAGCGGCTGAAGCACGGGCTGTTCGGGCTCGTCAGCATTCGGCGTGCCGACGAGACGACGGGAAGCGATTTGCCCTCGCGCGTGGCGCTCATCCAGGCCGATCTCGCGCATAACGATGTCGTCGGCGCCTATCGCGTCTGGACCGCCTTGCCCAACGATGCCAAGGCGAAATCCGACGCGTGGGGATCGCTTGCCAAGACCAGCGTGGAGGCGATCAACGCGGCGCGCGGGCTACAGACCGATTCGATCGGCGCCTTGGCTGCCAAGCGGTCATGATGGCACATGTATTCACGCTGCCCGCGATCGCTCCGGCGCGCGGGCGCGTCAGCCGGGACTCCCGATGATCCGACTTCTTATCTTCTTCGTCCTGCTCGCGGTCTTGGCTTACGGCGGGATGTTGCTGGTCCAACATCCTGGCCATGTCGATATGAACTGGTTCGGCTACGAGGTCCGGACGTCGGCGGCGCTACTGGTGATCGCCGTCGCGGTTGCCGCGATCGTCGTCTGGGTCGTGTTCCGGATCATCGTCGGCCTGCCTTCGTTCGTGCGACTCGCCGCCCGACAGCGGCGCCGCGAGAAGGGCTACGCTGCCTTGTCGCGCGGCCTCGTCGCGGTCGGGGCCGGGGATGCGCGCGGCGCCACCCGCGCCTCCGCCCAGGCCAGCCGCCATCTCGGGGACGACTCGCTCGCTCTGATGCTTGAGGCGCAGGCGGCCCACCTTGGCGGCAATGTCGGAGGCGCCGTCCGCGCCTTCCAGAACCTGGCCCAACGCGAGGAGACGCGCATCCTGGGATTGCGCGGGCTCTTCGCCGAAGCGAGCCGGCGCGGTGACGACGAGGCGGCCCGGCACTTCGCGGCAGCCGCGCACAAGGCGGCCCCGCTGCCCTGGTCGGCCCAGGCCGTCCTCGAGCACAGGGCCGGCGCGTCCGATTGGGAGGAGGCGCTCGCCACCGTCGAGACCAGCGTCGCCGGCAAGCTCGTGGACAAGGAGACGGGTGAGCGCCAGCGCGCGGTCTTGGAGACCGCGATCGCCTACGACAAGGAAGGCACCGCGCCCGACGCCGCTCTCGCGCTCGCTCGCGCGGCGATAAGGCGGGCGCCGGATCTGGCGCCGCCAATCGTGCTGGCGGCCCACCTTCTCAGCCGGCGCGGCGACATCCGCAAGGCGGCCAAGCTGATCGAGAAAGCGTGGCCGCAGTGTCAGCACCCCGATATCGCCCAGGCCTACCTCGACGTCCGCCCCGGCGATTCGACGACGGATCGGCTCGCCCGAGCCAAGACGCTGATGGGCATCTCCTCCTTCGATCCCGTCAGCCGGGTCGCCGTCGCTCGCGCCGCGCTCGCCAACACCGATTACGCCGCCGCCCGTGCCGCGATGGCGCCGCTCGTCGGCGAAGGCAAGCGGCCGACCGTGCGCATGTGCCTGCTCATGGCGGAGGTCGAGGAAGCCGAGTACGGCGACATCGGCCAGTGGCGCGAGTGGCTTGCGCGCGCCTCACGCGCCTCGCTCGACCCTGCCTGGGTCGCCGACGGCATCGTCTACGACCACTGGAGCCCGGTCTCGCCGACGAGCGGCAAATTGGATGCTTTCCGCTGGCAAGTACCGGCCGAGCGCCTCGGTCCGGCGATGGAGGCGATGCCGGCCTTGAGGCCGCGCGAGCCGGCGCTGACGAGTTCATCGACCGGCACTGCCAGCTTGCTCAAGCTCGGGCCGGCGCCCACCGAACCCGACATCGGAGCGCCGGCGGCAGCGGAGCTGTCCATGACGCCGCCGAACCCACACGGGGCGGCAGCTTCACCCTCATCTGATGCGCACCCGGACGCGACGCGCCGAGCGTCCGGCAGGACGATTGCATCCGCCTCGCGCTCGCCCGAGCCGGCCGATTCGGCAGGGGTTTCCGCATCCTCCGAGCCTGTGCTGCTCCTCGACAGCGACGCCGCGCCGGAGGTCGACAGGGCAGCCCACGAACTCAGGTCGCAGCGAGCGCATAGCCAGATCAATGGGTCAGGAGAGGGGGCGAGCGAGGCGTCCGACGCCCCGCTTCAGCCACCGGCTCCGGGACGGTCGCGACGCCCATCGACGTATCACTCGGGCTGACACCCCGCCGGCGCGCCGAGGTTGTGTCCGGCCGTGGCTGGCGGGGCCGCGCCCGCTTGACATCGGCGTGGGCCGCCCGGCATCACCGGGCGCACCGTCACGCGAGGTGACGCAGCACTGATCCTCCCACGCGCGCTGCCATGACGCTCCGGTTCCACAACACGCTGACGCGCCGCAAGGAGCCGTTCGCGCCCATCGATCCCGCCCGCGTTCGCCTCTATGCCTGCGGCCCCACCGTTTACGACCGTCTTCACATCGGCAACGGCCGCATGCTGATCGTCTTCGACGTGCTGTTCCGGCTGCTCCGTCGCACCTTCGGCGTCGATCACGTCGCCTATGTCCGCAACATCACCGACGTCGACGACAAGATCAACGCGCGTGCGGCCGAACGCGGGATCCCGATCCGTGCCCTGACGGACGAGATGATCGTCATCTTTCACGAGGACGCTCGGGCGCTCGGCTGCCTGCCGCCGACGGTCGAGCCCCGCGCGACCGAACATATCGCGCCGATGATCGCGATCATGGAGCGCTTAATCGCGCGAGGCCATGCCTATGCGGCCGAGGGCCATGTGATGTTCGATGTGCCGTCGATGCCCGACTACGGCGCGCTTGCCAACAAATCGCCGGACGAGCAGCTCGCCGGCGCCCGGATCGAGGTCGCGCCCTACAAGCGCAACCCCACCGATTTCGTGCTGTGGAAACCGTCGGCGCCCGCCGAGCCCGGCTGGGACAGTCCATGGGGCCGGGGGCGGCCCGGCTGGCACCTCGAGTGCTCGGCGATGAGCTGGCAGCATCTCGGCGAAACCTTCGACATCCACGGCGGCGGGATCGACCTCGTCTTCCCGCACCACGAGAACGAACTCGCCCAAAGCCGCTGCTGCTTCGGCACCGATTTGATGGCGCGGGTCTGGATGCACAACGGTCACCTTCAAGTAGAAGGTGAGAAGATGTCGAAAAGCCTCGGCAACTTTGTCACTATTCGCGATTTGTGGGCGGGAACTTCGTTCGGGGGACGCTCCTGGTCCGGCGACGCACTGCGCCTCGCGATGCTGCGCACCCATTACCGTCAGCCCATCGACTTCACGCTCAGAGCGCTCGAGGAGGCCGAGCGCGCCGTTGCCGATTTCGCGAGGGCGTGCGCGGAGGCGAGCTTCGAGGAGGTGGCGCCGAGCCCGGCGTTTCTCGAGGCCATGGCCGACGACATGAACACGCCGCGGGCGATCGCCGAACTTTTCGCGTTGCGGGCGAGCGACCCGGCGGCGTTGCGGGCGAGCCTCGACCTCCTCGGCATCGTTGCCGAACGACCTGCCAGGGAGGCGCAGGTGCTGACGCCGCGCGAGGAAGCTCTGTTGCAGCAACGCAGCGCGGCGCGCGCCGCGCGACAATGGGCCGAAAGCGACCGTCTTCGCGACGAACTCGCGGCCTCGGGCGTTGCGGTGAAGGACAACAAGGACGGAACGGTCGGGTGGGAACGCGTACGATGAGGCTTGCATGAGCGCCGCCGCCGATATCGCGCTGCGGCCGATGCTACCCGCCGACGTGCCGGTGCTCGCCGCCATTTTCCAGGCTGCGGTCGACGAGCTCGCGGCCGAAGACTACGACGATGCCCAGCGCGCCGCGTGGGCCGGCGCCGCCGATGACGAGGCTCGCTTCGGCGCCGGGCTCGCCGCGGCGCTGACGCTCGTCGCCGTCGTGCGCGGCGCCCCGGTCGGCTATATCGCGCTCAAGGGGAGCGGCCTTGTCCAGCACCTTTACGTCTACCCTCGTGCGGCGCGGTGCGGGGTCGCCACAGCGTTGCTCGACGCCGTCGAGAAACTCGCCGCGGGGCGTGGCGCGGCGCAGCTCGAGGTCGACAGCAGCGATACGGCACGGCCGTTCTTCGAGGCGCGGGGGTTCGAGGCCGTGCATCGCCAGACCTCGATGCTGGGTGACGTCTGGTTCGGCAACACGCGCATGCGCAAGACGCTCGCTTGAGCGACCTGGCTTAAGGCGCCGGTTCCGCTGTGACGATTTGTGGGACTGCCTGCAGGTCATCGAGAGAAATGCGTTTGCCGGCATGGTCGAACACGCGCACCTTGCCGAGTTTTGTTTCCTCGAGTTCTGCCACTTTGAGCCGGGCCGCTTCGAGATCCTGGCAGCCGACGCGCACGCTGCTGCGGTCGGTCGAGGCACAGACGATGTAGAACATAGAGTCATCTCCGGCCCGCGCCGTCGGAAGCTACATGATCGGCGAAGGATCCGCCATGACGCTTTCGCCGGGCCGAGATCCCGAGAAAGGCCGCGCTCCGGCGACGCTCACAGCATCGGGTCGATGGGCGTGCGCTTCGGTGCGTTGCGCGCGAGGGCCGTTCTGAGGGCTGGCAGGATGGCGTCGGCGTCGTCCGCCACGAGATAGCGCACTTCCGTCGCCGGACTGATGAAGCGGGCTTCGCGCATATGGGCGAGAAGCGCCAGGAGCGGGCGCCAGAACCCGCCGATGTCGGCGAGGAGGACCGGCTTGTCATGGCGCGCGAGCTGCACCCACGTCATCTGTTCGACCAGCTCTTCCAGCGTGCCGATGCCACCTGGCAATGCTACGAAGGCATCGGCACGTTCGAACATCAGGCGCTTGCGCGTGTGCATGTCCGGCACGACGATCTGTTCCTGCGCGGCGCGTAGCGCGTCGTCGCGATCCGTCAGGAAATCTGGGATGATGCCGGTGACGTGCCCGCCTGCGTCGAGCACCGCGCGGGCGAGCGTGCCCATCAGGCCGCGGCTGCCGCCACCGTAGACGAGACCGACAGCGTCGGCGGCGAGCGCCCTGCCGAGCGTGCGGGCCGCCGCCTCGTACAGCGGGTCGCCCCCGCTCGCCGAGCCGCAAAAGACGCAGACGGTTCTCAATCCGTTGTCGCCCTCCTTCATCATGCTCCTTCGCCGGTGCGCCGAACCCCTCGGCGCCGTGGCGTGTAGGCAATCGTCGTCGTAGAATTATGACGGCGTTCCGAGGTGAGAAGCCGGTCTCGAGCAATGATCCACCGCTCGGACGCCATGCCGGCAGGGTTTGGCGGGTCGATCCCGCGAGGCGCCATTTACCCGACCTACAACCCTGCTGAAACGAAAGCGCAACGCAGGCGTCGACCCGATTCGATCGGCGTTTGAGCCCGTTCCGGTCCAGTCGTCCCGAAACGGGACAGCCGGAGGCGTCACATCTTTCACGATTCGATGAATGTGGGCTGCCGCTTTCCGTTGCGGAGCGAGAAGCCAAGCCCGCATTCTGGCGCCGACGTCCCGCTTGCCATATTCGTCGGCGATGTCGACGCTTTCCGCCAATTCCCCAACGCGCCTGGTTTCACGCGACGATCTGATCGGGACAGGACTCGCATTCGTCGCCGGTTTCGTCGATGCGGCCGCCTTCATCGCCCTCTCCGGCCTCTTCACGGCCCATGTCACCGGCAACTTCGTCCTGATGGGCGCCGAACTCGTCACGTCGTCGAAGGGCGTCATCGCCAAGCTCTGCGCCTTGCCGGCCTTCGTCCTGGCCGTCGCGGCGACGCGGTTGGTCGCTCTGGCCCTGGAGCGGCGGAAGCTTGCGCCGCTCCGCTGGCTGCTCGGCATCGAAGTCGCGCTCCTGGCGGCGTTCGGGGCCGCCGGCATCGCTCTGTCGCCGCTCGGCTCGCCAGACGGGGCGGCGGCCGTCGGCGTGGGTCTCCTCGGCGTGATCGCGATGGGGTTTCAGAACGCTGTCGGACGCCTCGCGCTCGGCCATCTCGCCGCAACAACCGTAATGACGGTCAACGTCACTCAGGTCGTCCTCGACCTCACCGATCTGCTACGGCGCGCGAATGAACCCGACAGAGAGGCGCGGACCCGTATCCGGCGTATGCTCCCGGCCGTGCTGGCCTTCGCCGTCGGAGCCTTCGGGGGTGCTTTCGGCGTGGCAGCCTGGTCGTTCTGGAGCCTCGCGGTTCCGATCCTCGCGCTCCTGGCCGTCATGATCGCCTGACGCCTCCAGCCGCTCGCGGGTGTCTCGCGGGCTCGGGGAACGGATCCGCAACCAACCCACAGACTCGATTCGGACCGGCTTCGTGCTCTCTTCGATCCGATCTGTCTAAAACGGGACAGCCCTGAGGCGCCGGCCGTTAACCCGATCGCAGTCGCCGGAACTGGTGACGCGACAAGCTGCACTGCAGCATTGGCTTAGCTGCTGCCGTTCCCATATTCGATGGCGATGCCGTCGCTTCCGCCTTCCTCGCTCGATCAACTCGTCGAGGCCCGCACGACCGATCCTCGTTTCGCCGGCACGATGCGCCAGCTTGCGCCCTACGTGTGGCCGAGCGCCCGCGCCGACCTGCGCCGGCGCATCTACCTCGCCTTCGTCCTGATGATCGTGGCGAAGCTCATCACGGTCGCCGTGCCCTACGCGTTCAAGTGGGCGACGGACGCGGTGACCGCCGAGGCCCGGGGCGGCGCTTCCAGCGCGCACGATCTCTTCGGCCTGCTTCTCGGGCCGCTCGCGCTCACGGCGCTTTACGGCGTCGGCCGGGTGCTGATGCAATTGACGACGCAGGGGCGCGACGCCCTTTTCGCCGCCGTCGCGATGAATGCCGTGCGCCGGCTCGCCCAGGAGGTCTTCGTCCACCTCCACGCTCTGTCCCTGCGCTTCCACCTCGAGCGCAAGACCGGCGGCCTGACCCGCGTCCTCGAGCGCGGCCGCAACGCTATCGAAACGATCGTGCGGGTCATCATGCTGACCCTCGTGCCCACGGTGGTCGAGTTCGGCCTCATCCTCGCGGTGCTGTTCTTCCAGTTCGACCTCGCCTACGTCGCCGTGGTGCTGGGGATGATCGGCGTCTATCTCCTGTGGACCTTCCTGGCGACGAACTGGCGCATGTCGATCCGCCGTTCGATGAACGAGAGCGACACCGAGGCCAACACGAAGGCGATCGACTCGCTGCTGAACTACGAGACGGTGAAATATTTCGGGGCCGAGGCGCGCGAGGCGCAGCGCTATGACCGGTCGATGGCGCGCTACGAGGCGA
>CAXTFG010000062.1:0-17333 GCA_964243415.1 uncultured Beijerinckiaceae bacterium | reverse complement strand
CAGCGGGTCCACAGTTCGAGCCTGTGTGCGCCCACCATCGAACCCGGAGCTGTCGAGACGGGATCGACACGGATCGCGGACGTAACAGGGCTGAGCCAGGCGGCCGAGCAAGGCGTCCGGGAGCGTGCTCGACCGTCGAATGCCCTATTGAGCGCTGCAGCCACCTTGCGGCCGAGCTCCACGCCTGGCCGCTCGATCAGATGGTAGGTGACGGTCGCCAGACAGGCGGTGGACGCCAAAGCGATCAAGGTCAAGTTCATCAGCCGGATCGACGGCGTCGGACCGAACCACGCGACAGCATACTTTTCGCACAAGAAGAGCACAGCGAAATGGATCAGGTAGGCGCTGTAGCTGATCTTGCCGAAGAAGCGCGTCAAACGATTGTCGAGCAAAGGGACACGGTCGATCGCACAAAGATAGAGAAGGGCCATCGACATCACGCCATACCCGAGATGTCCGGGGAAGCTGTGACAGAACGGCACCATTGCGAAGACCGCGAATGCGACGGCGATCTGACGCAAAGGCACAGCTGCCTCGAGTCGGGCAAGCGTCGCGCGGTCGGGTCCGAGCAGCCGGAAAGCCAGTATGCCGCCCATGAACACAGGACCTTGCGTCGGCAGCGAAAAATACGTGAACTGATGCACGATCTCCCGCTCGCCTGCGGGATAATGCGCCGCGATCACGCCCTCCGCGATCGGTCCATAGGCAATCGAGACGACGATGGACAGCGCAGTTAGAAAAAGTGCCCGTCTCAGGGTCGTCGCAAAGATCAGGATCAAGGGGAGCGCGACGAACGCCACGACTTCGTGGATGCCATGCACAACGGCGCGTGGGACACGATGACGGCGATGATGGCGGTACCACGCATGGAGCACCGGGATCTTACATCGCGTCCAAGGCAGCTTCAAACCGTTCGTTCAAGAACCTGCCGATCGCGTCCAAGGATGCTTCAGCCGCGTGGATCGTTCCGATGCTTGACTGAAAGACGTGTGGCATGCCCTCCCAGATTGCCAACGTTACCTCCGTCCCCGCTGCGCGCGCCGCTTCAGCGTAGCGCCTGGCGTCGTCTAGAAGAACCTCATCGTCTCCGACGTCTATGCGGATCGGTGGCAGATCGAGAAGGGGTGCATGGAGCGGCGACGCGCGCCAATCGGTAGGGCTGGCCGTCCCGAGGTAATCCGAGGCCATCGTGGCCAAGACCTCGCGCCTTAGTATCGGGTCTGCTTCTGCCCGCGTGCGCATGCTGTCGCCGGTCAAGGCGAGGTCGGTCCAAGGCGATAGAACAGCCGCGCCGCACGGCCTGAACGTACCTTCGCCTTCCTGAGCCGCAAGTGACAGAACTGCGAGCGCGAGGCCGCCGCCGGCCGAATCACCTGCCACAGCAATCGCACTTGCGCCGTCACGGACAAGGCCGAGGTAGGCCGCCCACACGTCATCGATCGCTGCCGGAAAGGGGTGCTCCGGCGCCAAGCGGTAGTCGGGAATGAAGGCGTCGGCACGTGCGCGACAAGCGAGCTGACCAGCCATTTTGCGGAAGGGGAAGGCCGAACCAAGCACGTAGCCGCCACCATGGGCGAAGAGCAAGTAAGCACCGGGCCTCGCGCCATCGGGACGGCACCACCAGCCCGGCACGCCGCCGACGACGCCCGGTTCGCTTCGCACAGCCGGCGCTTCAGCCATTGCCTCGATGATGGCGTCGAATTGGACACGATCCCGCGGTTCGTCTTCCCGGCCATCGTTTTTGACGGCCATCACTGTCGAGCGGTCAAATCAAGGATCTCTCCAGCTGATCGAGGCACGTCGCGCTATCGCGTTAGGATCTTGCCTCGTCTCCATGGTCTGTTACTTCCTTGTCGATGTTGGGAGCCGACGAGATAAAGCCCGTTGCGCCGTGTGCTGATTAGACATCTCATTTGAAGTCAAACTATCTGGAACTAATAGCAAACAAGATTATTGCGCCGAACCGCCCGTCGCACGGAAAGGGTTAAGGCTTCTGCCACGGTACGCCTCACACCCGGATGCTTCTAATCTAGCAACGGCCGAGCCACGGCTCTCTCCTTCGGCGCGAATTGAAACTATCGCTGCTGGGTGGACGGCCTGTGAGGACAACTTTCAGGACGGCAGCAGCAATCCCGGCAGACCCGAAAGGTCCTCCAGCACGGCTTGAGG
The DNA here is from genome assembly GCA_964243415.1 of uncultured Beijerinckiaceae bacterium. GTDB lineage: Bacteria > Pseudomonadota > Alphaproteobacteria > Rhizobiales > Beijerinckiaceae > RH-AL1. The sequence continues at coordinate 15,164 of CAXTFG010000062.1, read as the reverse complement.
CGACCAATTTGGATTTAAGCGTTCTCCCAATCGATCGATCCATACCGACCTGATGCCGAGTTCGTGGCAGACCTTCAAATCAGTGAACTGGCCCATGCCCACGTGAACGGTTTCGTCCTTTGTAACCCCGATGCGATGATGGGCGTGAAGGAAGAGCTGGTGAGCCGGCTTGTAGGCCCGGGCCTGCTGGGCGGTAATGACGAAGTCGATTGGAGTACCGATTGCGGCGACCGTGTCGGCAACGAGGTCGTCATCGGTGTTACTGATGATGGCGAGACGGTAGCGGGCGCGCAAGCGATGGAGCGCAGCGGGCACCTCGGGATGCGGTTCGATCCTCCGCAGGGTCGAAAACACCTTCTCCTGGTCGTCCGCGGTCGCGTCGATTCCGACCTCTGCCAGCGCCTCGTCGAGGCTCGAACGTAGGACAGACGCGTAGTCGTGGAAGAGCGGACGTTGCTGAAGTGTCATCGCCAACTCCCGCAGTCGCTCCGCCAAAGCGACCACCCGATCCTCCTCAGCGTCGTTCTCGAGGTGACCGGAAAGGATCGCGCGGGCAGCGTCCCGCACCGCCCGATGCCACTGAACTAGGGTGCCGTAGCAATCGAAGGTGATCACCTTCGGCGCGGGATCAAGTGTCAGCATGGAACGATCAACTTTCCTAGCCGTGCCATGGTCCGGCATCACGACAGACTACCCACCTCGCTGATGAGTGGGAAGGCAGGAACGCTGCGCGACCTCGTTCAGGGTTGCCGTCAGCGCCGATAGGGACCCCCCTGGTGCATCGACGCGCCTTATATCGGATCAACAAGTTTCGCGGCGTGCAATCGTTCAATCCTGCTTCTGAACCCCATCGCGCCTCGCTCGTTCAGCGCCTGCAACGTGGGCCGATACAGCCTGCGCCGCTCGTGAAGCGGCCGGGAATTCGTCCGGCGCGCCACGCCTGGTGTCGTAATCGGCCCCTCCGGGGTCGGCGCCGACCACTTCGAGCCGGCCCGATTGGCCGACGTTGCGATGCGCCATCCCCGCCGGAATGACCACAACGTCGCCGGCTCCGAGCGCGACCGTTCGGCCTGAAGGCCCGCCGAGCAGCACCCTGACCCTGCCCCTGGCGATGCCGAGCACTTCGTGCGCGAGGCTGTGGAAATGGTGATAAGGAAAAATGCCGTCGACCCACGCGTTGGACCAGCCGTTCGCCGCAAAAGTTCGGGTCATGTCCTCAGCACCGGTCGTCAGCACGTCCCGATAAACGACGGCGGGAAGGCGTGAGTTCGGGAAACAGCCGTCGGCCTCGAACGCGTAGATCTCGGGATCAGGCATCGCACGTCTCCTGCCGGTTTCTCGACTCGTAAAGGGCGTCCATTCGGCCCGTTCTCGCAATTTCCGCGTTGGACCGCCGCCGCGTACGCGGTGCCTGACAGAAGGCTCAGCCGAGAGCTGTGGATTGGCCCGCGGTGGTACGACGACGGGTGGAGCCTCGATCGCGCCAAGATTTCGTTCAAACGCTCCAAGAGCGGCGGATTCCCAACCCCCGTTCGGGCAGCTTGCGCTTCAAAAACACGCTCATATAGATGAGTATATGAATGCTCCCGCGCGAGATCATCGACTTCCGCTCTATCATCGCCTCCGAGACGATCTCGCGGCGGCCATCACGGCACGAGCGTGGCGTCCAGGCGATCTCATTCCGTCCGAGGCCGAGCTCGCCGCAATATACGGCCTTTCCGTCGGCACCGTCCGTAAAGCGATCGACCGCCTCGTTGCTGAAGGGCTGCTCGATCGGCAGCAGGGGCGCGGCACCTACGTCCGCCGCGCCCGCTTCGACTCGTCGCTGTTCCGTTTCTTCCGCTTCCAGTCCGAGAGCGGGGAACGCAAGGTGCCGAAGGCGCGGATACTCCAGCGCAAGGTCATGCCGGCGCCATCCGCAGTTGCGTCGGCGTTGCATCTGCGTGAGGGCGAACCGGTCATCAACCTATCACGGCTGCGCCTGATCGACGACGTGCCGCTCCTCGCCGAGGAAATCTGGCTCGAGAAGGTGCGGTTCGCGGCCGTTCTCGAGGTCGGCACGGCCGATATCGGTGATCTCCTGTACCCGTTTTACGAGGAACGATGCGGCCAGATGGTCGCGACGGCCAGCGAGGTGCTCACCGTCGAGGCCGCGGGCCGCCTGCAGGCGCGGCTTCTCGGCCGCGCACCCGGCGCTCCGCTGATCGTGATCGAGCGCACCGCCTTCGATCCCGAGCGTCGACCGATCGAGTGGCGTCGGTCACGCGGTCCGGCCGACCGCTTCCGCTACCACGCCGAGATCAGGTAACGGCCTGAGGCAAACAAACATCCGGGGAATGGCAATGTCGAACTGGTACAGCGAGAGTTCGCCGACCGAGCGGCGGACGTTCTGGGCAAGCTTTGGCGGATGGGCTCTCGACGCACTGGACGTGCAGATGTTCAGCCTCGCGATCCCCGCTCTCATCGTGGCGCTCGGCATCACGCGCGGCGAGGCGGGCTTTCTCGGCTCGATCACCCTGTTCTTCGGCGCCTTCGGAGGCTGGCTGGGCGGTGCGCTCGGCGACAGGTTCGGGCGCGTCAGGGCACTGCAGATCACGGTCGCAACCTTCGCGGCGGCGACCTTCGCCTGCGCCTTCGTGACGAGTTATTGGCAACTCGTCGCCCTAAAGGCGCTGCAAGGCGTTGGCTTCGGGGCCGAATGGGCTTGCGGCGCGGTGCTGATGGCCGAGATCATCCGGCCGGAGAGCCGCGGGCGGGCGCTCGGCACGGTGCAGAGCGCCTGGGCGGTCGGCTGGGGAACCGCCGTCCTGCTGTCGGCCGTGATCTTCACCTACGCGCCGGCCCATCTCGGGTGGCGCCTCCTCTTCGCCGCCGGGCTCCTGCCCGCCCTGCTGATCCTTTTCATCCGCCGCAACATCCCCGAGCCTGCGCGTCCGGCGGAGCAGGCGACGCCGGAGCCTTTCCTCGCGACCATGTCGGGCATTTTTCGCCGCGACGTTCTCCGGTCGACCCTGATCGGCGGCCTGTTCGGAGTCGGTGCTCACGGCGGATACGCTGCGCTCACCACGTTCCTGCCGACCTTCCTGCGCGAGGTCCGCCATCTGTCGGTGCTCGGGTCGAGCGCCTATCTCGGCGTCATCATCGCGGCTTTCTTCTGCGGCTGCGTCGCGAGCGGGATCATCAGCGACCGCATCGGGCGGCGCGGCAATGCGGCCTTCTTCGCGCTCGCCTGCGTCGTCACTGTTCTGGTCTACATCTTCGCGCCGCTCACCAACTCGCAGATGCTGCTTCTCGGGTTTCCGCTCGGGTTTTTCTCGGCTGGCATACCGGCCAGCATGGCGGCCCTTTTCAGCGAGTTGTACCCTGCGGGCGTGCGCGGGACCGGTGTCGGCTTCTGCTACAATTTCGGCCGGGTCGTGTCCGCCGCCTTTCCCTTCCTCGTCGGGCATCTGAGTGACCGCATCGGGCTCGGCCCCGCCATCGGTGTCGATGCGGCGTTTGCCTATGCGCTTGTTCTGGTGGCGGTACTTCTGCTACCCGAGACTCGCGGCAAGACGTTCGACGAAGCGGGCGTACCGGCGCGGGCCGTGGGATTGCGCTCCGTTGGCGAGGCTTCGGCTCATTCTCTATGACAAAGTTTGCGCCGACTTTGGATCATTCAACATGATTCACGAACGATGGCGCACGACGACGTGACCGCGCGGTCTGCCGCCATCGATGCGCATGCTCACGTCTTTCGGCGCGACCTGACGCTCGCCGCCGAGCGTCGGTATACACCCGACTACGACGCGCCTCTCGAGCTCTACCTCGACATGCTCGACCGCCACGAACTGTCCAACGGGGTGCTGGTCCAGCCGAGTTTCCTGGGCAGCGACAACTCCTTCCTCGTCGCGTGCTTGAAGCAAGCTGGCGGGCGATTGCGCGGGGTTGCCGTGGTGGAGCCGGGCATCGGGCTCGCCGAGCTGCGCAACCTCGACGCGGCCGGTGTCGTCGGCATGCGGCTCAACCTGCTTGGCCAGCCGCTTCCGGACCTTGATACGACCCTCTGGGCGTCGCTGTTCGACGCGGTCAAGGGCCTTGACTGGCATGTCGAGGTGCAGCGTGACGCGTCCGGATTGGCGCGTCTCGTTCCCCAGTTGCTCGAGGCGGGTCTCACGGTCGTGCTGGATCATTTCGGCCTGCCCGACCCTGACGCGGGCGCAGGCGATCCCGGCTTCCGCGCGGTTCTGCAGTTCGGTCGGTCGCGCAACGTCTGGGTGAAGATTTCCGCGCCCTACCGGAATGGCGAGGATGGCGAGGTCCTCGTCCGATCGCTCTATCCCCGGCTGCGCGACGCCTTCGGCCTGGATCGGCTCATGTGGGGCAGCGATTGGCCACACACGCAATTCGAGGTCTCGCAAACCTTCAGGAAGAACCGACGCTTCTTCGATGTTCTCGTTGAGGGGAGTGGGGATGGCGCCGCGGTGCTCGCCTCGCCGCGGGACCTCTTTCACTTCTGACAGCGATGGACGTTCGCTGACGCGCTCGAAGCGGAACCCCGATATCGGGCCAGCTCTTCCTGCTTGGTGGGCGGTTCAGATCGAGCAGGATGGTCGCTCGATGCGGAAGCGCGCGAGGCCGCGGCGCTCGCTCAAGCCTTCGATGGCGCAGATCTCGCACGTGAAGTGTCCATGACATCTATCGACTCGTTTCGCCGTGACCACGAAGCGCTGACTGCGATCCGTCGCGACATCCACGCGCATCCCGAACTCGGTCTGGAGGAACACCGCACGGCCGACCTGGTCGCCCGCAAGCTCGAAGAATGGGGCATCGAAGTCCATCGCGGTGTGGGCAAGACCGGCGTGGTCGGCGTGCTGCGCAACGGCGCCGGCAACCGGGCGATCGGCCTGCGCGCGGACATGGACGCGCTGCCGATGACGGAGACCACCGGCTTGCCCTGGGCAAGCACGGTGCCGGGCAAGATGCACGCTTGTGGGCACGACGGGCACACGACGATGCTGCTGGGCGCGGCCAAATATCTCGCGGAGACGCGGCACTTCAGCGGCACCGTCCACTTCATCTTCCAGCCCGGCGAAGAAGGCTGCGGCGGCGCTCTCGCCATGCTCGACGACAAGCTTTTCGAGCGGTTCCCGTGCGACGTCATCTACGGCATGCACAACCGCCCCGGCATGGCGGTGGGCGAATTCTCTGTGCGGCCCGGCCCGTCGATGGCGGGAGGCGCATTCTTCGACATCACGATCGAAGGCAAGGGCGCGCACGGCGCCCGGCCCGAGGAAAGCATCGACCCCGTCCTCGTCGCCTGCCACCTGGGGACGGCGCTGCAATCGATCGTGTCGCGCATGGTGCTGCCGCGAGAGACGGCCGTGCTCAGCATAACCAAGATCAGCGGCGGCGACGCCTACAACGTGATCCCGCAGACCGCCACGCTGTCCGGCACCGCCCGCTTCTTTAAGCGCGAGGTTGGAGAGCTGATGGCGCAATCTATGCGGCGTCAGGCCGAGCACGTCGCGGCGGCATTCGGGGCCACGGCAACGACGGACTGGCGGCTGATCTTCGCGCCCCTGATCAATGCCGAGGAGCCGGTGTCGGCCGTGGAGATGGTGGTGCGCGACTTGGTCGGCGACCTGGCACTGCACACGACGAAGCCGCCGGTAACGGGGTCGGAGGACTTCGCCTTCATGATGGAGAAGGTCCCCGGGGCCTACCTCAACCTCGGTAACGGCGAGGGACACTCGCCGCATCATCCCGGCTACGCGTTCAACGACGAGGCCATCCCCTACGGCGTTGGCGTGTACGCGCGACTGGTGGAGCAGGGCCTGCCCCTCGCCTAGCTGCGTCTGCCGAGCAGCTTCGAAGCGCCAAGCCGGCAACCGTCGCGCGGCTCAACGCGGCGTGCCGCTCGGGCGCTGCCCATCGACCGGCGGAAAGCCATAGAACTTCTGCGGGTTCTCGACGAAAAGACGGTGGCGGCGCTCTTCTTGCGGCACCCAGTCCGCCATGAGGTCGAGGAGGTCGCCGACATTCGGCATCGGTCCCCAATGCGCCACGTGCGGCCAATCCGACCCCCAAAAGCAGCGATCGGGCGCCGCGTCCGACAGGGCTTTCGCAAAGGGAATAGTATCGAAGTAGGGCTGTCCTTTCACGGAGCATCGGAACGCGCCCTGAAGCTTGACGTGACCGCCGTCGCGCACGAGCGATACCAGCGTCTGAAATCCCTCGCAGTGCGTCCCCTCCGTGGTCGGGAAATGCCCCATGTGGTCGACGACGAACGGCACCTGCAGGTGCGAGATCCGTGTCGCCAGCGACGGCAGCTGGCGCGCGTCGATCAGGAACTGGAGATGCCAACCGTAGTCCTGGCACAGCCGGCCGTAGTCTTCGATCTGATCGAAGCCGATGCCGCCCCCATAAAGGACATTCAGGCGGAGCCCGACGACGCCGGCGTCCCTGAGCGAAGCATAATGCGCGTGCGGCAAGCCGAGGGGCACTACCGCGACGCCGCGCAACCGCACGGGATCGGCTCGGAGCGCTTCGACAAGCAGGCCGTTGTCAGTTCCGTGAGCGCTGACTTGCACCAGTACGCCGTAGGTCATTCCGGTGGCATCGAGCATCGCATGGTAGCGATCGAAGGGCGCAGGCGGCGGTGTGAAGCTGCGCTCTCCTACGAACGGGCGCGCCGGCGGCGCTCCAATCACGTGAGCATGCGTGTCGACGGCTCCGAGGGGCATCTCAAACCGCGTGGGCAGGCGCGGGTGGGCGTCCGGCCCCGGGCATTCCGGCACTGGCTCATCCCTGATCTTTCTGGGCATCAAGTTTTCCTCGCCGATCGCGATGTTCTCCATCGCGCCTGATCAGGCACTCGATAACGCTCGATTACGGCCAGTCTAAATCGGTGCCCAAGCCGGACCTCCGCTTGGGGTGACTCCACTATTGGTTTCGAGGCGGACGAACGGCGAGTCGCGGCGAGGGCACAAGAGTCAAGGCGCCCCTGGTTGGTACGCCGACGGGTTCGAACGGAACCGTCACAAGAATGGGTCTTTGCGCCGACGATTTCAATCATGGTTCGATCCGATCGTTCATCATGCGCGCTCAACGTTAACAAGGCGCAGATTAATCCGACGACCGGCAAGAATCATCAGTGACGAAAGCGGGACTTTCCAAACTGATCGGCGCCCGACAGGACTGTCTCAGCGAGGCGCGTGCATGACCTAGCGCCTGCCACGGACGGAAGCGAAACGCCCCAGCGACGACCCGGTCGGTGTCGCGTTCGGCAGCACGCCCTGGTGCATGCCGCATTCGAGGCGAAAGGAGCCCTTGTCGACTGGTTTCGTTTCGGCACCTCGCAAATGTTCGGGCTGGAGAGCGTGGACCAATGCTCGAAGCCGCGCGTTCTCATGAACGAGATCGTTGCGTTCTCGTGCGGCATGGGGGGTCAGGCCGCCGTATCGGGCGCGCCAACGATAGAAGGTGCGTGTCGAGACCCGCGCCGTGCTGCAAACTTGGGCGATCGGCTCACCCATGTCGGCCTCCTTCAACAGACACAGGATCACGTCTTCCGGATATTGAGGCGAGCGCATCGGCAAATCCTCACGCTGGTCGTCCCTGGCCCGTTCGGTGAACGTGGCGCTTCGATCGGCGCATCCAGCGGGCTGGCGGGTGAAGCAAGCTTCAGTCCAGCGCTGTATTGGCGCGCTTTCTGGCGGGATTGCCATTATCGCGCGAAGGCATGGGCAATTGCCGCGTGTTTAGGCACAATCGGCTGTTCTTTGCCGTTGCATTGGGCCCGGAGCAGGGACGAGGGTAAGGAAATCAGTTCGAAATGGGGCGAGCGCATGAGCGCATACACACGTCGGGGCTTCGTTCACACGACCGGCTTGTCCGCCGCGGCCTTGATCACCTCGCCGGCGATCATCCGATCCGCCCGGGCTGCGACGGGGCCTGTCAAGCTCGGCTGCCTGTTCTCGTCGTCGGGTACGATGGCGAACCTCGAAGGGCGGCTGAACTACATCGTGCGCATGGCGGTCGACGACATCAACGCGGCGGGCGGCGTCAACGGACGCACGATCGATGTCGCGACCTCCGATCCGGCTTCGGACTGGCCGCTCTACGCGCAGACCGCTAAGCAGATGCTTGAGCAGGAGAAGGTCGCGGCGCTGTTTGGTTGCTGGACGTCTGTGTCGCGCAAATCCGTCCTGCCTGTCGTCGAGCAGGAGAACGGCCTCTTGTTCTACCCCCTGCATTTCGAGGGTGACGAGAACTCGAAGAACGTCGTGTACGTCAATTCGCCTCCCGCGAGCTCGGTCCTTCCGGCCGTCGACTATCTGATGGGCGACGATGGCGTCAACGCCAAGCGCTTCTTCATGCTCGGGTCCGACTATGTTTGGCCTCGCACCATCAACAAGCAGCTGAAGGGCTTCTGGAAATCGAAGGGCATCCCCGAAAGCGCCTGGGAGGAGCACTATGTGCCGCTCGGCTTTTCGAACTTCCAAACGCTCGTTAGCCAGATCCGCAGCTTCGCCGACAAGGGCGGCGGCAAGCCGGTCGTGGTCCTTACCGTCGTCGGCTCGTCGATCCCGGACTTCCTACGCGAGTTCGTCAACCAGGGGCTGCGCGCCACCGACGTCCCCGTGCTCGGTCTCGACATGGTGGAAGCCGACCTCGAAGGGTTGAATACCGGACCGCTCGTGGGCCATCTCAATTGCTGGGCCTATCTGCAAAGCGCGAAGGGGCCGGCGAATGTGGCCTTCCGAAAAAAATGGGCGGACTACGTTAAGGCCAAGAAGGTCCCGTTCAGCCCCGATACGGTCATCGATCCAATGGTCTCGGCCTACGATGCCGTGCGCCTTTGGTCGATGGCGGCGGCGAAAGCCGGCTCTTTCGACGTTCCTGAGGTGCGCAAAGCATTCGCTGGCCTCAGCCTCGACAGCCCGTCCGGCTACACCATCAAGATGACGGCCGACAACAACTACGTCTGGCGCGGGATCTTTATCGGCTCGGTGAACGAGCAGAAGGGATTCGACGTAGCCTGGCAGTCGAAGGACACGCCGAAGCCGGTTCCGTTCAGCCCCTTCGGCTAGTTCGGCATCGATGCGGAGCCCGGCGAATACTTCGCGGCGGTTCCTCGAGCGGAGCTTCGTGGCGCTCGTCGTCCTGACCGCTGGTGCGCCCGGCCCCGCGCGCGCCGCCGTCGAAACGCGACAGGCGATCGTCGGCAAGGTTTGCGACTCGTCGGCGAGCCTCGGCGCCGCCGGTCACGACCTGCTCACCCTTGCCACGGATGGAACTGCCGCTGATCGCAGTTGGGGCGCATCTCTAGCTGCCGCCGTGCTCACCCGTGCCCTGAGCTGCGATGCCAAAGGGGCGGTGCTCACCAGCGATCAGCAGTCGCGCGACGCCCTCGACTTGACACCGCGGACGGCTGAACCCGACGGGCACGCGCCCGCGTTAAACCTGCGCAACAGGGGTCTTTTCGAGACGACGCAGGCGGCCTTGGCCCTGACCACGGCGCCCGACCGCGCGCGGCGCGCCGCGGCCATCGGCACGCTGCAGCGTCGTCCCGGCGACCTGCCCGGCGGCTTCTTCGAGAAGGCGGCTGCGGGCGAGCACGACGCCGACCTGCGCCGGCAGATCCAATCAGTCGGTCAGCGCGCGGCCCTCGCCTCGCCAGATCCGGGCGTCCGCATCGCCGCGCTCGCCCGAATCGCCGATCACGCCAATAGCCGCGACCTCACCAATATCGAAACGCTGACTCATGACGGCGCGTACCGCGACAACCCGGCGTTCAAGACCGCCGTCGATAGCGCGATGGCTCGCATCCGCCGCGACATCACCATCGGCAACGTGCTCGCGACGCTCTACAGCGGGGTCAGCCTCGCCAGCATCCTATTCATGGCGGCGATCGGCCTCGCCGTCATCTTCGGGCTGATGGGCGTGATCAACCTCGCCCAGGGCGAGATGATCATGATCGGCGCCTACGCGACTTGGCTGGTGCAACAGGGGCTCCGCCATGTCGCCCCGCACCTCGTCGACTATTATCTCATCCTCGCCATCCCCGTTGCTTTCGTGGTGACCGCGGCCATCGGCATGGCCCTCGAGGCGGTGCTGCTTCGCCACCTCTACCGGCGGCCGTTGATGAGCCTCCTCGCGACGTGGGCGGTCAGCCTGTTCCTGACGAATCTCGTTCGCGTGGTCTTCGGGACGCAGAACCTGGAGTTCGTCATGCCTTCGTACGTCACCGGCGGGATGACGGTGATCGGCGACTTCTTCCTCACCTGGAATCGCCTGTTCGCCATCGCCTTCGCCGCGGTGACGCTGGCGCTGACCTGGGCCGTGATTCGCCTCACGCCGCTCGGTCTGAATATCCGCGCCGTGACCCAGAACCGGACCATGGCCGCCTGCGTCGGCATCCCGGTCCGGCGCGTCGACCTGCTGGCTTTCGGGCTCGGGTCCGGCCTGGCGGGGCTCGCCGGGCTGGCGCTGGCGCCGATCTACAGCGTCGACCCCCAGATGGGGCAGGGCTTCATCATCGATAGCTTCATGGTCGTGGTGTTGGGCGGAGTCGGCACGATCGTGGGAACCGTCGTCGCCTCGCTCGGCATCGGCCAGATCAACGTCATGATCGAGCCGATCTGGGGCGCCGTGGCGGCGAAGGTCATCGTGCTCCTGATGATCATCGCCTTCCTGCAATGGCGCCCGGAGGGGCTGTTCACGGTCCGGGGCAAGCGCAAGTGAGGCACCGCTGGCGGTCGGACCCCTGGTTTCTCGCGCTCTTCGCCGCCGTCGTCGGGCTCGCCCTCGTCCTCGCCCTCTCGACGCCGCTCGGCATCCCGCCGTTTCTCGTCAACGCGGTCGGCCAGCTCGCATCGTTCGCGATCCTGGCGCTCTCGCTCGACCTCATCTGGGGTTATCTCGGCATTCTTTCGCTCGGGCAGGGCCTGTTCTTCGGGATCGGCGGCTACGCCATCGCCATGCACCTGCTCAAGCACGGATACGACGTGTCCGGCCGCACGCCGGACTTCATGCAGTTCATGGGTTGGAGCAGCTTGCCGTTCTATTGGGCCGGCTTCGGCCTGTTCCCCTACGCCATGCTGGTGACGGCCGTTGTCACGCTGGTCGTCGCGGGGCTGTTCGGGTTCGTGTCGTTCCGCTCACGGGTCGGCGGTGTGTATTTCGCGATCATCACGCAAGCGCTCGTCTACGTCGCAATGCTGCTGATGTTCCGCAACGATACCGGCTTCGGCGGCAACAACGGTATGACCGGCTTTTCCCTGCTGTTCGGCTGGCCGATCGGATCGCCGTCCGTCACGGTCGCGCTCGCCACTGCATCGGTGGCCTGCCTCGCCCTGGTGCTGTTCGGCTGCCGGATGCTGCTCGACAGCCGCTTTGGGGCGCTGATGCTGGCGACGCGCGACGATGAGGTCCGGCTCCGCACGCTCGGCTACGACACGCTGCGGCTGAAGCTCGCCGTCTGGTGCCTCGCCGCGCTCGTCGCCGCGTTGGCCGGCGTGCTCTACGTGCCGCAGGTCGGCATCGTCAATCCGCGCATCCTGTCGCCGGACCTGTCGCTCGAAGTGGCGGTCTGGGTCGCCATCGGCGGTCGCGGCCACCTCGTCGGCGCCGTGGTCGGCGCCCTGCTCGTCAACGCGCTCAAATTCTGGCTGTCGACCGCCGCGCCCGAGCTGTGGCCGTTCATCCTGTCGGCCCTGATCGTCCTCGTCGTTCTGGTCTTCCCTAACGGCCTCGTGGACCTGCTGCGCTGGAAGCTCGGGCGGCCCATCGCCTGGACGCGGACGCTCAGCGCGCGGGAGACGCCGTGATGGCGGCGGCCGCGCTTCGCGTCGAGGCGCTCTCGGTGTCGTTCGGCGCGTTCAAGGCGCTCGACGCCCTCTCGCTCGAGATCGGCTACGGCGCCGTGCGGGCGATCATCGGGCCGAACGGGGCCGGCAAGACCACGCTGCTCGATGTCGTCTCCGGCATCACCCGCCCGACGCGGGGCAAGGTCACCTTCGACGGCACGATGGATCTGACGCGAGCGAGCGAGTCCGCCATCGCCCGCGCGGGGGTGCGACGCAAGTTCCAGAAGCCGAGCGTGTTCGACGGCCTTAGCGTGCGCGAGCATATCGCCATCGGCGCGCGGGCCGGCTTCCGCCGCACCCTCGCCGACGATGCCTTGGCGCGCCGCATCGACGAGATCCTCGCCTCGATCGGTCTTTCGGACCAGTCCGAGCGCTCCGCTTCCGACCTCGCGCACGGGCAGAAGCAATGGTTGGAGATCGGAATGGTCCTCGCCTCCGATCCGAAGGTCGTCCTGCTCGACGAACCCGTGGCCGGCCTCACCGACGAGGAAACGGAACGCACCGTCGCTTTGGTCCGCAACCTCGTGCGGCCCGAGCGGGCCATCGTTGTCGTCGAGCACGATATGGATTTCGTGGAGCGCATCGCCGACCAGGTCACGGTGCTGCACGAGGGCCGGACACTCTTTGAAGGATCGATGGCAACTGTCAGGACCGACCAACGCGTCATCGACGTCTACCTCGGGCGATAACATGACGCTGCGCGCGAACAAGCTCAACCAAAGCTACGGCAGCTCGCGGGTCCTGCGCGACGTCGGGTTCGAGCTCAACGCTGGCGAATGCCTCGCCGTCATCGGCCGCAACGGCGCCGGCAAGACCACGTTGCTGAAAAGCCTGATGGGTGTGATCCCGCTGCGATCCGGCACCGTCACCGTCGACGAGGCGGATATCACGCGCTGGTCGACCCACCGCCGCTCAGCGCATGGCCTCGCCTACGTGCCGCAGGGCCGCGAGATCTTCTCGGAGCTGACGGTCGGCGAAAATATACGAGTTGCCGCGCGCGCCCACGGCACGCTTGACAGCGACCTCGTCGAGGAGACGTTGGCGCTGTTTCCGGTGCTGGGACAAATGTGGAAGCGGGCCGGCGGCGCGCTGTCGGGCGGACAGCAACAGCAGCTGGCCATCGCTCGCGCGCTGGTCACCAAGCCGCGTATCCTGATGCTCGACGAGCCGACGGAAGGCATTCAGCCCAACATCGTCGCCGCGATCAAGGACGTGCTGCAGACCCTGAAGGGCCGCGTGTCATTGCTCCTCGTCGAGCAATACCTCGACTTCGCGCTGAGCCTCGCCGACGGGCTGATCGTCCTCTCCCGCGGTGTAATCGTCGAGGCTGGCCGGGCGGACCGGACAAGCCGCGACGACCTCGCCCGCCACATCGCGATCTAACCCAGGAGACGATCATGCCGACGCGTCATGAAATCCCCGCCACGCCGGAAAACATGGTGTGGGGCTACCTCGATAGCACCACGACTCCCGTGCTGCGGATCGCCTCCGGCGACACTGTCACGCTGCACTCGTTTCCCGCTGGCGGCAAGGAATGCCTGCCCCGCGACGGCACCGCCGTTCCCGAGGGTTACATGGCGGCGCTCGAGACCCTCGCCCAAGGTAACGGACCGCACTTCATCACCGGGCCTGTTTTTGTCGAGGGCGCCCGTCCAGGCGATGTGCTGCAGGTCGAGATCCTCGACGTGAAGGTCAACCAGGACTGGGGGTTCGTCGCCATTTTGCCTCTGCTCGGCACGCTGCCCGACGAGTTCACCGACTACGAGACGATCCACCCCAAGGTCGACCACGCCCGCAACACGTGCGTCATGCCCTGGGGCACGGAGATCCCGCTCGATCCGTTCTTCGGCATCATCGCGACGGCGCCGCCGCCCGCCTGGGGCCGCTGCGGATCGCCCGTGCCGCGCAGCTTCGGTGGGAACATGGACAATAAGGAGCTGCGCGCCGGCACGACGCTCTACCTCCCGGTGTTCAACGAGGGCGCGCTGTTCTTCGCCGGCGACGGGCACGGCGTGCAAGGCGACGGCGAGGTCTGCATTACCGCGCTCGAAACGGGGGTCACCGGGCGCTTCCGCCTTACCGTCCGCAAGGACATGGACCTGACTTGGCCCTTTGCGGAAAACGAGACGCACCTCATCTCCGTCGGCCTCGACGAGGACCTCGACGACGCCGCCAAGCAGGCCGTGCGCGAGATGGTCCGGCACGTTTGTGATCGGACTAAATTGACGCGCAATCAGGCCTACATGATGTGCTCGCTCGCCGGGAACCTGCGCGTCACCCAGCTCGTCGACGGCAACAAGGGCGTGCACATGATGTTTCCAAAAGCGATGCTCTGAGGGCGTCCGATCGCATTGGATCGGTATGGAACAGGATGGCGTCTCCGAAATGAGAGCGCGCGTCGTATCGGCACAGCGAAGACCCGCCGCGAGGCAATCGGCACCTGAAAGGCGTGGCTCGATTCCTGCGGCGGAGCACGCAAGTATGGAGCGTGCATGTCCAATCGGTCGCGAACCCTTTGTCTGAGTCTGACGATCATCGGCTCGGTCCTTGCCACGCCGGCCATTCCGGCGCGCTCCGAACCTTCGAGAAGCTCGCCGGACGGGCGGAGCGCGCGCCCTGCCGCCTCCTCCTCGCGCCACCTCTTGCCTTCGCAGCAGCTCTTGGCCGACCTTTTCCTCGGACCGGGACCTCTTGTGCCGGGGTTGTCGCAGCTCCCTCTTCCCCCGCGCCGCCTCGGCCCCCTGGACGAGAGCGCAATCGAGGGCGGCCCGCCTCTCGGCAACCCGCTGCCGCCGCAGGGCGGGCTGCCGCCGCCCTTCTTCAGGCCGCCGCCGCGCTGTCCGCTCATCATCGAGGTCGGCCGGGGGCTAAGCCACGCGGTCCGATCGCGCGTCATCTACGGGCGGCCCGCCTGCCTTTGATACGACGGGCGACCGAACGGCTCCGTCGCTTTCGGTGACCACCCCTTGACGGAGGTCGGACTCCAAGCCAAATCTAGACGAGAGAAATGCTCGTTTGGAGTATAAGCTATGCTGGCCGTCGCAGATTCGGGCGCCGTCGCGCGCACGTCCGGCCTTTACGAGAGGGTCAGCCGCTTCATCCCGCTGTTCGAATGGCCAGCCTACGCCCATGACGTCGATGCGATCCTCCGTCTCAAGCGGGAACGCAACGCCGTCATCCTCGCCCACAATTACCAGACGCCCGAGATCTTCCATTGCGTGTCCGACTTCGTCGGCGACAGCCTGGCGCTGGCCAAGATGGCACAGGACAGCGACGCCGACGTCATCCTGCTCGCCGGCGTGCACTTCATGG
>CAXTFG010000061.1:0-17392 GCA_964243415.1 uncultured Beijerinckiaceae bacterium | reverse complement strand
TCGCTCTTCGCCGAGTTCATCGCCAACGATCGTCCGATCCTGATTTCCTACAAGGGTGAGCTGCTGTCGCCGATCTTCCGCGATTACGGCGAGGACAAGTTCGGCGGCTTCCTGTTCGCGCCGGCAGATTATCGCAACAAGGCCGTCGTCGACGAGATAGACGCGCATGGCTGGATGGTTTGGCCGCCAATTCATTTCTCCTACGGGACGCCGAATTACAACGCCGCGACGCCGGCGCCGACGCCGCCGACTTGGGCGCTGACGAAGACGCAATGCGAGGACGCGGCGGCCAAGATCGGTGCCAAGCCGGAAGCGGAATGCTCGGCGATCGAAAAGGAATGGCTCGGCACCGACGGCGGTGCCCGTGACGTCCTTGCACGCGTTATTTACGGGACACGCATCTCCATCCTGTTCGGCTTTGCCCTGACCTTCTTGTCGTCGATCATCGGCGTCGCTGCCGGCGCCGTGCAGGGTTACTTCGGCGGCTGGACGGACCTGTTGTTCCAGCGGGTCATCGAGATCTGGTCGGCGCTGCCGAGCCTCTATGTGCTCATCATCATCGCTTCGTTCATCGCGCCTAATCTGATCTCGCTGCTGTTCGTGCTGCTACTGTTCAATTGGGTGCAACTCGTCGGCGTGGTCCGGGCCGAGTTCCTTCGCGCCCGCAATTTTGAATATGTGCGAGCCGCTCGCGCCCTCGGCCTCTCGAACGGCCAGATCATCTGGCGACACATGCTGCCCAACGCCACCGTGGCGACGCTTACCTTGCTCCCCTTTATCATGAGCGCATCGGTCACGGCGCTGACCGCGCTCGACTTCCTGGGGCTCGGCCAGCCGCCCGGTGCCGCCTCGCTCGGCGAGTTGCTGCAGGAAGGCCAGTCGCATCGGGAAGCCTGGTGGCTGGCGCTCAGCGGCTTCTTCTCGACCGGCGTGCTCCTGGTGCTTCTCGTCTTCATCGGCGAAGGCGCCCGTGACGCTTTCGACCCGCGCAAGACGCTCTTGTGATCGAAAGCCTCCGTGTCTGAGCCTCTCCTCGCCGTCCGCAACCTCGCGATCAGTTTCCCTCTGGGGGGTGGCGCGCAGGCGGTCGCGGGCGTTTCCTTCGCGCTGGAGAAGGGCCGCACGCTGGCGCTCGTCGGCGAGTCCGGCTCAGGCAAGTCGGTGACGGCGCTCGCCATCCCGCGCCTGCTGCCGCTCGGCACCCGCGTCACCGGCGAGATCTGTTTCAACGGCGTTGACACTCTGAAGGCGGACGATGCCCGGCTTCGGGATCTTCGCGGCTCCGCCATCACGATGGTCTTCCAGGAGCCGATGACCTCCCTCAACCCGCTGCATACGATTGATCGACAGATCGGCGAGATCCTCAAGGAACACGGCATGCGGGGCCGCGACAGGCGGCGCTCGCGCACGCTCGAGCTCCTCGAAGAGGTCGGCATCCGCAACCCGGCGGAGCGGCTTGGCGCTTACCCCCACCAGCTCAGCGGCGGCCAGCGCCAGCGTGTGATGATCGCGATGGCACTCGCCAATCGACCCGACCTGTTCATCGCCGACGAGCCGACGACGGCACTCGACGTCACCGTGCAGGCCCAGATCCTCACCCTGCTCAAAGATCTGCAGAAGCGCCACGGCATGGCCATGCTGTTCATAACGCACGATCTCAACATCGTCCGACGCCTTGCGGACGATGTCGCGGTCATGCAACGCGGGGTGATTGTCGAGACCGGCCCCACCGCGCGTATCTTCGCCGATCCCGGGCACGACTATACCCGGACGTTGCTCGCCGCCGAGCCGAAGGGAGGCGCGCCGCCGCCTGACGCCGCGGCGAAGACCGTGGTGAGCATCGATGACCTCAAGGTGCATTTCCCGATCCGTGCCGGCCTTTTCCGTCGCGAGGTCGGAGCGATCAAGGCGGTCGACGGCGTCAGCCTGGCCGTGCGCGAAGGTCAGACCGTCGGCGTCGTCGGCGAGTCAGGGTCCGGGAAGACGACGCTCGGTCTTGCAATCCTTCGCCTGATCGCCTCGCAGGGCCGCATCGCTTATCTCGGCAAACCGATCGACCCGCTCGGCTTCGCCGCCATGCGCCCGCTGCGCCGCGACATGCAGATCGTCTTCCAGGACCCTTATGGGTCGCTTTCGCCGCGCATGCCGATCGTCGACATCGTCGGTGAGGGTCTAGCCCTCTGTCGCAAGCACCTCAGCGCCGCGCAACGGCGCGATGTGGTTGCCACCGCGCTCAGCGAAACGGGGCTCGACCCGGCCGCGATGGATCGATACCCGCACGAGTTTTCCGGCGGGCAGCGTCAGCGCATCGCCATCGCACGCGCCATCGTGCTGGAACCGCGCTTCGTGGTCCTCGACGAGCCGACCTCGGCTCTCGACATGTCGGTGCAAGCACAGATCGTCGATGTCCTACGCGATCTCCAGTCCCGGCACGGTCTCGCCTACCTGTTCATCAGCCACGATCTCAGGGTCGTGCGGGCGCTCGCCAGCGACATCGTCGTGATGCGCGCGGGAAAGGTCGTGGAGGCCGGTCCCGCTTCGACGATTTTCGAAGCGCCGCGCGACGATTATACGAAAGCGCTGTTCGCCGCTGCTTTCCAGACGCAAGTCATCGCAAACGACCGCGTCGGCCAATGAGTGAGGTCGTTCAAGGCTGCAGGGGCGAGGCCCCGCCCGGCGCGACGGCCAGGGTGTAGGGCACTTGTTTGGGCGGCGGCAACGCCTTCGGATCGGGGTACGTCAGCTCCCACCCACCGCCGAGCGCCTTGTAGAGCGCGACGAGGTCGGTGGAAATGTTGGTGGTGCTCTGCGCCAACTGCTGCTCGGCCGAGAGCACGGTTTGTGCGTTCTGCAGCAGGGTGGTGAAGTCGGCTACGCCCTGGTCGTAGCGCGAGCGGGCAAAGGCCAGCGCCTGCCGGGCGTGGCCGACTTGCGCCGCCAGTCGATCGCGGCGCTCTTGTTCGGTGCGGTAGGCGGTGAGTTGGTTGACCACGTCGTGCCAGGCATTCAGCACCGCCCTGTGATAGGCGACCGCCGCCTGCTGCTGGCTCTTCTCCTGCATCGTCAGATTGGCCTTCAGCTTGCCGCCCTGAAAGATCGGCAGCGTCACCGAAGGACCCACCTGCATGTACTGCAAGGAGGTGCCCTTAAAGAGGTTCTTGGGGTCGAGCGCCTGCAGCGTCGGGTCGGCGTTCAGGCGCACGGAAGGGTAGAACTCTGCGATGGCGACGCCGATGTTGGCGGTAGCGGCATGGAGCTGCGCTTCCGCCTCGCGGATGTCGGGCCGGCGCCGCGCCAGCTCAGATGGAAGGCCGACCGGTACTCGCGGCGGATTGCGCGGCACCCGCTTGGGGGAGATCAGCTCGGCGGAAAGACCGAGCGGCGGCTCGTCGAGCAGGAACGAGATCATATTGATCTGCTGCAGTTCCTGCGCTTCAAGCTGCGGGATTTGTGCCCTCACCGATTCGACCTGGCTCGCCGCCTGCTCGACGTCGAGCCCGGTGACGAGACCCTTCTCCTGGCGTACCTTGGTGACGTTGAATATCTCCTGATCGACCTTGAGGTTGTCCTTGGCGATGCGGATCAGGTCCTGAGTGCCGCGCAAGCTGACGTAGTCGCGGGCGAGTTCGGCGAGCATCGAGACCAGGGTGTCGCGGCGCATGTCCTCGTTCATCAGGTATTGAGCGTCGGCCGCCTCGATCGAGCGAGCGACGCGGCCCCACAGGTCGAGCTCCCAGGCGGCGTCGAAGCCAATGGAATAGTTGTTGAAGCCGGTATTGATGCGGTTGGCCTGGCTCAGATCCGCCCCGCCGCCGCCCATCCCGGCGCCTGCGCCGCCCCCCCCACCGGCGAGCGACTGGATCGGGACCAAGCTGAACAGGCCGTTCCTGCTGAATTGCTGGCGATAGTCGGAGAAGGTGCCGTTCACCGTCGGCAGGGCAGCCGATGCGGCGGAGGCGACATTGGCCCGGCTTTGCGCGATGCGCAGCGTCGCGGTGCGCACGTCGAGGTTGCGCTCGGCGACGCGCGATTCGAGTTTCGAAAGCTCCGGATCCTTGAAGATAGCCCACCACTCGGCGTTGGTCGGCGCGCCGGTGGTTCCAGGCAGCACGTCCACGGGCGTGCGGACCGCTTTGCCGGTATCGAGGAACGTGCGGCTGTCGGCGGTGACCGGTATCGGCGGCACGAAGTTCGGTCCGACGCAGCCGGCTAAACCCGCGCCGGCCAGGCCGGTCAGAACGCAGACCGACAGAACAGCAGACTTACGCCTGTTGCGGATCGAAACCACCGTTGGTCTATACCTGCTCATCGCCGACCAACACACAGAGCGGCGCATGAGTAAAAGCAATCACCAAAGCATGAAGGCGATGGCTCGACGGAGCTATTTTCCCGTGCTGTTCCAAATATGTCCGGTACGCTCGGGAGGCGATGCACGTCGATGAGACCGAACTCATCCGCTGCGCCAAGCGGGCGCGCATCGCTCGTGCGCGGGGCAAGAGATCGCGTGCTCATTAGTGCGCCGAGCCGCCGCCCTGCGCCGTCTTCTTCGAAATGAAGAAGCAGAACGGCACGACAAGAAAGGCGATCACGGAGGTGTAGAGGAAGACGTTGGAGTAGGCCAGAATCTGAGCCTGCTCTCGGAAGACCGTGAAGGCATGCGACACAGCCTGCTGGTTGATCGAATCCGGCGGCCGGCCGAGGCTGCGCAGCGCCGCCTCGCTTCTCTGGATGTAGTTGTTGTAGCCGTCGTAGAGTGGTGTCACGAACTTCGACAGGTGCGCCTGGTTGGCCTGCGTACGTTCTGTCACGATCGCGGTTGCAGCCGATATGCCGACCGCGCCAAGCACGTTGCGGAACATCGAGAACAGCGCCGCGCCGTCCGATTGCAGTCGCCGTGGCAGCGTCAAATAGGCGATCTGCGAGATGGGGACGAACAAGAAGGCCAGCGCCATCGTCTGCGCCGAGCGCATGAACACCAGCGTCCGGAAGTCGATATCGGGGACGAGTCCGCTCGAATAGACCAACGCGCACCCCATCAGCGCGAAGCCGAAC
Source organism: uncultured Beijerinckiaceae bacterium (assembly GCA_964243415.1). Taxonomy (GTDB): domain Bacteria; phylum Pseudomonadota; class Alphaproteobacteria; order Rhizobiales; family Beijerinckiaceae; genus RH-AL1. The sequence goes on along the minus strand of CAXTFG010000061.1, from coordinate 12,340 downwards.
ATGACGATGTAGCGCGTCGACACGCGTTTCGACACTTGTCCAACCACCGGGATAAGCAGGATGATGACGATGCCGCCCGGTGAGAGAATGAGACCGGACACGTAAGCGTCGTAGCCGAGCACGCTCTGTGCGAACTGCGGGATAATCACCGCGCTCGAATACAGGATAAAACCCATCGCCCCGATGAGGATGCATCCCATCGCGAAATTGTTGTCTTTGAAGATATCGAGGTTGACGATTGGCTTCTTCGCCGTCAGGAGCCAGCAGATCGCCCCGAAGATGCCGAGGAAGGCGAGCACGCCCATGGTGACGATGAAAGGCGAGCCGAACCAGTCGTCGTCCTCGCCGCGGTCCATCATGACCTGAAGGCAGCCCAGCCCGACCGAGATCAGCCCGAGGCCGATGAAGTCGATGCCGCGCGCCTTCTTTTTCTGTTTCTCCTTCTCCCACGGCGGGTCTTCGACCAAGAAAAAGTTCACGATCACCGCGAAAATCCCGACGGGGATGTTGACGAAGAAGATCCAGCGCCAATCGTAGACGACGGTGATGTAGCCGCCGAGCGTCGGCCCGAGCACGGGGGCGACGATCGTAGCGACGGCGGTGACGGCGAACGCGGCGCCGCGCTTGGCGGGCTCGAACGTGTCGAGAATGATGGCCTGCTGGTTTGGCTGGAGACCGCCGCCGAAGAAGCCCTGCATGGCCCGGAAGATGACAATCTGCGCCAGCGACTGCGAGATGCCGCACAGGAACGAGCAGACCGTGAACATGGCGATGCAGATGAGGAAATAGCGCTTCCGACCGACCGTGTCGGCGATCCAGCCGGAGATCGTCAGCACGATGCCGTTGGCGACGAGGTAGGAGGTGAGGGCGTAATCGGCTTGGTCGCTCGAGACGGCGAGCGAGCCGGCGATGTAGGGCAGGGCGACGTTGACGATGGTTGTGTCGAGGATCTCCATGAACGCGGCGAGCGTGACGCAGACGGCGATGAGCCAGGGATTGAAACGGGGCCGCCAACTGTCGTGGTTTTTCTCCGCCTTGGCGCCCCCCGAGGGCTTGCCGCCGTTCTTGCCGTTGCCGGCTTTTGCTCCGTTCCCGCCGCCGTTCCCCTCGCTCATCGCACGGTGACCTTGGGATCGACGCTGATTCCGAGCGGCAACGGAAGAGTCGGGTCGAGGCCGGAATCGATCACGATCTTGACCGGCACGCGCTGCACGATCTTGACGAAATTGCCGGTCGCGTTCTCTGCGGGAAAGGCGGAGAAGCGCGAGCCCGAGCCGAGCTGGATCGAGTCGACGTGGCCTCGCAGATCGAGATCGGGGTAGGCATCCACCCTGATCTTCACGCTCTGGCCGGGCCGCATCAGGTCGAGCTGGGTTTCCTTGAAGTTCGCCGTGACCCAAACATCTGGCGAGACCAGTGCGAGGATCTGCTGGCCCGTCTGCACGTAGGCGCCAAGGTCGACCTGCCGTCGAGTCACCCAGCCGTCCTGCGGCGCCCGCACGACCGTGTAGGACAGGTTGAGGTTGGCCTGGTTCAGCCGCGACTGGGCCTGTTCGACCTGGCCTTGCAACTGGCTCACCTGCTTCTGCGTCTCGCCGATCTGTTGCTGCACAGGCTCCGCCTGGACGACGCGGGCCTGCATCAAAAGCACCTGCGCCTGAGCATTCTGAAGGTTCGAGGTCGCGCTATCGACCTCCTGCTGCGTTGTCGCCTGCTTCGGCAAGCTCTTCTGCCGGGCGAAATCGGCTTGTCGCTGCTCCAGGGTCGCCTTGGCTGCGGCAAGGTTGGCCTGAGCCACTTGGAGCGCGGCCGGGAAGTTCTTTTGGGCCACCTCGGCCGCGAGTTTCTGGCCGGCGAGCTGCGCCTTCGCCGTGTCGAGTTGACCCTGTGCTTGGTCTCGGTCGTTGATGAATTGCCGCGGATCGACGTGGATCACCGCCTGACCTTTGCGAACGAATTGGTTGTCGGTCACATCCAACGAAACGACGCGTCCGGCGATCTGCGGAGCGATCTGGACCGCGTAGCCATCGGTGAACGCGTCGTCGGTGTCTTCAATGTTGCGCGCCGACAGCCACCAATAGATGCCTCCGAGCGCCAGCGATCCGAGAACGAGGACGGCGATGATCAGCACCAAGGGGCGACGTCCCTTGCGCGCTGCCTGGTCCTGATCGTCCTGGGATGGTTCTTCGCCTTCGTCCGCGGGTTTGTCATCCGTCGTCTGGGCGTTCTCGTCCTGCTTGGCCCCGGGTTTTTCCGCTCGCGTCCTGTCCGGGCCGGGCGCATCGTGAGGACGCGCGTCGCCTCGCGTCTTGACCTCGTCACCATCGTCCGAAAGAGGCGGCTCGCTACGGCTCATGCTCTAGCCCATTCCGGCATGGATATCGCCGAGTTGTCAGTTGCCGCAGCTCACGTTTGATGCTTGGGTGCACACCGGCAACCGAACTCGCTGGTTCGCCTATAAATCAGGAAGCCTATGTCGGCGTCAACTGCGCAAAGCGAATCGATCGTTGCCTCCGTGCCCGTTCCCCGCGGCGAGCGTCGTCGTCGCGAGATTGCCTTGATCGCGGAACGCGTTTTCTTCGAGACAGGCTTCGCGGACACGACGATGCAGACCATTGCCGCCCGTGCAGGAGCCTCTAAGGAAACGCTTTATCGACACTTTGGCAGCAAGGAAGAATTGTTCGCCGAAAGCGTCGCCAGCCGAGCCCGCGCATTTCTCGAAGACCTTGATGAGCGGTTCGAGCGACCCGGCAGCGTCGCCGACGTGCTGCGCGCCTTGGGTCAGAAAATCCTCGAAACGATGACCGGTGCGGATGCAATCTCGTTGTGCCGCATCGTCGTGTCGGAAGGACCTCGCAACCCGGAGCTGGGTCAGGTTTTCATGACAGCGGGACCCGATAGGGTCCGCAATCGGTTGACCGAGTTTCTCCGTGCGGCCGCCGACCGCGGCGAGCTGAACTGCGCGGATACCGCCTGTGCGGCTCGGATCTTTTTAGGTGCCGTGATGACGAGCTTCCACTTGTCCCACCTCGTCCTGCAGAACCCTCCCACCATGACGCGCCAGAACATGCGCCTGTACGTCGAAGAAGTCGTCGACATGTTCATGAAGCGGTACACGGCCGAAGCGCGCCGAACCTGACGAGATTGCGATCCTTGTAGGGAGGCTCCTCCGATCTCGTCCCGATTTCTCCTGTTTGAAGCTTGAGTGACGATCCTCTATCCAGGTGATCGGAACCCGCCTGGTACATCCTCATGCTCGATCAGCCCCTCGCTCCGCCCGTCCGCCGCTCCGGCCTTCGCCACGACTGGACGGTGGACGAGATCGTGGCGATTCACGATCAAGCGTTGCTCGACCTCATCGCCGAAGCGAACAGGGTCCATCGCGACCGTCACGATCCGAGCGATGTGCAGCGCGCCAGCCTGCTTTCGATCAAAACCGGCGGCTGCCCGGAAGATTGTGCTTACTGCCCGCAATCTGCCCACCACAGAGAGGTCAAGCTCGATCGCGTCGACTTGATGCAGGTCGATGCCGTGCTGGACCTTGCCGCGCGCGCCAAGGAGGCCGGAGCCGATCGGTTCTGCATGGGGGCCGCCTGGCGCAGCGTGCGTGACGGCAGCGCCTTCGAGTCAGTGCTGAACATGATCGGAGGCGTGCGCGGGCTCGGCATGGAGGCCTGCGTCACATTGGGCATGCTGACCGAAACTCAGGCCGAACGGCTCAAATCGGCCGGTCTCACCGCCTACAATCACAACCTTGATACCGGTCCGGACTTCTACGACGCCATCGTTTCGACGCGGACCTATGACGATCGCCTGCGCACGCTCAAGGCGGTGCGCGCCGCCGGGATCGAGATGTGCAGTGGCGGCATCATCGGCATGGGCGAAGGGGTCGCGGACCGCGCCGCCATGCTTCAGGTGCTCGCGAGCTTCGAGCCGCACCCAGAGAGCGTACCGATCAACGCGCTAGTGCCGGTGCCGGGAACGCCTCTCGCCGCTCGGGCCAAGATCGATAGCTTCGACCTTGTTCGGATGATTGCGACCACGCGAATTGTCATGCCGGACGCGCGCGTTCGGCTGTCGGCCGGCCGTTCCGGCCTCTCGCGGGAAGCCCAGGTTCTCTGCATGGCGGCGGGCGCGAACTCCATCTTCTACGGCGAAACGCTCCTGACGACCCCCAACGCGGAGCTTGGCGAGGACGACGGGCTGTTCGCTGCCCTTGCGGCACGGCAGCCCACGATGCCCGTTTAGCGTTGCCAAGCGCGCGATCAGCGCTCTTCGTCGTCCTCGATGTCGCCGTCGATGAGATCCGACACGTTGCCTTCGTCGTCTTCCTCCTCTTCGAGGAAGGTGTCGTCATCGTCCGCGGCGGCGTCCTCCTCCTCGATTTCGACGTCGTCTTCCGGATTGACGGCCGCGACTTTCCCGTCATCCACCTGGTCGGCGTCATCGAGCGAGAGCACCTCGGGGGCATCCGCCTCGGGCTCTTCTTCCTCGACCGCGGCTGGCTCGCGCGACGCGGCGCGGACCGCAACCGCAGGGCCGGCCGAGGTTTGCGTCGTGCCGCATTTCGGGCAAACGATCGGGTTCTTGTTGAGATCGAAGAACTTCGTACCGCAGTTCTGACACTTCTGCTTGGTGCCAAGCTCGGGTTTCGCCACGGAATGGGGACCTTTGGACAATCAAACGCGGGAACGCTCCCCCGCGCACTTCAAGCCGGCCCGGTTAGTGGCGGCAAGCCGCTCTGTCAAATAGAACTTGGAAAGGGCGTGTCCGCTTGCGATGAGACATCTTATCAAGCCGCGCTGCTCGCAGCCGGGTATTCACCTCGCCCCAGCTCCGGACCGTAGCGTTGACGTCGCATATCGACCAGAAAAGACCGCTTACCGCCGCGCGAGGCGCACCGCTCAGGGGGCGGCTGCGCCCTCCTGGAGACAAGTCGATTTCGCACCGCGCGATCATCTTCGGCCTGCTCAGCGTCGGCACCACGCGCATCGACGGTCTGCTGGAAGGTGACGACGTGTTGCGAACCGCAGCGGCCTGCCGCGCCCTCGGGGCGACGATCGAGAGGGATGGCAAGGCGTGGGTCGTCCAGGGAGTCGGCATCGGCACGCTGCTCGCGCCGCGTGGCATCCTCGATTTCGGCAATGCCGGCACCGGGTCGCGCCTCATGCTCGGCGTTGTCGGCGGCCACCCGATCCGCGCCCGGTTCGACGGGGATGCGTCCTTGCGCAAACGGCCGATGCGCCGAATCCTCGACCCCTTGGTCCTGATGGGAACCACCGTGCTCGAAGAGGCCGACGGAGGGCGGTGCCCGATTCTCATTCAGGGCACCGCCGAGCCCACGCCAATCGAGTACCGAACGCCGGTCGCGTCGGCGCAGATCAAGTCGGCGGTGCTGCTCGCCGGCCTTAACTCGCCGGGATGCACGACCGTCATCGAAGCCGAAGCGTCGCGAGACCATACGGAGAAGATGCTCGCCTTCTTCGGCGCCGACGTCACCGTCGAGCCGTTCGGCGAGACGGGCCGCCGCATCACGTTGATGGGACGGCCAAACCTGGAGCCACGGCCGATCCTGGTGCCGTCGGACCCATCGTCGGCCGCTTTCGCGCTCGTCGCCGCCACGATCGTCCCAGGGTCCGAGATCGTGATCGATGGCGCGATGATGAATCCTTTGCGCACCGGGCTGGTCACGACCTTGATCGAAATGGGAGCCGATATCGACGTGCTCGACCGTCGGGACGAGGGCGGCGAGGACGTGGCCGACCTTCGTGTCCGCTCCGCCGCGCTTAAGGGCGTCGACGTGCCCGCTGCGCGTGCACCGTCGATGATCGACGAATACCCGATCCTCGCCGTCGCCGCCGCCTTCGCCCAGGGAGAAACGCGGATGCGCGGCCTTCAGGAGCTGCGAGTCAAGGAAAGCGATCGATTGCAGGCCGTTGCCGACGGGTTGGCGGCATCGGGTGTTAGTCATGCGATCGAGGGCGATGATCTCATCGTCGACGGCAACGGCGATAGCGCGCCGGGTGGTGGTTGTATTGCGACGCATCTCGACCACCGCATCGCGATGAGCTTCCTTTGCCTTGGTCTGGCCTCCCGGACACCCGTGACGATCGACGACGTATCCATGATCGCGACGAGCTATCCGACCTTCCAGGCCGACATGACCCGGCTCGGGGCGAGCTTCCGGTGATCATCGCGATCGACGGTCCCGCCGCTTCCGGCAAAGGCACGCTGGCCAAACGTCTGGCGAAGACGTTCGGCTTGCCGCACCTCGACACCGGGCTGCTTTATCGCGCGACGGCGCGCGCGGTCCTCGACCGTGCCGGCGACGTCGAGGATGCGGCCGCGGCGGCCGAGGCCGCCAGGCAGCTCGATCTTGCCGCGCTCGACGAGACCCGGCTTCGGGGCAAGGACATGGGCGAAACGGCGTCAGTCGTTGCCGCCATTCCTGACGTGCGAGCGGCCCTTGTCGATGTGCAGCGCGCGTTCGCCCGTCGCAATCCCGGCGCGGTTCTGGACGGGCGCGACATCGGCACCGTGATCTGCCCGGACGCCGATGCCAAGATCTTCGTGGTGGCGACCGCCGAGACGCGCGCCCGCCGTCGTCACCTCGAGTTGGAGAGCAGGGGCGAGGTCGTGGACCACTCCGCCGTCCTCGCCGACATCCAACGCCGCGACGAGCGCGACAGCACCCGCGCGACGGCGCGGCTAATGCCGGCCGCCGATGCCGTGGTCCTGGATACGACGCATCTCGACGCCGACCAGGCCTATGCGGCCGCGCTGCGGATCGTTCAACGGCAGCTTGAGACGGGCGGCAAGGAACACGCGCGTGCTGACCCATGAGGATGCCGCAAGCGGCGACGGCGGCAGTGGGTGGCCGGCATCAACGGGGCCGCAACGGATGACCTCGTCGCGCGAGATCCCCGGGGCCGGACCGGCCAAAAGGCGGTCGTACCGGCGACCTGTCCGGCTGATGATGGGGCCCCAACTCTTCATCAAGGAAGGATTGGCGCGCTTCGACCCGCACGATCCCTATTACTTCGCCGTCTCCTTGAGCTGGAAGAAGTTTGGTTTGCTGTTCGTCGCAGCCGAGCTTGCCATCAACACCGTCTTTGCGCTGCTCTACTCGCTTCAGCCGGGATCGGTCGCCAATCTCCCGGAACGCGGTCTCGTCGGCGATTTCTTCTTCTCGCTGGAGACGCTGGCGACCGTCGGCTATGGGGAGATGTATCCTGCGACGACGTACGGTCACCTCATCTCGAGCCTGGAAATCCTGATTGGCGTCATCTTCACCGCCATCATGACCGGCCTGCTGTTTGTGCGATTCTCGAAGCCGAAAGCCAAGGTGCTCTACGCCGCGAACGCGGTCGTGACGCAACACAACGGCAAACCAACGCTGATGCTGCGGATCGGCAACGGCCGCAACAGTCTTTTGCATGATGCAAGCATCACCCTGCATGTTCTATGTCGGACAACATCCGACGAGGGTTTGCGCCAGGCCTCGATCACCGAACTGCCATTGCTTCGTCCGCGTCTCCCCGTCTTCGCGATCCTTTACACCATCATGCACGTGATCGACGAGGCGAGTCCGCTGCACGAGTTCGGCGCGGACAGCCCCGAGATCGCCGATCTGCGGTTCTTTCTAACGCTGATCGCGAGGGACCCGGCGATCGGCCAGCAGGTCTCCGACATCCACGCTTTTGAGGGCAGCGATATCTGCTTCGGGATGCGGTATGTCGATGCCGTCAGAGCGCTCGGGAGCAGAAAGGTCATCGCCGACTACGCCCGGTTGAGCGAGATCGAGCCGGCTGACAAGCAGCCTGTCGCGGTGGCCCAGCCGCTCGATTCATTCTTGGTGTAGCGGACGGCATGGCCGGCGCAAAAACGCCGGCATCACGCCGGCGTTCTCCTGGGCCGTTCCGGCAAGAGCCTTACTGCGGCTGCCCGGATGGCGTCACTGAAGGCGCCGCGGCATTGCGCTGCTGCTTGTTGTAAAGGTGGCGCCGGTAAGCGCCGGCAGCACATCCGGCCACGAAGCCGCGAACGCCGTGATGCACGAGATGGCCGGCTGCAGCGCCCGCCACGCCGTACTTGAGGCAGCCGCCCGGCGCAGCCTCGGCGACCGGTGCGGATGCCGTCAAGCCGGCGGCAAGGCCACCAACGAGGGCTAGTGAAAACAACGACTTCTTCATGGCACTTCATCCCGAGACGCGCGCTTGGGCGCACGTTGTGAGAACGCAAGACCAAAGCTTAGGTTCGCGGCACGTTTCGCGATCGTAGTCTTAGGCTCGAGGTGACCACATGGGCCCTATTGCGACAATCTCAGACTGAGGATCGAGGCACCGATCTGCTGAAAGGCCGTCTGGATACCGGCGCTGTCGGAGGCTTGGAAGAAGTTCGAGGTCGACGATGCACAGTGCTGCAGAAGACTCAGTCCTTGAGCATCGATCGGGTCAGACGTGACCGAGAACCCGATCGTGTAGATGAGAACGGGGGCAGGAGCGCCGGTTGCATCCTTGTTGGTCTTGGCGTTGTTGCAGGCCTCGAGAGTGAGATTGTCCATCTGACAGCGGAAGGTGCTCGAAGAGGTTGCGGTCGCGCTGCAGGTCTGGCCACCCGACAAGCTCGATGTGCTGAAGGAGCTGATCCGGTTGTTGCCGTAATAGCCAAATGCCTCATAGAGCGAGCCAAAAGCCGGATCGTACGGGTTTGTCGTCCAAGAATTGAAGCCGTCTGTCATCAGAATGATGATCTTCGTGTTTGGCGGTGGTCCGTAACTGTATGGCTTGGGGTTTTGCGGACCGACGGCGGCGACAGACATGGTCGGGAACGGGTTCACCACGGGCGAGATCGTCCGCCATGCCCACATGAAACCTGTTGCGAGATTGGTGCTGCCGTTAGCCTGCATCGAATCGATGGCCGTGTTGAGGACAGACGTATCAGTCGTCAGCGATGTCAGCTTTTGGGCGGTACACATCAGGTTGGGACCAGACGGGATCCCAACCCCAGAGTTGACGACCGTGGGAGTTGAGCCCGAATATTTGCAAACCTCGGTGATGCCGGCACCGGGATATAAGTTGGTTTGACCATCTCCCGAATAGACCGCGGCATTGTCGGCGTTCGCATACGCGCTCGACGACGAGCAAACGCCGGCGGTCGTTGCCGACCCGTTGTCGCCGATATAGCTGTTGAAATAGATGTAGGGTGGGAGGCTCTTCCCGCAGTTGCTGTTTCCGGTCGGATAGCAGGCATAGCCGCTGCTATTGTCGACAGCTCCGGGTTCGTCCGGTGCGAGATAGGGAACAAATTTGGTATCCGGTAAACTAGCGACAGCGGCGGTATCGGAGGTCGCATAGGGAACCGGACGTTCTTCGACGCAACCGGCCCAGGTCGCGTTTTTCATCGCATTGAAGAGATCGAATTTGGTCGTCGGATGGAAGCTCGTGCCGCTGGGCCGATGAAAGTTTTGCCAGTGTATCGATGAGCTTCCAGCCAAATCGAGGAAGGGCGCAACGGTACTGGGTCCCACATTGACCATAGAGGTGAAGGGTACGATCGAGATACCGACCTGAGGTGCCGTCGTTCCACTCGGGATCAGGATGCCGACAAGCTGCTTGGCGGCGGCCTGTAGCGCCTGTATTTTGCTCTGGCCTCCCGCCGATTCCAGCATGGAACCTGAATTGTCGAGCGCGAGCGCGACTTCGTAGGTGTGCCCCACCTGCGAGCATGCCGAGGTGCTCACAGGCATCGATTGAACGCCCGCGATCTTCATGAAGACGGCCGGAACCGTAAACGTCGTGTAGACGCAAACCTGAGTGTTGATATTCGATAGGACGACGTTGTTGACGGTGGCGCCGCTCATCAAACCAGAGATATAGCTCTGGGAGAAAGTCTTCAGTGCTGCTGCCGTGCTCGTCGCACTTAGGTATGTGTGTGCGGCCGATAAGGCGGTCGCATCCGTCGCCTGTTGGAGGTTGCTCCATTGGGTTGCGGCCCGGCTGTAGTCGATGGCTGCACCGGTGACCAGTAAGATCGGGATGCATGAGAGCCCGAATGTCATCGCGACATTTCCACGGACGTCGCCGCGAAACCCTGCCAGTATCCCGAATGATTTCGTCATGTAGCCCTGCCGTGTAGTCTACACTGGCTCGATCTTAATAAAGCAAACGTAAACTCCCGGATGAGGGCACGGTTAATCCGCATTCATCATTAGGAAAAGCAGATAGTCCCGCTTTGTCCGGAGGGAGCCGTGCCAGGATTGGCGATGGTGACAGCACCTGAAGAGGACCTCGGCACCATGAAAGACGTTTTCCTCATCCCCGACGAAAACCAACTCGCGGCCTGAGAGAAGATCGGCAGGTAAGTATATGTCACGTCGGAGATGATCACGTAGGATACTTGTCCGCTCGTGTAGGCGTATCCCGCGGCCTGGTTCGCGGTGATGATCGCCGCGGGGATATTCAGGGATGTCGGCGCGGTCCCATTCGGCACTTGGGTCAGCGCGGTCGAACACTGCCTTTTGGTGCCGCCCTGCGTGTACGTCCAGCGGACGAGTGCGTCGCAGCAGGTCCCATTGCCTTTCGCTTTGACGTCGACGGCCGACACCGTCATCGTCAGGCCGCTCGTGCCGTAGGGCTGCATGATCGCGGACGCGGCGGTGAAGATCGTCGAGAGAGTTGCGATCGGCGTCGTTTGGGATGTCGGCTGTTGCGATACCAGATCCGAAATCGTGCGGGAGAGGGCATTGAGTTTGCGGCTCGCGATGACCCCTCTCGAGACGTCGACGACGCCGATGTACATCAAAACCATCAGGGGGAGTATCATGGCGAATTCGACCGCAGCCGTTCCGCCCCGGTGAGGCAGGAGGTCGAAGCGGATCGAGGCAAGCCGGATCTTCATCTCAGCAAGCGGTCGGTGGAACGTAGTTCGAGCCGTCGTAGGGCTCGTTCTGGAAGACGGCCGTGCCGAGAAGAAGCTGTTTCCACCCGCTGTTGCCAGGCACATCGTTGACCGTGCCTGTCCGAAGCACGCTGACGCTGGCGGTCGGTGAGCGGACGAGAACCGGCACGATGACCGGCATCGGGTAGATGACGCGGACGATGACGATATCGCCGGGCGACCCCGGGCAGAATGTTGTGGTCGTCTTGTAGAAATCGGCGTTCAGGTCGGCGCTCGTGAAGCTGCTTACCGTCCGCACATCAATGATGAGCGCGTTGCAGTCGATGAAGCTCGGAAGCTTGCGAGGCTGGTTGACGGGGCAAATGTAGGCCGTTCTGAAAGCGGTTGCTGTCGAGATACCCGACGTTTGGGCGATGCCGGTATAGATGTTGCGCGCCGCATCCTGGACGGCGACGTCGAGCCCTTCGCTCGCGAACAAGTAGAGACCGACCTGGACCAGAGCCAAGAGCAAGCCGAGAAAAGGCACGATGATCAGGCTGAATTCGACCGCGGTGACGCCGCGAGTGTCTTTGAAGAGGACGCGGAGGAGCCGCGGACGGCCCTTCACATGCGCAGCCGGGACTCCCGGATTTTCTTTGCGCGCTTTCATCCGGCCGATCATGCCCTCGAGCTAGCCGAAGATCACTTCACGATGACTTAAGCTGGCGACCGATCCGGACAATGAGTGTCGCGGCTTTGAAAAAAGCCGCGACGTGGTTTCTCAGTGAATAACGCGCCGACCTGCGTCCGATGCCGAAGCCGGATAGGTCAGGACATCGTCGCCGAGCACGAGGCCGTCGGGGCCGGCGCCGATCGTCACGTCGGACCCATCGAGGATCTTGCCCGCGAGGATCCTTTCGGCGAGCGGATCCTGGACCGCTTTCTGAATGACGCGTTTCAGCGGCCGGGCGCCGTAGGCCGGATCATAGCCTTTCTCCGCGAGCCAGGACCGCGCGGCCGGCGACAGATCGAGCGTGATCTTCCGATCCTCGAGCAGCTTGAGCAACCGGGCGAACTGGATGTCGACGATGGCACCCATGTCCTCGCGGCGCAGCCGATGGAACAGGATGATCTCGTCGACTCGGTTCAGGAACTCGGGCCGGAAATGCGCACGGACCGCCTGCATCACCTCCTCGCGTACGCCGGCCGAATCCTGGCCGTCGGGCTGCATTACGAGGTGGTCGGCGCCGAGATTCGACGTCATCACGATCAAGACGTTGCGGAAATCCACCGTGCGACCCTGGCCGTCGGTGAGCCTGCCCTCGTCGAGAACCTGGAGCAGCACGTTGAAAACGTCCGGGTGCGCCTTCTCGATTTCGTCGAAGAGCAGCACCTGGTAGGGACGCCGCCGGACGGCCTCCGTCAGGGCGCCGCCCTCCTCGTAGCCGACGTAGCCGGGCGG
>CAXTFG010000060.1:0-17488 GCA_964243415.1 uncultured Beijerinckiaceae bacterium | reverse complement strand
GGGTCGCCTGAAGCAGGTTGACGAGTCCGATGGAGCCTTCGAACGCCACGGTATTAAAAGTGATTAGAGCCTTTTCGCCTGGCTTAGCTTTAACGTCCTCGAATTTCTTATCTTCGTAGTCGACTAGGAAATCGCCTTTCTTGTGGGCTGGGAATGTCACGGCGGGCATGGGCTCTCCTCGAATACGAGCGTCCGATAGGATCGACCTGACGAGGAGCGCAATGGTCATGCCAAATCAGCGAAGCCGCGCCGCCTCTCGCAGTGAGCAGATCTGCATTCAATGCGCGGTCAATGGTATTGCCCACGAGATCGCCACCAGATGCTTTTGTCAGCGTTATGACTTTGAATTGTGCTCTCGTAGAAGCCTTAGCTGATCTCAGCGGACGCGATTTGGATGACGTTGAAGACGTACGGTCAACTGGTCAGACTTTTGCTGGATTGACCGCATGCGAATGGATGAGACCAAGAACTGGATTCCGGACCTCACCCGAAGCGGCAAGCCGCGTTACCTGGCGATCGCCGATGTCATCGGCGAAGATCTGACGACGGGCCGCCTCGCCGCCGGCGATCGCCTGCCGCCGCAACGCAAGCTCGCCGCGGCGCTCGCGATCGACTTCACGACCGTCGCGCGCGGCTATGTGGAAGCGCAGCGGCGAGGGCTCGTCGAGTCGCGCGTCGGTCGGGGCACGTTCGTGCGCGGCTGGCGCCTCGCCTCCACACCTCGTCCCAACAGGCCTGAGATCGTCGACCTCTCGATGAATCTTCCGCCCGAGCCGACCGACGAGGAGCTGGTCGGCCACATGCGCGATGGCTTGGCGGAGGTATCCCGCGATCTGGTCTCGCTGCTGCGCTACCAGGGTTTCGGCGGAACGCGCGCCGACAAGGATGCGGCATCGGCGTGGCTCGGCCGTCGCGCGCTGGTGCCATCGCAGGAGCGCATCTTCGTCACGCCCGGCGCCCATCCCGCCATCACCGGAATCCTCTGCATGCTGGCGCGCGCCGGCGACACGGTCCTCGCCGAGGCGATCACCTATCCCGGCGTCCGCTCCATTGCCGCGCAGCTCGGCCTCAAGCTCGTCGGCCTGCCGATGGACGCTGACGGCATCGATCCCGATGCGTTCGCCGACGCCTGCAGGCGTTTGGCGCCGAAAGCGCTGTACCTCAACCCGACGCTGCAGAACCCGACCACGCTGACCATCCCGGAGGAACGTCGGAAGGACATCGCGTCCGTCGCGCGCCGGTACGCCGTTCCCATCATCGAGGACGACGCCTACGGCTTCATTCCCCGCCGGGGCGTCCACCCGTTGGCGGCGATGGCGCCGGAACTGACCTGGCACATCGCCGGCCTCGCCAAATGCATCGGGGCCGGACTCAGGGCGGCTTACGTGGTGGCGCCCGAGGCGCGCGCCGGCTGGCCCTTCGCTGCAGCCTTGCGCGCCACCAACGTCATGGCATCGCCGTTGACCGTCGCCCTGGCGACGCGATGGATTGAGGATGGGACGGCGGACTCGATTCTGCGCTTCATCCGCGCGGAAACCGCCGAGCGGCAGAAGCTCGCGGCGTCGATCCTTCCCTCCGGCAGTTTCCGGGCGGATCCGCTCAGCTTTCACCTCTGGGTGCCCCTGCCGCGCCCTTGGACGCGGTCCGCCTTCATCGGCCACATGCGCGCGACCGGGATCGGCGTCGTCGCCAGTGATGCGTTTGTCGTCAGCGGCGAACCGGACGAGTTCGTGCGCGTGTGCCTCGGAGGGCCGGCTTCGCGCGACACCGTGCGGGGCGCGCTGGAATTCATGGCGCATACGCTGGCCGAACAGCCGGCGATGGCGTCGAGTTACCTGTGACGGCGGTCACCCTCGCTGGCCGGCCTACCGACCCCTAGTACGCGGACGGTATCGCGCACCGCGGCCGCGGACCGCCGCATCTTCCGTGTGCTTCGCCAAAGGCGTAAGCGGAGCCGTTCCACCGCACAGTTCGCCGCACGATCATTGACCAGCGATCATCCTCCGCCGCTCCTGCCGCCGCCGCCGCCGCCGCCGCCGCCACCGCCGCCAGACCCTCTGCCGGCGCACGTCCTCGACGTGCTCAAGCGCGTGTTCGGGTTTCCCGCCCTGCGGGCCGCGCAGGGCGAGGTGGTCGGCGCCATCCTTGCCGGACACGACGTCCTCGCCGTGATGCCGACAGGGGCCGGTAAATCGCTATGCTACCAGCTACCCGCGGTCGCAGAGGGCAGGCTGACGGTGGTCGTCTCCCCGTTGATCGCGTTAATGCGGGATCAGGTGCGCCAGCTCCAGGCCAGAGGCGTCGCCGCCGGCGCGATGCACTCGGCGAACACGGGAGCCGAAAGCGCCGAGGTCGGCGCGGCGCTCCGGCAGCGACGTTTGCGGCTGCTTTACGTCTCGCCGGAAAGATTGCTCCGGTCGGGACTTCTCGATCTCCTCCGATCGGCAGGTTGCGACCGGCTCGCCATCGATGAAGCCCATTGCGTGTCGCAGTGGGGCCATGATTTTCGCCCCGAATACATGGAACTACGCGCCGCCGCGGATGCGCTCGGCACGCCGCAGATCATTGCGGTCACGGCGAGCGCCGACGAAGCCACCAGGGAAGAGATCATCGGCAAGCTCTTTCGCCGCGAGCCGAAGCGCTTCGTCCACTCCTTCGATCGGCCGAACCTTCACCTCGCAGCGGCCCGCAAGGCGAAGCTCGTCCAGCAGGTCGCCGCCTTCGTCGAAGCCCGGCGAGGCCAGAGCGGCATCGTGTACTGCGCGTCCCGCAAGGGGGTCGAGACCCTCGCGGAGATCCTGTCCCAACGGGGCATACCGGCCTTGCCCTATCATGCCGGGCTCGAGTCTTCGACCCGCAATGCCCACCAGGACGAGTTCCTGCGCCATGAGGGCGTGGTCATCGTCGCGACGATTGCCTTCGGGATGGGCATCGACAAGCCGGATGTCCGCTTCGTCTGCCATGCCGATCTGCCCGGCAGCATCGAGGGCTACTATCAAGAGGTCGGGCGCGCCGGCCGCGACGGGCGGCGTGCCGATACCCTGCTCTTGTGGGGCGAAGGCGACATCCGCTTGCGGGAGCGTCAGATCGCCATGGCGGGCCTCTCGCCCGAGCGCGCGAGGCTTGAGCACCGGAGACTGTCGACGCTTCTCGCCTTCTGCGAGACGCCACGGTGCCGCCGGCAGACCCTGCTCGCCGCCTTCGGCGAAAGCGCGCAACCGTGCGGCTTCTGCGATATCTGCGACGGGGTCCATCCGATGTTCGACGGCGCCATCGCCGCGCAAAAGGCCATGTCGGCCCTGCTTCGCACCTCGGGCCGCTTCTTTCCCGGTCATCTCGCGAACCTCCTCGTCGGGAAGGCGACCGAGGCGATTCGGAAGTTTCGCCACGACGCGCTGCCGACATTCGGCGTCGGCGTCGAATACGACGCGGCAGCCTGGCGCAGCATCTTCCGCCAGATCGAAGCTGCCAGCCTCATCGAGCGGGCCGACGATGATGACCAGCGCTGGCACCTCACCGCAGCAGGTCGAACCGTCCTTACTGGCGACGCGACGATCGATCTCGTTGCCGTCGACCGTGGTGCGCGGCGGCCGGATATGCGGCGACCTCAGGCGGGGGCTTCACCGGAACGGCATGCGCAATCGCCGGATGACGAACCCGCGGCGTTATCGGCCGACGACGAGAGCCTCTTCGTGGCGCTGAAAGCGAAACGCCTCGCCCTCGCTCGCGAACTCAAGCTGCCGCCCTACGTCATCTTCACCGACCGCAGTTTGCGAGACATCGCGCGGACGAGGCCACGGGATGGGCCCGCGCTTCACAAGATCCACGGAATCGGGCCCGCAAAAGTGAAGTCGTACGGTGCCGCTTTTCTGCAGATCGTCGCAGAGCGGGATGCCTGACTGCAAGGCTCCCAGCAGAACTTGCTTTGAAGGAAAAGACATCAAGTAGGCGTACTCCGACTCAATAAACAGCAAGTACGAACCATCCCGGCCGACCTCGTTGAAGCCATTTCAGCCGCGTGATGGGTTGGTGAAGCGGATCCGAAGGGTCTCACCGGCATTGTTCGTTGCCGTGAGCGTCCCCGTTAGCGACTGCTGTTCGCTTTTCTAGATAAGAGAATGTTGAAAACACCTGTCTGTTACTTGACAGGCTCCCAAGTCGATCCTAGCTGACAAGTATTGATGCGTGCTCTCGCTCGTTTGAGACGGCGGACGGTCCGCGAGGCGCAAAGTCTGAAGCAAAGCAAAAGGTTAAGACAGTGGATACTCATGATCTGAGAGGCCAGTCGGCGGCTGGAGGCTACATCGATATTGTCGCCGATCTCGTGGCGGCATACGTCAGCAACAATTCGATGCGGGCTTCAGACTTGCCGGATTTTATCACGTCGATCCACGCGTCCATCCAGGCTCTGGCGAAAGGCGAGGTCGATGTGGCGCCGGCCGCTCCTCCGACACCGGCGGTTCCGATCAAGAAGTCGTTGAGCCAGGATCACATCATCTGTCTCGAGGACGGAAAGAAGTTCAGATCGCTGAAGCGTCATCTCGGAACGGTCTACAATATGACGCCGGACGAGTATCGCGCGAAATGGGGGCTGCCGAAGGATTATCCGATGGTCGCCCCGGGCTATTCCGAGATCCGTTCGAAGCTCGCGAAAGACATCGGCCTCGGCCAGCCGCGGGCGGATGTAAGCTCTCCCGTGAAGGCCACGCGGGCGAAAACGTCAGCGGGCGGCCACCGGGCAGCTTCCTGACAGATTAATCCTCGGGCAGGCCAAGAGCGGCGGCGATCGCCTCCGTAACCCGGGCGAGGTCGGAGTGCACGGTCGACAGTTCCCGCTCGAGATCGAGAACCCGGGCGGCCTGTTGGCCGCCGGCCGTCTCAAGCCGTGTCGCGCGTTCGGTTTCCGTTTTGAGCCGACCCTCGAAGTTTCGGGCGGAGTGAGTGGCCTCGTCGAGTTGGGCTTCGAGCTGACGGTTGGTGGATTCGACAAGCTCGATGTGCCCCTCGAGATCCTCGATCCGCGCCGTCATCGCCGCAATCGACTGAGCAGCGTGCTCGACCGCTTCGACGACACTGGCGATCTTCGGCCGCATCGTCGCTCGCGCCTGAGGCGTCTCGCCTTTGACAGGGAAGTCTGCGGCTCGCTGCGCTTCCGGCTCCGGAGCGAAAGACGGCTCGACCTGCGGCCGCGTGTTTCGCAGCTGCCGGTCCAGATCGCGAATCAGGTTGCGATCGATCGAAGGGAAAAAGGCCGCGACGGGTTCGTGATCTCTGCCGCTCACGATCTGCTCCGTGGATTCATGCAACAAAGCTTACAACTGCTTGAGGCGTTTGGCGAATCCTGAAGCACTTGAACAGCTGGTTCCTTGCTGAACACTGAACAAATGCCGGTTTCGACTAAGCTCATCAAAAGTTAACTTAAACACTTAAATGCCGAGTAATGTGTCGATCGCATCGTCGCCGTCATGGCGTGTCGCGTTTTGCCTCTTGCCGCTTGTGCGGTCCTCCTCATCTCCCTCGTGGGCTGCTCCACGGTGGAGCGCCCTCGACGCCCCGCCTGGCGAGAGCAGGCAGAAAAGGCATGTATCGCCGAGCATCGGGTCAGTTTATCCCGTTACGTCCAGCTCCGTGGACGCGAGATCGACGGGCCCGGCGTCTGCGGTTTGACCCAGCCGTTCGCGGTCGGCGCCCTCTCGCAGGACAGGGTTCAGCTCGACTCGGTCGCGACCCTCGATTGCCCGATGATCGCCGCTCTCGACGAGTGGATCGAGAAAGTGGTGCAGCCCGTCGCCCAGGCAAGGTTCGGTCAGCCGGTCGCGCAGATCGACACCATGGGTTCGTATTCCTGCCGCGGAATCAACGGGCAAGCCGGCGCCCAGGTGTCAGAGCACGCCTTTGGCAACGCCATCGACATCGGCGGCTTCCGGCTTGCAGACGGTCGCCGCGTCACGGTCGTCCACGACTGGACCCGCGGCGACGAGCAGGCTCAGGCCTTCCTACGCGACGTTCATGCCGGTGCCTGCGAGACGTTCACGACGGTGCTCGGGCCGGGCTACAACGCGTTCCACTATAACCATATCCACGTTGATCTCGCGATGCACGGCAGCGCCTCACGCGGCCTACGCCATGTCTGCAAGCCCGTGCCCGAAGCGAGCCGGCCGGGACCGCCGCGCGAGAGCCTGCCGGAGCCGCCCACCCTCGAGGAAGAGCAGGATGTCGCCTCGACTGCGGTCCCATCGGATCGCGGCGGCGGCGAAGGTCTCGAGGCGGGTATGCCGCCGGCCTATCGCGGGGCGGCATCACCGAAGCGCGCGGCTTTCGACGCGCCCGAGCCGGGCAGCGCCTACCGCAGCGCGGCCTCCGTCAGAACAGGCCCGCAAAGTGGGCCCAACGATTGGGACATGACCTCGTCGATCCCGAAGCGCTGACCGGCTCCGAGGCGCAACGGCGCTGCCGTCGACCTCAGGCCGACGCGGCGCTTGCCTGCTTCTTCGCGATTTCACGCTTGATGACGCGCATCGCCTGCGACAGTTCGTGGTCGTGCGCCTTGGCGAGAAACGCATCGAGCCCGCCGCGGTGCTCGACCGACCGCAGCGATGCCGCCGCCACGCGCACGCGAACGGAACGCTCCAGAGTTTCGGAACTGAGCGTCACATTGCACAGGTTCGGCAGGAAACGGGTCCGCGTCTTGCGGTTGGAGTGGCTGACCACATTGCCGGTCTGCACGGCCTTGCCGGTCAATTCGCAACGGCGCGACATCTCAAGTTCCTCGAAACCACGGAAGTAGGGGGAGCGCGGCTGCTACAGGATCGTCGCCCTTCGGTCAAGCTGCGGACCGCCCAACGGAGGCGTGCTCACGCGACCCGTCGCTTTCGGTTAGTGTGCGGGAATCGGTATCGGATCGAACGTCGCCGTCAGGCATTTCGCCCATGCGATAATAAGGAGACGACGATGGCGGACAATCCGAACGTCGGTCCCGGCCCAGTCGAGGCGGACCCGAACCACGTGCGCGAGAAGACGTACAAGGACGCGACGCCTCCGGCGAAAGTCACGCAGGAACAGCAGAAGCTGCCGGAAAAGGTCGCGGAAGAAAAAGTGCGTGAGGACATGCCCGCCGCCGTGGACGAGGTAAAGAAGCGTCTTTAGCCGATCATCGAGCGCCGGCTCGGCCTCACACCGAGCTCGACCACGGTCCACACCGCGACGCCGGCCAACACAAGATCGAGCAGGACGACCTGCCATACTGCGATGACGTCGGGCGTCTGCGCATGCAGGAAGTGCAGCGAGGCCGCGAGAAACGCCAGAAGCGGCACGAGCCCGGCGAGCCCGGTGGGCTCGGCGCGGTCGCGAAAACGCTTCATGCTCAGCATCACGTAGCAGACCGCGATGAGAAGAGCCGCGAAGGCGTAGACGATCACATAGGCGTAGGCGACGATGGTCATGGGCGCGATGAAAGCGGTTTGCGCCAAGTCGTGGTGAGCGTAGGGGCGCACCACGAACCAAAGCATCGTCAAGACCAGGAAGGCCGCGAGCAGCCAGCTCGCATGCCGCCGCCATGTCGGCGCATCGATGGTCCCGAGTTCGCTTCGAAACAGGAAGTGCGCGCGCTCGGCACGCGTCCCGCCGTTTCTGGCCTCCGGGATGCTCACGTCCGAAGCAGATCGTTGATCGCCGTTTTCTCGCGCGTGCGGGCATCGACGATCTTCATGATCACGGCGCAGTACGTCGATGGCCCGGACGTGCCATCGGGCAGCGGCTTGCCGGCCATGTTGCCGGACACGACGACGGAATAGGGCGGGACGTAGCCTTGGTAGATCCGGCCGGTGTTGCGATCGATGATCTTCGTCGAGGCGGAAATGAAGGTGCCCATGGCGATCACCGCGCCGCGCCCGACGACGACGCCTTCGACCACCTCCGAACGGGCGCCGACGAAGCAATCGTCCTCAATGATCGTCGGATTGGCCTGGAGCGGCTCCAGGACGCCGCCGATGCCGACGCCGCCCGACAAGTGCACGTTCTTGCCGATCTGCGCGCACGAGCCGACCGTCGACCAGGTATCGACCATGGTGCCGGAATCGACGTAGGCGCCCAAATTGACGAAGCTCGGCATCAACACGACGTTGGGCGCGATGTAGGCGGAGCGCCGCACCACGCAGGTCGGGACCGCCCGGAACCCCGCCATGCCGAACTCCGCCGCGCCCCAGCCCTCGAACTTTGAGGGCACTTTATCCCACCAGGTCGAGACGCCGGGTCCGCCCGAGATCGGCGACATGTCGTAGAGGCGGAACGACAGCAGAACGGCTTTCTTCAACCACTGATTGACGCGCCAGGCTTCGGGACCGTTGCCTCCTGGCGCCCGCTCGGCCACGCGAAGCCGGCCCGCATCGAGATGGCCGAGCGCCTCGTCGACCGCGGCCCGCACGGTGCCGCCGGTTTCGGCCGTTATGGCCGCCCGGTTCTCGAATGCCGCTTCGATCGTGGCGGCAAGCTTGTCAGTTGGCATGATAGCTTGCGGTCCGACTGGTGAAGGCGCGGAGGTTTCTCCCCACGTCTTCCGCGTGTCAAGCCGAAGCGGGTCGGCGCGGCGGCGCAAGGAATTGATAAGCTTTGTGCGACAAGGTCTTGGCCAAAGGAGCCGTCGCCGCATGCTTTTAGGCCGGAGCGCCGACAGGACCTCGTCGGGAAACCACTTCGAGGCTCGCGCTCAGGTTGAACTGCTTGCCGACACCTTTGCCTCGATGCGATTCGCTCCCCTGCCGGTCCTCTTCGAGATTTTGCTGATCATACCTCTTTGGCACAAGCCCGAGGAGGCGCTTGCGATCGCCATCCTAGCGACACACCTGGCCTTGTCGCTGGGGCTCGCTGCCGGGTCGGAGCGTCTCCAGCAAATGGCCTTGTCGCAAGACGATGTTCGCGGCGTGAGATGGATTGCGGCGATTATCGCCTTAGCCTGTGGGACGGCTGGGGCTGTCGTGCCCGCTATCCTGATCCCGATCATCGACGGCGACGCCCGGTTGGTCGCGGTCGCGCTGACCTTCGGAATGGTCGCGTTCGTCCCATTGCTCGGGGCGGCGCGGGTCGCCAGTCTTGCCTTCCTCGCGCCCGTGGTGGCCGGGGCCGCGATCGGGGCCGCTCGGACCGGTGCCATAATTGACGGGGCGATCCTAGCTGCGTTGGCCGGCTTCGGCCTGTTCGTCGTCAGCGGGTGCCACCACCGGTATCGCAGGGAGCAACGCAACCTCGCCGCCCGTCTCGCGGCCGACGGGCAAGAGACCATGCTAGCCCTGCTCCCGCAGAATGATCCGGCCGCGCCGGGCGCATGGTTTTGGCAGACGGACGAAGCCTTGCGCCTTCGCGGCGTGTCGGTGCTGCTGGCGGCGGTCGCCGGATGGCCGGCGCTCCGCCTCGAAGGCAAGCCGGTGGAGCGGCTCTTTCTCGGCCCTACGGCATCGGTCGCACCAAGCGCCAGTGCCACTGCGCTGCAGGCGACCATGGGCGCGCACGAGGCGTTCCAGGACGAGATCGTGGAGCATCGCGACGACGCCGGCAGATCGGTCTGGTGGCGTCTGTCGGGAAGCCCTGCCCATGACGCTGATGGCAGCTTCGCTGGTTACCGTGGGATCGGGTGGGACGTGTCGGCCTCCTACGACGCCGCGAGCCGGATCGCCCATCTGGCCAGCCATGACACGCTGACGGGCCTGGAGACGAGCGAGTCGTTCCGGGCCGCGCTTGCGCGCGAATGCCGGATTGCCGCCGTGGACGGCAGCACCCGCGCCGTGCTGCTCCTCGATCTCGATGGCTTCAAGGAGGTCAACGGCAGCTTCGGACATCACGGCGGCGACGAACTGCTCAAGCTCGTCGCCGCACGTCTCCTGGAGACTTCGCCGCGCCAGGCAACGGTCGCGCGGCTCGGCTCCGACGAGTTCGCGATCCTCTATGCCCCGTCGCACGCGGCAAGCGCCGAAGCTCTGGCCCGGGCCTTGGTTGCGGCCATCAGGCGGCCTTTCGAGATGAACGGCATCGAAGTGGCCATCGATGTCGGCATCGGCATCGCCATGACACCCGACCACGCCACCGATGCCGTCGCGCTGTTCCGGCAGGCCGATCTCGCCCTGCTCCGAGCGAAAGCGGCCGGACGAGGTCACTGGAAAGTTTTCGCACCGGAGTTCGAGCACGCGATCACGGTCCAGCGTATACTCGAAGCCGACATCAAGCTGGCTCTCGCCCAAAGCGAGTTCGCCGTGCACTTTCAGCCCCTCATCGATCTCCAGGAGGGCAAGATCGCCGGCTTCGAAGCCTTGCTGAGATGGACATCTCCGACACGCGGCAGCGTCTCGCCCGCCGATTTCATTCCTGCCGCGGAAGCGGGAGGGCTGATCATCGCAATCGGCCGCTTCGTCCTACTCGAGGCTTGCAAGGCGGCGTCGGGCTGGCGCGAGGACGCTCGCGTGGCCGTCAACATCTCTCCCCGGCATCTCCGCAGCCGCGAGTTCATGGCGGACGTCGCTTTGGCTCTCAAGATGAGCGGGCTGCCGGCGCACCGTCTCGAGATCGAGATCACGGAGGGCGTCTTCCTGGATAAAAGCGATGCCGAAGGCGTCTCCAACCTCCATGCGTTGCGGGCGAAGGGCATCCGGATCGCGCTCGACGATTTCGGGACCGGCTATTCGTCGCTGAATTACCTGACGAGCTTCCCCGTCGACAAGATCAAGATCGACCGCTCCTTCATCACCCATCTCCTGGACCGTCACGAGAATAGGGCGGTGGTGGACGCCATCCTGACGCTCGCGCGCAAGCTCGGCCTGAGCGTGGTGGCGGAAGGAGTCGAGACAGCCGAACAGGCGCTGGCGCTCAAGATCCGGCGCTGCAACGAGATCCAGGGTTTCCTCGCCAGCAAGGCCCAGCCGGCGGCGAACGTCGACGCGATGTTCGACGCTGTCCCCCGTCACCTCAAGCACAAGGTTCCGGCCCTCTTTGAAAGCCCGCTCGCGGCCGTGGTCGCAATGCGCCGCCAGTCCGCCGCCTGACGGTCAGGCCGGTTCGTTCGCCAGGGCGACGCCGATCAGACTGTCCCGCGTGACGAGGGTCGCCAAGCGCGCTTCGTCCCAACCGTCGGTCCCGACGGGGCGCATCGGCAGCACCATGTAGCGCATGTCGGCGGTGGAATCATGGACGCGCAGGGTCACGTGATTCGGCAGGGCCAGGCCGAACTCGGCGAGCACGGCGCGCGGTTCGCGCACCGCCCGACTGCGATAGGCGATGCCCTTGTACCAGGCCGGCGGCAGGCCGAGCAGCATGCGCGGGTAACAGGAGCACAGGGTGCACACGATCATGTTGTGCACCTCGGGCGTGTTCTCCATGACGAGGATGCGGAATGGGCCGCCCTCAATGCCGAACTCCGCCGCGGCGGCGCGGGCGTCGACCAGCATGCGCGCCTTGAACGCGGGATCGAGCCAGGCGCGCGCGACCATCCGCGCGCCCGTTCCGGCGCTGCGTCCTTCCATCGCCTCGACTTCGCGGCGCACGTCGTCCGGCGTGAAGATCCCCTTCCCGACGAGAATCTCGCGCAAGGCGACCTCCATCGTCTGGTAATGGGTCAGCGGCCCCTCGTCGGCACCGAGAACCCCTTCGTGGGGATGATCGTGTCCATGGTGATGCACGTCGCTCATGGCGAAGCTCCCTCGGTCGGAGCGCTTTGCGCCGGCTCGAGCCAGTGGTGGTAGATCTCGACATCGAGGGTGTCGGCTTGCGGCCCCTCGTACCCCGGCCAGACGTCGAGTTGGCGGAACCTGACTCGGTAGAGCACGGAGCCGGGTTGGCCGGAGCGGCGGAAGGCGATCTCTTCCGGGTTTGGGTAGCGTCCGAGGTTGGCGGCGATCGTCCCGACCTGGCCGCGGATGTAGACCGGTGTGCGCACATGACCTGGCGGCCAGGCGAGGCGGACGCGCACCGGCGCTCCCAAGGGATAATCGGGCGCGTCCGTCACGCCGGACGCGCCGCGACTTCGGCCATCTTGCGGCCGAGCTCGTCGCTGGTGATGACGCCCCGATCGATCATCGCCGCCGCGAGCGCAGCGCACCACCGCTCGTAGTAATCCATGGTCTCGTAGGCGCCCGCCCCGAGCCCTTCGATGTGGCGGCGCAGTTCGTCGGTGGTGAGGAGCTTCCGCGCGGGATTGGACAGCAGCATCATCATGGCGTCCACGCGATATTCCCAAAGAGCGTGCGGATGCTCGTCTTTCTCAACGCGGGGGGCATCGCGACCTCCCACGTCGTGGACGCCGATAGGGTGACCCGTTCGCGCCGCCGTCATCGGCGCATCCAGGCGAACGGTCGATGGAGAGGACAATCTGCGATTGAAGGCGAAGCGAGCGCCGCGCGCCGTGGTCCATTGTCGGATGGGCTCATCGCGACAGCATGCGTCTGCCAACGCCGCTGTCAATCGCTGCCTTCTCTTCCAAGCGGCTCACCGATCGAGGAGGGCCGCCTGTTGATGCCCCGCATGGGCCTGCTCGAGCGCGGAGGCGCCGAAGGCGACCCCGAAAGGCAGCGCCAGCACGACGAGGAAGATGATGCCGCGCACGACGCCGTCTCGGTGGACCTGGCCCGCGGTGCGAGGAGAGCTGAAGCGCGGCCCGGCATCGTCCAGGCTGTCAGAAACGAAGGCGTCGGACAAGAAAGATAGATGCATCGCTGATCTCCCAATGACCCCGTTTTCTTTACGTGGGTAATTTTCCCACGTCAAGCCAAGTGGGATTGATTCCCACGCGGGTCCGGCTATGGTCCCGCCGATGACCGAGCCAACCGTCGGTGCGCCCCCCGACCCGGCGCGGCTTCAAGCACCGCTCGCCCGCGTGTTGCGCCCTCTCGTGCGCCTTTTCATCCGCGCCGGCATCACCTTCCCCGCCGTATGCGATCTTCTGCGCGAGCTCTACGTCAATGTCGCCGAGCACGATTTCGCCTTGACCGGAAAGAGCCAGACGGACAGCCGCGTCAGTCTGCTCACCGGCGTCCATCGCAAGGAGGTGGCGCGGCTGCGCGGCGCCGGCGCCCCGGTCAGCACAGTCCCTGTGGCTGTCTCGCGCACGAGCCGGATCATGGCGCGATGGCTGTCGGCCCCGGAGTTCACCGACGACGACGGCCAACCGCTATCGCTCGCGCGAGCCGGCGAGGACTCTTTCGAGACTTTGGTCACCTCCGTCACCCGCGACGTGCGTCCGCGAGCCGTGCTCGACGAGTGGCTGGATCGCGGGCTCGTCATGCTGGACGGAGCGGATCGAGTCCTCCTCACGGAGGCGGCTTTCGTCCCGGCCGGCGGTAGCGATCAGCAACTCTATTATTTCGGCCGCAACCTCCACGACCATTGTGCGGCGGCGGTCGCCAACGTGATCGGCCTGCAGCCGCCCTTCATGGAGCGCGCGGTGCATTACGACGGCCTATCCGAAACCATTGCGGTCAAGCTCGAAGCGCAGTCGAAAAAGCTCGCGATGACCGCGCTGAAGGCCGCCAACAAGGAGGCTAATGCTTCCTGCGAGAGCGACGGCGGGGGCACTTGGCGCTGGAACTTCGGAGTCTACGTGTTCCGCGAAGAAGCCCCGGTGAAAGGCGAAGGCCAGGACAAGCCGTGATGTCCCTCAAGCCGCTCGACCGTAGGCGTTGTCTCGCGCTTCTGGCCTCAACGGCGCTTGCTGCCGCGCTCGGCCGCGCGCAAGCCGCCCCAGGCGATCAAGGCATTGGCGGCACCGGCGCGGCGCCCTCGACCGACGGATCCGATCGCGGGATTGGCGGCACCGGTGTCATCGGAACGATCCGCAAATTCGGGTCAATTGTGGTCAACGATCTGCGGATCGCCTACCCGGCCGATGCCGAGGTCCGCATCGACGGCCTGCCCGCCTCCGTGGCGGACCTCAAGATCGGCCAGGTGGTTCGTGTCGACGCATCGAGCCGAGCGGGCGGCCTGTCGACTCGGACGATCGACGTCGCGAGCGAAGTCGTCGGTCCTGTCGAACGCATCGGGGCCAAGCAGATCACCGTCCTCGGCCAAACCGTCTCGACCGCCGCGCTGAAATCCCGCCGCTTCAAGACAGGCGAGACCGTGGCCGTCAGCGGTCTGCGGCGCAATGACGGGACGATCGTGGCGAGCCTCATCGAACCTCGCACCGGCGCGCCGAGCCGCGTCGCAGGTCTTGTCAGGAAGGAGAACGACGGCGCCGTCAAGATCGGCGGTTTGCAGCTGACGGGGCTCGATCCGGCGCTCGTCGGGCGACGGGCGATCGTCGAAGGGGAGCATTTCGACGATCGCTTGGCCGTTGCACGCGGTGCCAGGGAAACAGCGTTGCTGCCCAATATCCGCACGCTGTCGATCGAGTCCTACGTCGAGCGCCGCGGCGACCGGCTCTCGCTCGGGTCCGGTTACGCCCTCGGCGAGGGACAGCGGCTCGATATACCAGCGGGCCGTTCCGTGCGGGCCGTGCTCACGACACGGGTGGGCTCAGATGGACGCCTCGATCTCGAAGGCGCGCGCGTCAACGGTCGGACGTTCGGCAATGTCGGCGTCGGCGGCAATCCGGGCAGACATGGCGGCCCGAACGGCTCCGGCGCCGGCGGCGGTCGTATGCGCGCACCCGGGAGGAGCGGCCCGGGGAACGGCGCACCTGGGAACGGTCGCATCCCGATGGATTTCGAGCGCAGGATCGGCGGCCCCGGGGGCGAACCCGCTTCCAAGGGAGTGCCGCCCGGTTTCGGGGGGCCGGGGGGCGGCGGTGGCCCGCGCGGCTTCGGCGGCGGTGGGTTTGGTGGGCGGCGGTAACCCAGTCCCGATCGACCCAGAGCGTCAGAATGGCGCCGGATGGTCGGACACGAGCCGGGGAAGTGCCGCCGCCATCTCGCTTTCGGTGCGGACCAGGAGCACTTCGCCTGCTGCGAGGGTCGACGGGCTCGCCACGACGATGGCGCGCTTCGGACACACGCCGAGGCATGCGGCCTTGATCACCCGGATCCTGCGCGTCCCCGACGCCGCGGCAACTCGCTTGGTTTCGGACTTCAGCACACGGCGGAGAGCTTTGCCCTCGTCATGCTTTCTCAGGCACTTGGAGCAGACCACGATCGCTCCACCCCAGCGTGGCTTGACCGCTCGCGCGCGTGTCTCGGGATCGGGTATGTCGATGTTCGCCATCCCGTGCATCTAGGAAGGCCCACCGCCCATCGGTAGCGCCGCACGCAAACTCGCAGGGTCGGAGGCGGCAGGCCCTCGGCAAGCTTGCACCCCCAAGGCCGGGTCCATAGATGGGATCGGTTCGCCGCCGCGCGGCCTCCCCGAGTCTGACGATGCCGGATCACTCTCAATCCATGCCGACCTGGCATGGCACCACGATCGTCATGGTGCGCAAAGGTGGCCACACGGTGATCGGCGGGGACGGTCAGGTGTCCTTCGGGCAGACCGTCATCAAGAGCAACGCGCGCAAGGTGCGCCGACTCGCCAAGGGCGAGGTGATCGCCGGCTTCGCGGGGGCGACCGCCGATGCTTTCACCCTCTTCGAGCGGCTGGAAGGCAAGCTCGATCAATATCCCGGCCAGCTCATGCGCGCCTGCGTCGAACTTGCCAAGGATTGGCGGACCGACCGCTTCCTGCGTCGGCTCGAGGCGATGATGCTGGTCGCCGACAAGGAGGTCGGTCTCGTCCTGACCGGCAACGGCGATGTGCTCGAACCCGAAGCGACGGACGCCGGCAGCGTCATCGCCATCGGCTCGGGCGGCAATTACGCCCTCGCGGCGGGGCGGGCATTGCTGGCCTACGAGACCGATCCCGAGACGATCGTGCGCCGGTCGCTGGCGATCGCCGCCGACATCTGCGTGTACACCAACGGCAATGTCGTCATCGAGAGCGTCGCCTCGTGACGTCCGTGTCCGAGCGAGCCCTCAAGCTCGCGGTCGAGCGCGACGTGCTCACCTTGGGGCAGGTCGAGCGGCTGCAGGCCATCGAGGCGGAACTCTCGCCCGAGACCGCCGACGTTCCTTCCTTCCGGCTGGGCGTGGACGACGAGCAATTGCGTTTGGTGTCCGGGTTCGCCGACATTTTCGTCACGATCGGCATTGTCCTTTTCGTCGGCGCGCTGGCCTTCTTCATGGACGCGGGATCGGGTTCAACGCCGGCTCTGGCGGGGATGGGTGCCGCAGCGTGGCTCTTGGCCGAGTTCTTCACCGGCAAGCATCGCATGGCGCTGCCCAGCATCGTGCTGCTCCTCCTATTCGTCGTGGCGGTCTTCCTGGTCTCGCTTCAGGTCTTCACGGCCCTGCTGCCGACGTCGCCGACCGTGCAGGAGCGTTTTTGGTTCCTTCCGACGCCGGATCCGGCGGCACTTGCGGTCGCCGCCATGGTCACCGCGGGCTTGGCCGCTCTGCACTTCGTCAGGTTCCGCGTGCCGATCACGGTCGCCGCCGGTGCCGCCGCGCTTTGCCTGCTCGCCCTCGGTACGGTCGCCAGCCTCGCTCCTGCACTGAACGAGACAGGGATCAACGTCGTCCTGCTGATCTGCGGCCTCGCCGTGTTTGCGCTCGCCATGGGCTTCGACATCTCTGATCCCGCACGGCGCAGCCGACGCACCGACATCGCCTTCTGGCTGCATTTGCTCGCGGCACCGCTGATCGTGCATCCTCTGCTGAGGGGCATGCTGCACACCTCCGCGGACCGGCTATCGGTCGGAGCCGCGGTCGGCATCCTGTGGGTCTTTGTGCTGCTCGGCGTCCTTGCCGTGGTCATCGACCGCCGTGCCATCCTCGTCTCCGGTCTGCTTTACGCGGGAGTGGCCTTCGGCACCCTCATCCGCAGCGTCGGTCTGACGGGCGAGACGTACCTTTTTCCCGCCGTCCTGCTTGCCCTCGGCGCGTTCATTCTTCTGCTCAGCGCCGGTTGGCAGCCGCTGCGCCGCGCCCTGCTCAGACGCCTTCCGCTTCCGGTCGTGCGGCGGCTGCCCCACCCGCTCCTGGTTTCCACTACATGAATGATTTTTCACCGCGCGAGATCGTGTCCGAACTCGATCGCTTCATCGTCGGTCAGAAGGATGCCAAACGTGCCGTCGCCATCGCCCTGCGCAATCGCTGGCGTCGCCTGCAGCTCACCGGGCCGATGCGCGAAGAGGTGTTGCCGAAGAACATCTTGATGATCGGGCCGACCGGCTGCGGCAAGACGGAGATCTCGCGCCGCCTCGCCAAGCTCGCCAATGCGCCCTTCCTCAAGGTCGAGGCGACCAAGTTTACCGAGGTCGGCTACGTCGGCCGCGACGTCGAGCAGATCGTCCGCGACCTCGTCGAGACGGCGATCACCATGGTCAAGGACGGCAAGCGCAAGAGCCTCGAAGCCCGCGCCGAACTCGCCGCCGAGGAGCGCATGCTCAACGCACTCGTCGGGGCGAGCGCCTCGCCAGCGACGCGCGATGCCTTCCGCCGCAAGCTGCGTGCCGGCGAGCTCGACGACAAGGAGGTCGAGATCG
>CAXTFG010000059.1:0-17798 GCA_964243415.1 uncultured Beijerinckiaceae bacterium | reverse complement strand
GAAGTCAAACGCGACTTCGAGTACCTGATGCGCATGTGGGAGACGGTGCGCGAGACGACGCTGCAATCCACGGCGCCGACGCTGGTCTACGAGGAAGGCTCGCTGATCAAGCGCGCCATTCGCGATCTCTACAACAGTGATGTCGAGGAGATCGTCGTGGCCGGCGAGGAGGCCTACCGTGAGGCCAAGGACTTCATGCGCCTGCTGACGCCGAGCCACGTGAAAAACGTCCAGCTTTGGCGCGATCCTGCTCCACTCTTCACCAAGGCGGGAGCCGAGGCGCAGCTCGATGCGATGTTTTCGAGCCAAGTCACGCTGAAGTCCGGCGGCTACCTCGTCATCAATCAAACCGAGGCCCTCGTCGCCATCGACGTCAACTCGGGCCGCTCGACACGTGAGCACAACATCGAGGATACGGCGCTTCGCACCAATCTTGAGGCCGCCGACGAGGTAGCCCGGCAACTGCGCTTGCGGGACCTCGCCGGTCTCATCGTCGTCGACTTCATCGACATGGAGGAGACGCGCAACAACCGCGCCGTGGAGCGGCGGGTCAAGGATGCGCTGAAGGACGACCGCGCCCGCATCCAGATCGGTCGAATCTCGCATTTCGGCCTGCTGGAAATGAGCCGTCAGCGCATCCGCACCGGTGTTCTCGAGGGCTCCACCGAGATCTGCCACCATTGCGCGGGAGCGGGTATGGTCCGCTCGACGGCGTCCATCGCCCTCCACGTTCTGCGAGTTTTGGAAGACGCGCTCATCACCGACGCCTCGCGCAACGTGACCGTGCGTACGAGGGGCAAGGTCGCCCTTTACGTCCTGAACTTCAAGCGTGCCCACCTCGACGACATCGAGGGACGTTTCGGTGTCGCGGTGACATTCGAGGACGATGAACATCTGACCGGAACGGTGTATTGCGGCATCGAGCGGGGCGAACCGGCCTCGGGCACCTTGCGGCCGATGCGGCCGATGCTTGTCGACGAACCGGCCGATGAGGTGATCGACGAAGCCGTCGAGGAGATCGCGGCCGAAGCGAACGTGGACGAGACGGCGAACGGAGAGGACAAGGGCGAACCGCGACGGCGCCGTCGGCGGCGCGGGCGCGGACGCGACCGCGAGAGTTCCGGCATCAGCCAGGACGCACCGCAACCGGCTGACGATGCGCTCGGCCTGATGAGCGATCTTGGCGAAGTGTCTCCCGCGGTCGTGAGCGACGGCTCCATGGAAGAGATCGAGCCCGCCGTCGCTACCGAGCCGTCGGCCGAAGATCCACGAGGCCGCCGCCGCCGGTCGCGGCGCGGGGGCGGCCGCCGCCCGCGTGAAGCGGAGAGCATTCAGATCGAAAGCGGCGAGCGGACCGAACCCGAAGCGGTTCGCCTCGACGGCGAAGCGCTTCCCCTGCTCGAAACACCGGTGATGGTCGACGAACCGCTGCATAGGGCAGCTGGTGAGGTGGCTCTCCCCCTCGGCATGCCGAGCCAAGACGAAGCACCGAGCCGACCCGAGGCGGGCCCGGTCAGCGTCGGAGAACGGACGCCGGAGATGCCCTCGTCTTCCCCTGTCGCAGCTGACGTGCCCTCTTCGCCCCCTGTCGAAGCGCCGAATGCAGCTATCTCGGATCAGGAACCTGCCGAAACTCGCGCGCCGCGTCCCGAGCCCGTTTCGTCCGAACTCGATCCTTCACGACCGAAAAGGTCTGGATGGTGGCAGCGAGCGAAAGCGACGCTCAGCGGCTGAGATCATGCGACCTGTCTGCGCGAGCGCAGATTGAGCGTGTCCCGGCCGCGGTTCGCCGCTTAGATCTCGCGCTGCAGCCACTCCAGGGCGCGACTTCCCGACACAGGAGGTCGTAGCGGCAGGGCCGAAAAATCGGCTTGGCGCGCGACCGCATCGGCCAGCAAAAGATGATAGGCGTGTTTTGGAACCGCGATCGCCCCCATGGTGGCGAGATGATCGGTCACGAACTGCGTGTCGAGCAACCTGAAACCGCCCGCCCGCAGCCGCGCGACCAGATGCACCAACGCGATCTTCGAAGCGTCTCGCGCTCTGTGAAACATGCTTTCACCGAAGAAGGCGGCGCCAATCGTAACGCCGTACAAGCCTCCGACGAGATGGCCATTCATCCAGGCCTCGACCGTGTGGACCGAGCCCGTCTCGAAAAGGGCGCGGTACAGCGCCCTGATCCGCGCGTTGATCCAAGTGCCTTCCCGTCCGGGAGCACTTTCGGCGCACCCGTCGATGACGGCATCGTAATCCGTGTCGATGCGGATCTCATACCGGTCGGAGCGGATCGTCTTGGCCAGGCTGCGCGACACGACCAGCCCATCGAGCGGAAAGATCCCGCGTTCTTCCGGATCGACCCAGAAGAGGTTCGGATCGTCCGCACTCTCCGCCATCGGAAACAGTCCGATGGAGTAAGCCCGCAGCAAGATATCGGGAGTGATCTCGATGCGGTCGCGCGCACGGGCCATGGCTGAAGGTACGCCGCCGGGACGAGCCGTCAAGCGCGCGTTCAGGTCTCGCGCTGGATCTCGTCGGAGTGCTCGGCGAGGAAGTGTTCAAGCCAATGGATGTCGTAATCGCCGTTCTGGATTTCGGTGTTGCGGACGAGCGTGCGATAGAGCGGGAGCGTCGTCGCCACGCCGTCGACGATGAATTCGTCGAGGGAGCGGCGTAACCGCATGAGGGCTTCCGTCCGGGTCCGGCCGTGGACGATGAGCTTGCCGATCAGCGAATCGTAGTTCGGCGGAATCACGTATCCAGCGTAGACCGCGCTGTCGACGCGCACGCCCAGACCACCTGGCGGGTGATAGTAGGTGATTTTGCCGGGCGAGGGCATGAAAGTCGTCGGATGCTCGGCGTTGATGCGGCACTCGATGGCATGGCCACGCATCACCACGTCCTCCTGCGAAAAGGAGAGGGGCGAGCCGCTCGCGATCTTGATTTGCTCGTGGACCAGATCGAAACCCGTGATCATTTCCGTCACGGGATGCTCGACCTGAATGCGGGTATTCATCTCGATGAAATAGAAGCTGCCCTGTTCATAGAGGAACTCGATGGTACCGGCCCCGGAATAGCCGAGGTCCCGCATGGCATTGGCGCAAACGCCGCCGATCATCTCGCGATCGGCGTCGTTGATCGCGGGCGATGGACTTTCCTCCCACACCTTCTGATGACGCCGCTGCAGCGAGCAATCGCGTTCACCCAGGTGCACCGCATTGCCCTGCCCGTCGCCAAGGATCTGGATCTCGATGTGCCGCGGTTTTTGCAGGTATTTCTCGAGGTAGACCGCATCGTCGCCGAAGGCGGCCATGGCCTCGCTCCGTGCGGTCGCGAGGGCATTCGGCAGGTCCTCGGCCGTGAGAGCGACCTTCATGCCGCGACCGCCCCCACCCGAGGCCGCCTTGACGAGTACGGGAAAGCCGATGTCGCGCGCGATTCGCAAGCCTTCGTCGTCGTCGGTGATGGCTCCTTCCGAACCGGGCACGCAGGGGATGCCGAGCCGCAATGCGGTCTTCTTCGCCTCGATCTTGTCTCCCATCGTGCGGATGTGTTCGGCCTTGGGCCCGATGAAGCCAATGCCGTGGTCCTCGAGGATCTCGGCGAAGCGCGCATTCTCGGACAGAAAGCCGTAGCCGGGATGCACCGCTTCGGCGCCGGTGATTTCGCAGGCGGCCAGCAGAGAGGGGATGTTGAGATAGGAGTGCCGCGCTGCCGGCGGTCCCAGACAGACCGATTCGTCGGCGAGCTTCACATGCATCGCCTCGGCGTCGGCCGTCGAATGGACCGCGACGGTCGCGATGCCGAGCTCCTTGGCGGCGCGCAAAATACGGAGGGCAATTTCTCCGCGGTTAGCGATGAGGATCTTGTCGAACATCGCGTGAGGGCCGCTCACTCGATGACGAACAGGGCTTGCCCGTATTCGACGGGCTGTCCGTCGCTGACGAGGATCTGAGTCACGGTCCCGCCTTTCGGCGCGATAATCTCGTTGAAGGTCTTCATCGCCTCGACGAGCAGGATTTTGTCGCCGGCCTTGACCTGCGATCCGACATCAACGAATGGCGGCGATTCAGGCGCCGGCCTCAAATAGGCCGTGCCCACCATCGGCGACTTAACCGTGCCCGGATGCTCGGCAAGGGGGCTCGCGGAAGGGGCGACGGCGGTAGCGCGGATTTCGGTCGGAGCCGGTATCATCACCGACTGAGCCATCTGGCGCGCCACCCGGATCTTGAGATCGCCGATCTGATATTCAATCTCGCTCAGATCCAGGCGCTTGGCGATCGCTGCGAGACCCTCGACGAGGTCAGTGTGGCCGGGCAACCGTTCTTTCTCGTCCGTCATGGTTGGCGAGGTTCGAGCAGCGCAAGGAAAGCGAGGCGATAGGACAACGGGCCGAAGCCGCTGATGACCCCGCGGACTACGGGCGCAATTAAGGAGCGATGACGGAAGCTTTCACGCGCATGAACGTTTGAAAGGTGGACTTCGATAACTTCCGCTCCCGTTCCCACGATCGCATCGCGCAACGCGATCGATGTATGCGTGTAGGCGGCGGCATTCAAAATTATAGGCTCGCCCGCCCTGCCCGCCTCCTGGACAAGGGTGACGAGCTCTCCTTCCGCGTTGCTCTGCGCGAACCGAAGGGTGACGCCATGTGCACCGGCAAGCTCGCCAAGTCCAGCCTCGATGGCGGCCAGCGTGCTGCGTCCGTACGTGTCCGGCTCGCGCGTGCCCAGCAGGTTCAGGTTGGGCCCGTTGATAACGTGGATCGTTCGCGCCATCAGCCCGTCAGGCATGGGCTGCTGCCCGGGTCAGGAACACAACGCCTTGCCGCACTTGCGCATGTTGCCAAGGCGCTTGGAGATCTCGTCGAAACCCTGCGCCCCGACGATGGCGTCGTCGCCGACAACGTACGACGGCGTTCCGTTGAGAGCGAGTGTCTGGGCGGTGTCCAACGATTGCTGGATCGCCGCCCGCGTCTTGGGATCGGCGGCGTCCTTCTCGAGCTTGCCCATGTCGGCGCCCATAGCCTTGGCGACGTCGAGAGCCTGCTGCCTGCCAACCGAAGAGCGCGTGCCGAGCAACTTGCGATGATACTCCCAATATTTGTCGCCGGTGAACTGGTTGTGTGCCGCGAGTGCAACGAGCGCAGCGTCGACCGAACCGGATGAGAGGATTGGGAAATCGCGCAGCACGACGCGCAGATCCTTGTTCGCCTGCATTAGGCGGTCGAGGTCGCCGAGCGCGCGTTTACAATAGCCGCAATTGTAATCGAAAAATTCGACCAGTGTAATCTTGCCGTCTGGATTGCCGATGATCAGCGAATCCGGCTCCGTAGCCAGCTTGGGGCCGATGCCCGCCAGCGTCTTGCGGCGGGCGTCGCTTTCCGCCAGCTTCTCGCGCTCATCGAGTTCGGTGATCGCATCGCGGATCACTTCGGGATGCGTCATCAGGTAATCTTTGATGATGGCGCCGAACTCGGCCGTCTGGTCGGGCGTGAACGAAGCGGCGTGGACCGGTGCCAAAGCTAGAACGCCGAACGCTAACGCACTCAAGGCGCCCCGCAGCTTCCTCATGATCGCACTCCTCTTCGCAGCGCGACCACGTCTTGCGTGTAATCGTGGTGAGATCAAGTCACCAGCATCGCCGCGTTCCCGGCATACCCGCCTCCGTGTCGTAGCGGTGCGCTCGAACTGCGCCGCTACGACAGAAGATGACCTCACCGAAGCTCACGCACCGAGCAGCTTCTCGATGCGAACCGGCAATTCCCGAACCCGAACGCCCGTCGCGTTGTAGACCGCGTTGGCGAGCGCCGCCGAACCGCCGACGACACCGAGTTCGCCGATCCCCTTAATGCCGAGAGGGTTGATCTCTTTGTCCTCTTCCGGAACAAGGATCACGTCGACCTTGCCGATATCGGCGCAGACCGGCACGAGATAGTCGGCGAGATTGTCGTTAACATAGCGGGCACGTACGCCATCGACTTCGGTCTGCTCAAGTAGGCCGGACGACAGGCCCCAGATCGTGCCGCCCATGAGCTGACTGTGCGCCGTGCGCGGGTTGACGATATGCCCGGCGGCGAACGCGCTCACCATCCACGGCACCCGCACCTCCTTCGTACGCGCATGGACGTGTACCTCGACGAAATGCGCGCCGAACGCGAACATGATGCGATCCTTGTCCTTCGCACCCCCGACGATCTGCGTATTCCCCTTGTAGAGCTTCGCCATCGCGCCCGGCTTGGAGCCGTGAGGGACAAATTCCGCGTACTCCTCGAGGGCGCCGGCATTGATCCGTTGAAAGGCCTTCGCCAGCTCTTCCGACTCGCCGCCAGTCGAGACCAACCGGCCTTCCTTCAAGGTGTGATCACCTTCCGCGTTCTTGCCCGCGGAGAGCCGCTTGACGATGGCGTCGCAGGCCATTGCGACCGCGTTGCAGGCGCTTGCCGTCGTGACCGAGCCACCGGCGATCGGCGATGGCGGCAGCGCCGAGTCGCCCATGGTCACCTTCACTTTGGCGACATCGATGCCGAGCCGGTTGGCCGCAGTCTGCGCGATAACGGTGTAGGCGCCGGTGCCGATCTCTGCGGCCGCTGTCGCCACCTGTGCGCTGCCATCAGCGTCGAGGCGAACGCGGGCGCTCGCAGGGGCCTGCTGACTCGGGTAGCACGACATCGCGCAGCCCAGGCCGACGAGCCATTCGCCCTGCCGGGTCTGGCCCGGCTTCGGGTTGCGCCGTGACCAGTCGAACGCCTTCGCCGCCTCGTCGAAGCACTTCATCATCGAGCGGCTGGTGAACGGCAGGCCCTTGATCGGCTCCTTCATCGTGTCGTTGACGCGGCGCAGCTCAATGGGATCCATGCCGAGCTTTTCGGCCAGTTCGTCCATCGCGCTTTCGAGCGCGAAGATATAGGGCGTCTCGGCGGGCGCGCGCATGAACCCCGGTGTGTTGCGATCCGCATTGACGAGCGTCACCTCGCTGGTGATATTCGGGCAAGCGTACATTCGGGTCGATGCGTCGTTGCCGCCCACCGAATAATCGTCCGGGCGCGAGGTCAGCTCCCAAGCATCGTGTGAGAGCGCGACGAGCTTGCCGTCCTTATCGGCGCCGAGCTTGACGTGATGCCTGGTTTCGGCCCGGAACGTCGAAAGCGTGAACCCGTCGCGGCGGGACGGGACAAGCTTGACCGGACGGCGCAAACGCTGCGCCGCAATGGCGGTGATCGCCGTGCGCGGCGTGATCGTGCCCTTCGAGCCGAACGCGCCCCCGATGTACGGGCTGATCGCGCGGACGTACGAGGGTTCGACCTTCAACTCCTCGGCAGCACCGTGCTGCAGACCATAAACCGATTGGCTCGGCTCGTGGATCGTCAGCGTCGGGCCGTCCCAAGAGCATGTCGTCGAGAACAGTTCGATCGGGTTGTGATGCTGCGTCGGGGTGGCGTAGTCGGCCTCCACCTTGACCACAGCGCCAGCGAAACCGGCTGCGAAATCGCCGACTCTCGGGTTGTCGTGCTTTTCGGCTTGCCGCGCCTTGTCGATGGGCGTCTCCGACACACCGGGAGAGCCGAACGTCGCCGACGGCTTCTCTTCGGCGTAGCTGATTTTCAACCTGTGCGCCGCTTCCTGCGCCGCTTCGAACCGATCGGCGACCACCATCGCCACGATCTGTCCCGCGTACCAGATCTTGGGCGAGGACAGTGGCACAACGGAGGTCGAGGCCGGCCCGCCCATGGACTTGAACTTCACCTGCTTGATAGCGTCGGCCATGTTCTTGTGCGTGAAGATCTCAATGACGCCGTCGACCGCCCGAGCTTCGGTTTCGTCGATGGCGGTGATCGAGCCCTTGGCGATCGCGCTCGTCGCGAGATAGGCGTAGGCCGGATTCTTGACGTCGAAATCCGAGGCGTAGGTGGCGCCGCCCGTGACTTTGAGGTGGGCATCGACGCGCGGGACGGGCTGGCCCATGTTGGCGCCGGGCGTGGGCACTGCAGAACTCATGATCAGGCCTCTATCTTGGCGGCTTCGAACAAGGCGCGGATGAGCGTCTGCTTGCCGAGCGGGACCTTGTAGGCATTGTGTTCGCGGATCTTCGCACCGGCGAAGGCGGCATCGGCAGCTGCCTTGGCCGTCTCTTCGTTGATCTCCTTGCCGCGCAGGGACTGCTCGGCCTCCGTGGCGCGCCATGGGACCGAAGCGAGCCCACCAAGCGCGATGCGGACACGGCGCGTCTTGCCGTTTTCCAGGTCGAGGACCACGGCGGCGGACGCCAGCGCGAAGGCATAGGACGCACGATCGCGCACCTTGACGTAGACCGAGCGGCGCGTGTCGGGCGACGCCGAAACGTTGATGGCGGTGATGAGTTCGCCGGGCTTGAGCGTCGTCTCGACATTCGGAGTCGTGCCGG
Organism: uncultured Beijerinckiaceae bacterium; assembly: GCA_964243415.1. Classification (GTDB taxonomy): domain Bacteria; phylum Pseudomonadota; class Alphaproteobacteria; order Rhizobiales; family Beijerinckiaceae; genus RH-AL1. Next base: position 9,398 of record CAXTFG010000059.1, on the reverse strand, counting down.
GCTCGACGTGCAGATCGGCGAAGCGCATGGCTCGCGAACCCGACGGCCCCTGCACCTCGAGGACAGCGTCGAGCGCCATCAGCGCTTGCGCGAGATCGCCGGGATAGGCGGCGATGCATTGATCACTCGCGCCAAGTACCGCGTGGGCGCGGTTGACGCCGTCGAGCGCCGCGCAGCCGCTGCCCGGATTGCGCTTGTTGCACTGGGCGTAGGAGGTTTCGCGGAAGTAGTTGCACCGAGTACGCTGGAGCACGTTGCCGCCGAGGCTCGCCATGTTGCGCAGCCCTGTGCTCGCGGCAAGCGAGAGTGTCTGCGCGATGACGGGGTAGTCGCGCTTGACCGCCTCGTGGTTGGCCGCCTCGGACATGCGTACCAGTGCGCCGAACCGGACGCCCTTGTCCGACACCGAAATGCGGCTGCTGTGCGGGTCCTTGGCGAGCGGGTTGATGTCAACGAGGCGCTCGGGGCGCATCACGTCGAGCTTCATCAGGTCGAGCAGGTTCGTGCCGCCGGCAAGGAACTGCGTGGTCGATCCGGCATGCGAGGGACCCGAAGCGCCCCGAGCGGCGGCGACAGCTTCGGTCGTCGTCTGGGCGGTGTCGTAGACAAAGGGGCGCATGCCTCAGGCTCCCATCTTCGACTTGGCGTCAACGATCGCTGACACAATGTTGGGATAGGCCGCGCATCGGCACAGATTGCCGCTCATGTACTCGCGGATCGCTCCCTCGTCGGTGGCGTGTCCGCCGGAGATGCACGCGACCCCGGACATGATCTGTCCCGAGGTGCAATAGCCGCACTGGAATGCGTCGTGCTCGATGAATGCCTGCTGCAGCGGGTGGAGATCGCCGCTCGGCCCCGCGAGGCCCTCGATGGTTGTGATGTCGTGGCCCTGGGCGGTCATCGCCAGCACCAGGCAGGAGTTCACGCTCTTGCCGTCGACGTGCACGGTGCAGGCGCCGCACTGGCCATGGTCGCAGCCCTTCTTCGACCCGGTAAGGCCGACATGTTCGCGCAGGGCGTCGAGAAGGCTCGTGCGGACGTCGAGCGCCACTTCGTGAGTCTGGCCATTGATTTTCAGCGTCATGGGGACAAGCGGCGACTTGCTGCCCTGCGGCGACATGGCTGCGTGAGCCGGCGTCCCGAAACGCTCGCCAACGAGGGGAAGCGCCGCGCCTGTCGCCGAAGCGCGTAAAAAGTTGCGACGGTTGAAGCCCGACGCGTCGTCCTTCTGAGCAGCCATCATTCTCTCCGCTTCAGCCACATGCCGAAAGCACGAGTGAAATCCCCGTCACCTCAGAACCGTTCCAACCTTCACCGGTCCGTGAACGCGACCGTCGGACGCGCTCAGGCTCGAATCCGCTCAGGCCTTGCCGCGATACAACCAGCAGGCACCGCCCATCTCGACGCGACCCTCGATCAGATGGTGCTGCAGCTTCTCGCGCAGCACCACTTCGGCTTCGCGCCGCAGCTTGGGCTCGGCATCGCGCATCAGCCTCGCCGCCGGCCCCGTGTCGCACAGCATCGCCGCGGCATCGTCGATCCCGACCCCGATCGTCAGCGGGCGATCCACGCGGGTCGCGACGACCTCGCCGAAGCCGGCAGCGGCGAGCATCTCGCAGGTGACCTCCTCGTCCGCCATCGCGAACGGCCCCACCGCACCGTCCATGTCGTCGGGCGGCGGCAGGACGGAGGCGATCCAGTCGAGCGGCGCCTGCATCCATTCCACTTCGGCGCGGCTGCGCCATGTGAGGATCGCGAGCCGGCCCCCAGGTTTCAATGCCCGTCGCAGGTTGGCGAAGGCGCGAGCCCGATCCTCGAAGAACATCACCCCGAAGCGCGACACGATCAGGTCGAAGCCCGGCTCGAATGCGTGCGTCATGGCATCGGCGCGACGCCAATCGATCGGCGCGCGGCCCGGCCCTGCGGCGCTGTCGCGTTCTCGCGCGTGAGCCAGCATCGGTTCGGAGATGTCGACGGCCTGCACTCGCCCGCCCGGACCAAGCTGCTCGGCAAGCCGAAGCGCGAGGCCACCGCACCCGCACCCGACATCGACGACGGCCTCGCCTCTGTCGGCGGCGGCGCCGTCGAGGAGCGCCGCGGTGAGCGGCATCATCAAGCGCTCGAGGCGCTCCTGGTTCGCCACCCATTTCGGGCCGGCGACCTCGTTCCAGTAGATGATTTGGTCGGCGTTGGCGATCGCGGCCTCGGCATTCATGGCAGAGCTTCCATCGGTTGCAGCAGGTCCTGCGCAGCCAACGCGACCTTGCGCATGAGGGTCGGCAGCGCCTCTCCCGCGAGGTCGGCCTCGCAGACCCAGCGACAGCCCTCTGGTGCCGTCGCTGCCTCGACCGCTGCGGCGTATACGGTGAGGACGAGTGTGAAATGCGTCAAGCCATGCTCCACCTTGATGGGACATCTCCGGAAAGCGGCGGGAACGGGACGGGCAAGCCCTTCGGGATCGCCGACCGCGTCCCACACGCTTCCCGGAAACTCGGTCATTCCGCCGAACAGCCCCTTCGGACTTCTCGTGCGCACGAGAACGTCGACAGCGCGCCTGACGAAGAAGACCGAACCGAAGCGCACGGGGGTTTCCGGCTTCACGGTCCGCATCGGGAGCGCATGTTGTTGCCCGGTGCGCCGCGCGACGCAGTCGTCGCCGACCGGGCAGATCACGCAGGCGGGCCGGCGCGGCGTACAGATCGTGGCGCCCAGATCCATCATGGCTTGCGCATAGTCGCCGCAGCGATCGTCCGGCGTCCGCGCCGCGGCGCAGGTGCGAATAAGCGCTTTGCTGTCACGGATCGGCGTCTCGATGCCGTGCAGCCGGGTGATCACCCGTTCGACGTTGCCGTCGATAACCACAGCGCGACGCCCGAAGGCGATCGCCGCGACCGCCGCGGCCGTGTACGGGCCAACGCCGGGCAACGCCCGTAAGCCCTCCTCCGTTTCGGGAAAGAGGCCGCCCGCCGACGCGACCTGCCGGGCGCAGGCGTGAAGGTTGCGGGCGCGCGAGTAGTAGCCGAGGCCGGCCCAGCGGGCCATGACGTCCTCGATCGGTGCCGCCGCGAGATCCGTCACACGCGGCCATCGCTGCAGGAACGCAGCGAAGTAGCCTTTGACGACCGCCACCGTGGTCTGCTGCAGCATGACCTCCGACAGCCACACGGCATAGGGGTCGGCCCGCTGCCCCGGCGCCGCCCGCCACGGCAGGACGCGGCGATGCCCGTCATACCAGGCGAGCAGGCGCGCGGCTGCCGATTTCCCCCCTGCCCCGATGATGGTAAGCTGCTCCGCCATGCCGCTCCCGCCTCGCAAACCCCCCGGCAAACGCACCCTCCCAGGTAAGCGCTCTTGGTCGCAGCCGCTCGCCGACCTCGTCAGCAAGGCCATCGACCCCGTGCTCGTCCGCCAGGGTTTCTCCGAATCCGAACTGATCCTGAACTGGGATGATATCGTAGGCGAACGGCTCGCTGCCAATTCGCGGCCGATCAAGCTGCAGTGGTCGGCGCGCGGGACGGGCGCATACCCCGATGCGCCGCTCTCCGCCGCGACCTTGGTCGTGCGCGTCGAAGGCGGTTTCGCACTCGAGCTGCAGCACATGACCGATCAGGTGCTTGCCCGCATTAACGGCCACCTCGGCTGGCGATGCGTCGGCCGACTCGCGTTCCGCCAGGGGCCCCTCGAGCGACCAGAGCCGGCTGTGAGCCGCCAGGGCGCGCCCTCGCCGGCGGCGCTGGCTCAGGCGTCGGACCACGTCGTTGGAGTTGCGGACGAAGCCCTGCGCTCGGCGCTGGCGCGCCTCGGCGCGCATGTCATGCGCTAGCGACGGTTCGCGACACGGTGGGTTCAGTTCGGCGCGACCTGCAGAGTGGGCGCACCTCCTTTGCCCGCTGTCCCGAACCGGCTATGATGCCGTGAATTTCCCAAGCTCTTTGACTTCGGTGACCGTGATGTTCTGCACCCCCGCCCTCACCGCCTCTCGGCGCAGTTTCGCGGCGGCTTGCGTCGCCGCCGGTATCGCGGTTCTCGTCCCGGGCGCTGCGCCTGCGCAGAACACGAAAGTGGCGGCTGACGATCTGATGGCGCCCGAGGCGCTGCCGGACATCGTGCAAGGCAAGGCCGACGCGCCGGTCACCATGATCGAATACGCGTCGATGACCTGCACGCATTGCGCGCACTTCCACGAGACGACCTATCCGACGCTGATCAAGACCTACGTGGACGCCGGTAAGGTCAAGTTTATCCTGCGCGAGTTCCCACTCGATCCGCTGGCCGCCGCCGGGTTTATGCTGGCGCGCTGCTCCGGCCCCGACAAGCGCACCGCTGTCGTCGATCTGCTGTTCGACACGCAGAAGAGCTGGGCCTTCGTCGACAAGCCGCTCGAGGCGCTCGAGGGTGTGCTCAAGCAGACGGGCATGGGCAAGGATAAGTTCGAGGCCTGTCTCAAGGACCAGAAGCTCTACGATCAGATCGACGAAGTGCGCTCGCGGGGGGCCGACAAGTTCAATGTGACGGCGACGCCGACCTTCTACGTCAACGGTGTGAAGGTCACCGGCGAGCTGAATCCGGCGACGCTGGCCAAGACTCTCGATCCGCTTCTCAACAAGAAGAGCTGACGAGGCAGTCTCTCCACAGGCGATGCATGTTTCCCGCTTGCATCCCGGGGACGATCGCGTGTTGCTCTTCTAGATCAGCGGTCCGACGAGCACCCCCATGCAGTTCAGCAAACTGCGCCTTCTCGGTTTCAAAAGCTTCGTCGAGCCAACCGAGTTCGACATCCTACCCGGACTGACCGGCGTCATCGGCCCGAACGGCTGCGGCAAGTCGAACCTCGTCGAGGCCCTGCGCTGGGTCATGGGCGAAAGCTCCTACAAAAGCATGCGCGCATCCGGCCTGGAAGACGTTATCTTCGCTGGCGGCGGGGACCGTCCGGCCCGCAACGTGGCGGAAGTCCGGCTGACGCTCGACAACAGCGCGCGCACGGCCCCGGCGAGCTTCAACGACGCCGATGTTCTCGAAATCACCCGCCGCATCGAGCGCGACCAGGGCTCGACGTATCGCATCAACGGCCGCGAAGTCCGCGCCCGCGATGTGCAGATCCTCTTCGCCGATGCCTCGACCGGATCGCGCTCGCCGGCGCTGGTACGCCAAGGGCAAATATCTGAGATCATCGCAGCCAAGCCGCAGGCCCGACGGAGGGTCCTCGAAGACGCCGCCGGCATCGCCGGTCTCCACACCCGTCGCCACGAGGCGGAACTGCGCCTGAAGGGGGCGGAAGACAACCTCGCCCGCATCGACGACGTGCTGACCCAGATCGCCGGCCAGAGCGACGGCCTGCGCCGCCAGGCGCGACAGGCCCAACGCTTTCGCGAGGTGCAGGCCGAATTGCGCCGCATGCAGGCGCTCGCCGTGCTGATCGCGTGGGAGGAGGCCAAGTGCGACTCGGCCGCGGCGGAGACGGCGCTCGCCGCGGCCGAGACGGCCGTCGTCGACTGCACGCGCGCGCAGGGCGAGGCTGCCCGGCACCAAGCGGTGGCCGCCCATGCCCTCCCCGAACTGCGCAGTCGCGAAAGCGAGGCCAGCTCCGCGCTGCAGAACGTGCTCGTTGCCCGGCAGATGCTCGACGGCGAGGAACGGCGCGCCAAGGGCCGTCGGGCAGAAACCGAGCGGCGCATCAAGGAGATGACAGCAGACCTCGGGCGCGAGAGGGCCGCGGTGGACGACGCCACGGCCGCCCTCGCCCGCCTCGAGGCGGAAGGCGTCGAGCTTGCCGCCTTCGCAGACCCGGCCACGGTGGAAAACAACCTGCGGGCCAGGGCCGGCGGCGCCGAGGAGACGCGACGCGCGGCGGAAGCGACGCTGGCCGATGTGCAGACGGCCCACGCCAATGCGGAGGCACGGCGACGTGCCCTGAGCGAACGGGTCCGGGACGATGCCGCACAGGTTGTCCGGGTCGAGCGCGAGCTGGCTCAGGCGGCGGCAGCTCTTGCCGCCTCGCTGGCCAGCGCTCCTCCCGAGGGCGCGTTCGACGCCGCCAACCAGCAGCTGCGGGCAGCGACGGATGCTCTCGCAAGGGCCGAAAGCATGGCCCGCACGACTGAAGCCGATCTCGACACGGCACGGGCCAGCGAAGCGGCGAGCCGGGCGCCGTTCGCCGATGCGGATCGCGTTGCCCAGCGCCTCGAAACAGAGGTCAAGACGATGACCAAGATGCTCGAGGCCGACACCGGCGGGAGATGGCCGCCGGTGACCGATGCCATCGTCGTCACCAAGGGCTACGAGAAGGCCCTTGGATCGGCCCTGGGCGACGATCTCGATGCGTCGTCGGACACGGATGCGCCGGCTCATTGGGCCGACGTCGCCGGAGACGGCGATCCGGCCTTGCCCGAGGGCTCGACGGCGCTGTCGCATTTCGTCGAAGCGCCGCCGGCCTTGCGCCGCCGTCTCCACCAGATCGGCCTCGTCGAGCGCGCGGCGGGTGCGCTCCTCCGTTCGCGTCTCGCAACGGGGCAGCGGCTCGTCTCGGTCGAGGGTGACCTGTGGCGGTGGGACGGGCTGACCCAGGCGGCGGAGGCGCCAACGCCGGCGGCGCGACGCCTGACTGAACGCAACCGGCTCGCCGATCTTCGCGATGCCCTTGCCGCGGCCCGCGCGCAGCGAGACCAGTTCAATGCGGTCGTCGAGATCGCACAAACTACCCTGCGGACGGCGACGGCCTCCGACGCGGCGGCGCGAGCGGAACTTCAGACGGCGCGACGAGCCTGCGATGCCGCGCGAGCCGCCCACGCCGATCTTGAGCGACAACATCGCGAAACGGCGACGAAACTTGCCGTCCTGGCGGCGACCGAACGTGCTGCCAGGTCAGCCCGCGAGGCGGCCGTCACGCGCCGGGCGGAAAGCGAAGCCGCGCTCGCGACCTGTCCGGAAACGAACGACCTCTTAGCGCAGATCGAGACCGTGCGGGCCGACGTGGAGCGCCTCAGGGCTGAGGAGGCGGACGCGCGTGCAACACTGCAGCTTCTATCGCGCGAACGCGACGCCCGAGCCCGCCGCATCGGTGCCATCGAACAAGAGTGCGGCTCGTGGCAGACACGCGCCGGTCAGGCCGAAAGCCGTCAAATCGAGTTGACGCAGCGCCTCGAGTCGTCACGACGCGAGATGACGCAGTTTGAAGACGAGCCGGACCGTTTCATCCTCGCGCGGCGGCGCCTCCTCGCGGACATCGAGGCCGCGGAGAAAAAGCTGCGGGCGTCGAATGACGCGCGCGCGACCGGTGAAACGACACTGGCCGACGCTGACCGCCGAGCCCGTGCCGCTCTCGATGCCATGGCGGGCGCGCGCGAAATCAAGGCACGGAGTGAATCGCGCGTCGAAGCTGCAATGCAGAAGCTCGACGACATCGTACGGACGGCCGCGAGGGATCTCGACTGCGAAGCTGCTGCCGCCCTGCCCCTGCTCGCCGGTGTCAGACATGGCGAGCCGAGGCCTTCGGCAGCCGAGGTCGCGACAAAGCTCGATGCGCTCAAGGCCGACCGCGAAAGGCTTGGCGCGGTCAACCTTCGCGCGGAAGAAGAACTCGCGGCGATGGAAGCGCAGCGCACCGGTCTCGACCAGGAGAAGACGGACCTGACGGAAGCCATCCGTCGGCTGCGCCAGGCGATCGGCAACCTGAACAAGGAAGGACGCGAGCGCCTGCTCGGCGCCTTTGACCGCGTGAACGGCTTCTTTAAGGAGCTTTTCACCACCTTGTTCGGCGGCGGCATGGCGGAGCTGCAACTCGTCGAGTCGGACGATCCACTCGAGGCCGGGCTCGAGATCGTGGCGCGGCCTCCGGGGAAAAAGCCGCAGGTCATGACGCTGCTGTCCGGCGGCGAACAGGCGCTCACCGCCATATCCCTGATCTTCGCGGTGTTTCTGACGAATCCTTCGCCGATCTGTGTCCTCGACGAGGTCGACGCGCCGCTGGACGACGCCAATGTCGAGCGTTTCTGCGATCTCGTCGACGCGATGCGATCCAAGACGGAGACGCGTTTCATCGCCATTACGCATAACCCGATCACGATGGCCCGGATGGACCGCCTCTGTGGCGTGACGCAGGCGGAGCGTGGCGTGTCGCAGCTCGTGAGCGTCGATCTGACGGAGGCCACGGAGTTGCTGGAAGCGTCCTGACGGATCACCATCCTGTTCGCTATCGGCCTTGATCTATCTCGCATTTCCGGTTTGTGGCCGAACCTTGACGGTCCGGAAAGACGCCGCTACAAGCCGCCGCAACCTTGGACGAAGAAGCCAGCGCCCGGCGCGAAAGGGAGCATTTTGGCCGCAGGCTCGGATGACAAGCCCGACGACGCGCTTCGCGCTCGTCTCGATGCCTTGTCCAAGTCGCTCGACAGCGAAAAGGCGGGCGACGAGTCGAAATCGCCGGTCGAGGACACGACGCTCGCCGGAGCAATGGGCCTCGGCGCGCGCGTGCTCACGGAATTCGTGGCCGGTATCGGCGTCGGCGCCCTGGTCGGTTGGCAGCTCGACAAGTGGCTGCACACCTCGCCGGCGCTGCTGATCGTCTTTCTGACGCTCGGGACGGCGGCGGGTTTCTGGAACGTATACCGGCTCGCGACGAAGCCGACGGGAACGAGTGCCCGCGGGCGCGGTCCACTTTAGGTGAGCAAAGGTGGTTCGGCTTGCCGCTGAACCGTTTGGGATGGGGACGAAACGGACGTGGCAGCGCAAGAAGCGATCGACCCGATCTCGCAGTTCAGGATCAGGGATATCGTGCCGATCCATCTCGGCAGCCTCGATCTGTCGTTCACCAACTCGTCGCTGTTCATGGTCGCGGTCCTGGTGCTGTCGTTCGCGCTCATGGTGTTGGGGACCTCCGGTCACGCGCTCGTGCCGGGGCGCATCCAGTCGGCGGCGGAGATGACTTACGAGTTCACCGCCAACATGGTGCGGCAGACCGCCGGCCGCGAAGCGATGCGCTTCTTTCCCTTCGTGTTCGCCATCTTCGTGTTCGTGCTGTTTTCGAACATCCTCGGACTCGTGCCCTATTCCTTCGCGGTCACCAGTCAGATCGTTGTGACGGCCTGCCTCGCCCTCCTGGTCAATGGGCTGGTGGTGGTCCACGGGATCCGCGCCAACGGCCTTGGCTGGTTCCGGCTGTTCTGGCCGAGCAGCGTCAACATCTTCCTCCGACCGGTGATCTCGTTGATTGAGATCATCTCCTTTCTGTCGCGACCGATCAGCCTCAGCGTCCGCTTGTTCGCCAACATGCTGGCCGGCCATATCACGCTTCAGGTGTTTGGGGCTTTCGTCGCTTCCCTTCTCGCAGCCGGCGCCTTCGCGGTGTTGGCGCCCCTGCCTTTCGTGATGACGGTGATCCTCAGCGCCTTCGAGCTGCTGGT
>CAXTFG010000058.1:0-17852 GCA_964243415.1 uncultured Beijerinckiaceae bacterium | reverse complement strand
AGATGGACAAGGCCGCCCTCACCAGTTCGCTGCTTTATCTCGACGACGTCCGCGTCTCGTTTGACGGCTACAAGGCGCTGCGCGGGCTCTCACTGGTGCTCGCGCCCAACGAGATGCGGGCGATCATCGGGCCCAATGGTGCCGGCAAGACGACGATGATGGACGTGATCACCGGCAAGACGCGCCCCGACACCGGCACAGTCTTCTACGGCGGCACCACCGACCTCACCACGCTCGACGAACCGGCGATCGCCGAACTCGGCATCGGTCGCAAGTTTCAGAAGCCGACGGTCTTCGAGAGCCATACGGTCGAGGACAATATCCTGCTCGCGCTCAAGGACAGGCGGGGGCCTTTCGCCACCCTGTTCGGCAAGGCGCCGCCCGATCAGCACGATCGCATCGACCGTATCCTCACCACCACGCGTCTCACGGCGCACCGCGCGCGCCGGGCGGCCGACCTGTCCCATGGCCAGAAGCAATGGCTCGAGATCGGCATGCTGCTCGCGCAGGATCCGAAGCTGCTGCTCGTCGACGAGCCGGTCGCCGGCATGACCGATGCCGAGACCGCACAGACGGCCGAACTCCTTCGCGAGATCGCGAAAGATCATTCGGTGGTCGTCGTCGAGCACGACATGACGTTCGTGCGCGACCTCGACGTGAAGGTGACGGTGCTGCACGAGGGCGCGGTGCTCGCCGAGGGCGCCCTCGACGATGTCAGCGCGAACCCGCGCGTCATCGAAGTCTATCTGGGGCGTTGAGCATGCTGTCCGTCGAGGGCATCGACCTCTTCTACGGCGCCGCGCAAGCCCTCCGCGGCGTGTCCGTGACCGCGCAGCCTGGCCGCATCACTTGCGTGCTGGGACGCAACGGGGTCGGGAAATCCTCGCTGCTTCGCGCGATCGTCGGCCACCAACCGATCGCGGGTGGCCGGATCGTGTGGGACGACAGCGACATCGCCAAGCTCCCCGCCCATACACGCGCCCGGCGCGGCATCGCCTACGTGCCGCAAGGCCGTGAGATCTTCCCGCTCCTCAGCGTCAAAGAGAACCTCGAAACCGGGTTTTCGCCCGTCTCCCGGCAAAACAGGTTCGTTCCCAACGAGATCTTCGACCTCTTCCCGGTTCTCAAGACGATGATGGGTCGTCGCGGGGGCGACCTGTCCGGCGGCCAGCAGCAGCAACTCGCGATTGGACGGGCGCTCGTCACCCGGCCGAAGCTGCTGGTGCTCGATGAACCGACCGAGGGCATCCAGCCCTCCGTCATCAAGGACATCGGGCGCGCGATCACCTATCTGCGCAGCAAGGGCGACATGGCGATCGTGCTGGTCGAGCAATATTTCGATTTCGCCCGCGAACTCGCCGACGACTTTATCGTCATGGACCGCGGCGCCGTCGTGCTCGCCGGCACCAAGGCGACAATGGTCGATCAGGAAGTGCGGGCGTACATGTCGGTCTGACTGAAGCCGTACGGCTCAGTCGGACTCGCCGAGCGATCGATAGAGTTCGGTGAGCTGCGCGCTCATGGGCAGTCTCAGGTTTTCGCCGTTCGGCAGCGTGCTCTGAAACCATTTCTGGTACGTGGACGCGAGATAGTTGCTGGACGCCATCGCGCCGAAGCTGCTGCGCACGACGTCGGTGAAATCGGCGTCATCCTTGCGATACATGATCGCGTAAGGCTCGAAGGACAGATAGTCGCCGATCACGCCGTATTTGCTGCCTTCCGGATGGTCGGCGAGCTGCGCTGTCAAGAGGATGTCGTCCGAGGCGATCGCGTCGACGCTGGCCGATGCCAGCATGGAATAAGCGGCATCGACGGACGGTTGCTCGACGACCTCGATCGGAGGCGCGACTTTCGAGGCCAAGGCTTTGACGACCGTGTCGGTGGTCGTTCCCGTCGCCACTGCGAGCTTGCGACCCGCGAGGTCGCGATAGGACGAGGCGGCCTTGCCGCCGGCGGGCGCGAGCGGCACCGCGATCTTCACGCCGGCGAGAAAGATGATCGGCGAGAAGGCCACCGTCTTCGCCCGCTCGTTGTTCGACGTCGTGGACCCGCACTCGACGTCGATCGCGCCGGAAATCACCATCGGCAAACGGGCATCGGACGAAACGGGGACGTAGGCGATCCGTACGCCCTGCTGCCACGACGGCGCGTCGGCCTCGATCAGCTCGCGGTTCAGCCGGCGGGCGACCTCCTCGGCGATGCCATGGCACAAGTCGACCGAGAACCCGACCGGCTGCCCGGCTTTGTTCTTGAAGGCGAACGGCACCGTGTTCTCGCGATAGCCGATCAGGATCGTTCCGCGATCGTGGATCGTCTTGAGCGTACCGGAGAGGACGGCCTCGTCGGCGACGGCCGGGCCGACCGTGGCGAAGCAGACCCATGTCGCGAGGGCGAGCCAACAGGCAACGGGCGTGTGACACCTCATATCGGCCGAACTCCCATGCCCGATCTCACCTCGTCTCGACACCGGCGACCTGCTGCCCTCGTAGGTGCCGGCGACGGCGGAGGCAAGCGGATTCGAGCGGCGCGTCTGTCATCTATCATGCTAGAAGCGCGCCGGGCTGGCCACGCTCACGGTCGCCAAACGTCGTGCCGAACGGGCTGTCATGCCGAGACAGCACGGCAGGGACGCGCTCTTGACGGACTGTCGTTGCTGACATCGGACGGCATCCACCCCATCTTCGAAGCGTCACAGAAGGGACGCACATAAAGCCGCTCAGGCGACAAGATGCGATGAAAACATGACGCAGATTGGACATCATAAACTCGACCAAACGACGGCTCGCCTCGCGTGGTTTCGTATCACGGTCGTCGTCATGTCGCTCGGCCTATGTACCGGCAAGTTCCTGGTCTGGCTTCACCTCTGAGAGCGGCGCGACCCGAAGACGCCCGCCCGACACATCGGCGACCTGACGGATATCGAGCCGGTCGCGAAAACTAAACTAAATCGTGCTTCTGGCCGAATCGAAACTCCGCCGCAGACCGAGTCTGGAGCCGTCCTTCTTAGAACCGCTGTGATGTTGAGGCGCCCTGCCTCCATCTGGTGCGCGACTTGCCGATTTCGTTTCAGGATCGCCCAAGAGATCCGTCAAGTCCGCAGGATCAGAACCTGCGCAGGATAGTTGCGACAACCAATATTAGTCGCCATCGTTGGGTGGGACTTTGTCGTCCGCGACTATTCTGACTCGACTTTCAAGTAAGTCAATCGCTCTCTCATGAGACCTATTGATGAGGTCAAGATGTGAAACGATCTCGCGAGGACCTCACTTAAAGATTTGGCAGATCTCGAAGCCGAGCGGCGAACAAGCTCTTCGGTGGCGTTATTGGGCCGTCCTTTGTATGGGAGATATCGCATGCTCTTGATCAAGCCAGCCTACGTGTTAGCCGCCATCGCCGTTTTGGGGCTTCTCATCGCTTCTTCTGCTTCCGGAGAGACAGCCACGAAGGCGGTCAACAAGAAGATCGATGGACGCATCGCAGCGTATATGCGGTCTCACCCGTCGAAGAGCAGCCGGGTCGTCTACGTGGAGCCGACTGGTTCCACTCTGCCGATGCCGACATACGCTTACACGTATCCTGCCACGACGACGTACGGCTATTATGGAAGCCCCGTGACTGACGCCGTTGCTTTGGGTGCGGGCACGCTGAGCACCGCCTTAAGCGCTCCCCTCGCCGTGGCTGGCGTTTCGGATGGCGTTCCGCTTCAAAACGGTCGGAGCGCCGCCATCTTGGGCGGCTATTGCACCACTCCGATCAAAACGTGCGAACTGATCGACGCATCGTACGTGGGGCTTGGTTGTTCTTGCGCCGGCCCACGGCGTTCTTACGGCGAAGTCACTCAATAAGGCTACCGGCCGACCGCCCTCACGGAGGGCCGCCCATCCAAGCTGAGCGGCCCGTTCCCAAAAAACAGCAACACTTCGTTCAGTGTGATCTGGGCGCCGTTCGTCGTTGTCGATGAGGACCGCCGCGCCAGACCGGAGGAATTCCAGCAAGCAGGCGGCCGTATGGAGCGCCCTCGATAACCAAGACGGCCCATGCATAGCGCAAGCGAGATCTGCTATCTCGCTTTACCGAATAGGCCAGCGGCGTTTCGAGCCTCGGGGAAGCGGGCTCTTCGGCAAGCCGAAGCGGTCGATCATATTTCTGATCTGTCGGTCATTTCCGTCCGCGTAGAGATTGGTTTGCAGGAGTCCCTTGTCCTGCGAACGAGGCCAAGTCACGACCGCGCTCGCCTTGCCCACGGCCCGATGGGTGCTTCCGGCCATTTTAGCCATCCAATAAAACCACACGTCGTCAGCTTGCGGACAAAGTTCGAGAAAGGCCGCCTCGTCGAGGACGTCCTCGGCCAGAGATCCGGGCGGATACAGCACGCCGCCAACGCCCGTGGGAAAGTAAGCTGAATCGACGCCACTCCGAGCGCCCTCGAGATGCCAAGCTCGGTAGGGCAATGGACTGCCGTCCGGGTGGGAACGGATGACATGCCCTCGGAGAAAGCAGATCTCGTTGTTATTCCCCGACCACGCGCTCGTCAGGTGCTCCAACCACCTTCGAGGGTAACAGACATCATCGTCCGCAGTGACGATGAACGCATCAGGATAGGCCTGCAAAGCCGGGATCAACTTCGTGAACGGTCCGACGTCGCGAGTTCCTCGAATGACCAGGCCGAAGTCTGTCAGACGCAGCAAATCTGGGGGAAGTTCGGGTACGAGCCTCGCATCGACCCACAGAATGAGACAATCCGGCCTGATAGATTGCACCAGAAGATTCCTGACGGTCTGCGATAAAAATCTGAACCGCGGCGCATGGGAGGTCAGGGAGACGACGAGTCGACCCGGCAGCGGGTGGCGCCCGCTTGGAGCGTGCAGCGTCCAACGAGCCTTACTCTGAAAGACGGCGAGCCACGACACAGCTTCTGCCAGCGTGGCCACCTGCATCCGTCGGAGCCGACGCAAAACCCCATTCATGGGTGCGGGAATCCGCCTCCGCTGCATTGATCAAACAAGCGGCAAGCGCGTGACCTCCTCACCCCGACGAGAAGCGCGGTCAGGGAGCAGCTTGGTCCGACGTTGCATCTCGGTCTGATCGACGGATAAGAGAGGAGTGTAGGATCCACCGCAATCCTTCGAACGTTGGAAACCGGACCCCGTCGTATCTCTCCGCTTCAGTTTACGGTGCCGATGGATCGTGATCGAGTCCAGTACGTCGTCGTCAACTACAAGACGACCGATCTGACTTTGAAGTGCATCGCCTCGATGGAGGCGGTCGGTATCTCGCCGGCAAACATCATCGTCGTCGATAATTGTTCCCGCGATCCGTCCCTGGGACGCATACGCGACCGGTTTCCATCAGTGACGCTGGTCGAGTCAGGATGTAACAAGGGGTATGGCGCCGCCGTCAATCAGGGTGTCGCCCGCACCGTGAGCGAGTACGTCGTCATCCAAAACTCCGATACGGTCTACATCGCCGGCATCGAAGAACACGTCACCTCCCTTATGCGAACGGACGAGAAGGTCGCCATCATAGGTTTAAACCTCGTCAATCCCGATCTCACGCCGCAGTTTTCCGCCCGGCGATTCTACAGCCTGCTCGACATCGTCCTGCGACGAACATTCGCGCACAGGATATGGCCGGCGACGTTTCTCGACGACTTCCATCTCATGAAGGTCGCTCTCCGCGCCGGTCAGGTTTTCGATGCCGACTGGGTCATGGGGACCGGCTTCGTCGTCAGGCGGTCAGCTTTTGAGGCGCTCCACGGCATGGATGAGGGTTATTTTCTCTACATGGAAGATGTAGATCTCTGCGCCCGGGCCTGGCAGGCCAACCATCGCGTCCTGTGTGCTCCGGATGCCATCTTGATCCATGATCACCAGAGGGCCAGCGCGCAACGCCTCATCTCGCCCGCAAGCCGCGTGCACCTGAACAGCTTGAAACGGTTCGCATCCAAGTTCCGTATCCCGCTTCTCTTTGTTCGCGATCGACGTCAGGTTCTGGGCGACACGCGTTAAAGAGTGGAGTGTCCAGCCTTCCGATGCCGACGCCCAAACAGCGGTCTAAGAGTCATCGCGTCACAGGAGACTTCTCCATGCGCTGCGCCGGGTTGGCGGCCTGCATTCTCACGCTGGCTGGCGCTCAGGTCGCTGCGGCCCAAGGTTTCGGGACGATTTCCGGGACGAGCGGACCGAACCAGATCCTGAGGATCCCGGTCATCGGCCAGAGCGCGCTGAGACATCAGGACAAATTCGGGAAGCCTTGCATCGACGTGACAGCAGTGGCCGATCCCGAGCGAGCCAGCCCCGGTGTTTTCAAACACGTCCTGCATTTCGATAATCATTGCGGACAGATCATCTCCGTCAAGGCATGTTACCGCAGCAACAGCCAGCGATGCATCCTCGAGAGGATCCAGCCCTACAGGAAGACGGAAGCGACGCTCGGGATCGTGGCACATGAGACCTTTTTCGATTTCGAATACAAAGAAGTCTTTCCGTGACGATCGCCTTTCCAGCAGCGCTGACCGGTCGCGTCCGTTCGAGACATGATCATCGAGTGTCGATCGCTATTCTTGCCGTTTCGGCAGCACTCCTCCTCCAACTAATGGGCTCCGCGGCCCGCGCCGGGTGCACCTGCTCCTGCGTCGAAGGACAGATGCTCCCGTCCTGCTCGAGACCTTATGAAATCCCGCCCATTTGCCCGATCAGAACGTGTCCGTTCGTCCCCAAGGCGGGCGGTCCCAACCTGAACGTTCATAGATGCGATCAGGTGAGGAAGTGCGATGCCTACGGGGTCTGTACGACGTCGGATCGTTGTTAGAGTGGTCCCGAGTCGCGTGAGATTGCTTTAGGAGCGGGCCTTCATCGACGCCCCGACCCGCGCTGCTGCGCAGGACTGCGACCTAGAGTTACTCGGCCGGGACCGGCTCGGCGCCCCACAGCTCCGGCCGCAACTCCTCCTGGCGGTCGGGAAAGAACAGCGCGCATCCGACGGTCACCACGCTGAAGGCGGCAAGGACGAGGGTTGAGGTCGCGAGAGAGCCCGTCCGCTCATAGAGGAAGCCGACCATCGGAGCGGCCGCCGCGCTGCCGAGGAAGCCCACGAAGAAACGGACGGAGTACATGCGCGCCCGCAGCTCCGGCGAGATATAACGGGCCGTCATGGTCTCGTTCAGCGTGACCTGCCCGAAGATCGCGGCTGAGGCGATGCCGGCGACGGGCACCACCGTCCAGCCGCGGACCAGCGCCAAGCCGACCAGCGCCGGGACCAGCGCAAGGCTGACCGGCAGGAACAGGCGCTTCAGTGTGGTGCGATCGATGAGCCGCCCAACGGTGAATTGCGTCAGCGCGCCGCACAGCGTGGCGGCGAAGGCGGCAACGCCGACGAGCGACAGCGCCTCGCCGCCTAGGCGTTCCTGCATCAACTTGGGGATGAGCAGGGTGAAGGCGTTGAAGACCAGTCCGGATACCGCGGCCAGCAGCAGGAGGACGAGCACGGCGCGGCGCACCAGTGCTCGCGGGATCGGCGCGAACGGCCGCGCGCTCCGGTTGCCGGTGCCGGTCGCCATCGGCAACCGGGTCCACGCCAAACCGAGGGCGAGGAAAACGAGGCCCGGCGCGATGAAGGCCGACTGCCAGCCGAAGCGAATGGTCAGCGCCGCCGTGACCACTGGCGCCAGCGCGACGCCGAAGTTGCCGCAGACGCCGTTGACGCCCAGCGACCGCCCGGGCCGTTCTCCCGCTGCCTCGACCAGCATAGCCGTACCGATCGGGTGATAGATGGCGGCGAACGCTCCCGCGGCGGCAAGGGTCAAAGCGAGGACGGCGGGTGTCCGGGCAAAGCCGGTCGCGACAAGCGCCGCGCCCGTGCCGAAAAAATAGGCCGCGATCATCGCGTGTCGGCCGAACCGCGCGGCAAGCCAGCCCTGCGGCAGCGACAGCAGGCCGTAGAGGACGAACATCCCCGTCGCCAGCGCCAGGACCGGCCCATAGGCTGCGCCAAACGACCCGCCCTCGACCGCCATGGCGAGGACCGCCGTCGGCAGGATCAGCAGGCAATAGTGGCACAACGAATGGGCGGAGTTGATGAAGGCGATCAGCCGGGCGTTCGGCGACATTGGCGCTTTTCCTCCGAAGCTGCGCCGTTGTAGCGTGTGCAGATGACGACATCCGGCCAAATATTGTCGCGAACCGGACAAGCTGTCCTTCACCCGTACGAGACCGCACCCCGGCCGCTGGTCGGCTTTGCCAGGGACTACGTCGGCGGGATCTCGACGGGAGAGCACGCCCACCCGCGCGCGCAGCTTCTCTACGCCATCTCGGGCGTGATGCGCATCGACGCGCTCGGCACCGCCTACACCGTGCCGCCGACGACGGCGCTGTTCCTGCCGGCCGACACGCCGCATGAAGTGCGCATGGACGGCCCGGTGGCGATGCGCGCGCTGTTCCTGCGCGAGGACGCGGCCACCCGCGTCGCCGGGCGTGCCGTCGTCATCGCGGTGTCCTCACTCTTGCGCGAGGTGATCCTCGCCGCCTGCGCCGAGCCGCTGGAATGGGCGCTCGGCGGGCGCGGCCACCACCTGACCGAGCTGGCACTCGACGAGATCGCCCGCGCCGAGCACCTGCCGCTCGCTTTGCCGATGCCACGCGATCCGCGGCTCGCGCGTGTGGCGGTCGCGCTGCGCGCCCAGCCCAACGACACGCGCGGCCTGGAAGAACTCGCCGTTGAAGCGGGCGCGTCGAGCCGCACGCTCGCGCGCCTGTTTCGCGCCGAGACGGGCCTGAGTTTCCGGCAATGGCGCAGGCAGGCAAGGCTGACTGAGGCGCTGAGCGCTTTGACGACCGGGGCGAGCCCAGCCCGGGCGGCGGCGCTGGCTGGCTTCGCAAGCCAGCCGGCGTTCGGCGTCGCCTTCCGCAGCTTGTTCGACAAGACGCCCGGCAAAGCCCGCAACAGCCGTTGAGCGACGCGCGGGAGGGGGGGGTCGGCTGTCCCGTTCTCCCCCGGCGAGCCGCGCGTTGCCGTCAGAACCGGACCAGACCGGCGAAGCCCCCGATGCAGATCACCACAAGGGGATTGACCTTGGTGAGAGACAGCGCCAGGCAGGCGCCGAGAGTGATGAGCCAATCCGACACGCGATGGTTCACGGCGCCGGCGAGGATCAGACCGGACGCACTCAGAAGGCCGACGCCGACCGGCCCGAAGCCTTTCTCGAGCACTGCGTGCCACAATGCCTTTTCTGAACGGCGCCAAGCCTGCGAGAAGAAAAAGGCCAAGATGCAGGCCGGCGCGGCCATGGCCAAGGTGGCCGCCACCGCTCCAGTCATGCCGCCGGCATGATAGCCGAGGATCGTCACGAAGAGCGTGGTCGGCCCCGGCGTGATTTGCGCGACCGCGAAGCACTCGGCGAACTCGCGGTCGCTCATCCACGCGTACCGATCCACCGCATCCGTCTGGAGTTGCGGCACCGCCGCATTGACTCCACCGAAGGACAGCAAGGACGTCGCACCGAAGACTTCAAGGATTTGGAGCAGGCGCGTTACGTTCATCAGCGACGCTGGCTGTGCCAAGCCCGGTAGCAGCCCAGGGCGCCGCAAAGCGGCAGCACCAGCCAAAGCGGAAGATGCGCAACCCGCAAAAGCAGGATCGTCAGCATCGCCAGGCAGACGGAAAAGACGGAGCTCAGGACGCTCGAGGCTTGGCGCCAAGCGACCGAGAGGGTCAGTCCGGCGGCCGCCGAGCTCATGCCGCCGAGGACGTTTCTGACCAGGGGGATGTCCCTGATCTCTATCAGGGCCGCGCCGGCCAGGATCGCAACAACGGCGGGGAGGACGAGCAGGCCGGCGACGGCGCCCAACGCACCCCAAGCGCCGTTCACCCGAGCCCCGACAAAAACGGCCATGTTGAGCTGATTGGACCCAGGCAGGACCTCGCAGAGCGTCGCCGCGCTGAGATACTCCTCCTCGTCGAGCCAGCGCCTTTCCGCCACGACGAGACGGCGCACCCAAGCTCCGAGTCCGCCGCCGATGCTTTCGAACGCCACCCAGGAAAAGGCCGTCATCAGCTGCCAGGCGGACGGGCGCTCCGTCTCAATCATGGGTCAGCACCGGATCCTTGCCGCAGGCGTCGCCTGGCTCGGCGGCGAGGATGGCCGCAAGCTGAGTTGCGAGGGGGTCTTCGGGCTCGTAGCGGTGAGCATCGTGCCAATCCGCCTCGAACCATTTCTTTAATCGCGCGACCGCCGAAGCGTCGTCGAAGACGATGCCAAGTTCCCGCCGGTCATCGTAGGCCTGCCGATCGATGTTCATGGAGCCGATCATCGCGCGCGCGCCATCCACCATGATCATCTTCGCGTGCAGCCTGACGTGGCGCTGCTTGCGCAGGTGAACGCCAGCCCGCGCGAGGATGCGTTGATTGCTTAAGGTCGCCAAGAGGTCCCATTCCTCGATGCCGTGATGGCCGCCGCACAGGAAGTGGACGTTGACGCCGCGCTGGGTCGCCGCGAGGATCCGATCCATGATCGCCTCGTCCTTCAGCTTCGGATGCTGAATCAGGATGCGCTTTTCCGCGCCCTCGATCAGCCCGGCGACGGTCCTGCGCGCGTTCGAGTTGCCCCAGGCGACCGGGCCCTCCTCCCGACCGCGATAGGCAACCCGCCGCCGGTCGGCGTCAAAACACGCGGTGATATCGGCGAGGACATTTCGATCGGTGATCAACAGTCCGTAGTCACGCGTGCTCGTGAAATATTTTTGGACGAAATTGAACGTACTGATCAAGGCGACGGAGTCGTCGACCACCATCGATTTCTCGTGAGTGACGGTGAAAGCCGGATTCGTCCAGTCGACCTCGATCCCGTGCGATCGGAATGTTTCGAACGTGCCGTCATTCAAACGCAAGCCGTTGAACTTGGCCGGGTTCAACAGGACGGACACTCCGACGCCCCGCTCGTGCGCCGTCACGGCGGCTTGCACCAGATCGGGATCGTTATAGGAAAACATCTTGATGCGCAGGCTGCTGCGCGCGGATTCGATGAGGTTGAGCACGGCTCCCAGCCCATCCTCGGGCATCCTCATGACGCCTTCGACGTGGCTCAGAACGGAATTCGGCAAAATCGACAAACCTCGTGTGCCCCCCGACGGGCGTGGGCCGCTCTGCGGAGCGGCGTTCCCCGAACGCAAACTGGGTCCCCACGCGATGATACTACGATCGCCTCATCTTCTGAAACCCGATCGCCTCCCGGCCTGCGTCGGCACAGAACCGACACGGCGTGCCAGGTCGCGTGATGGAAACGAGGTGGTGCTTGCGTGGCCCCGCCGCCGGTCGGTCAGTCTTTCTCGTCGCCTTGCCGCAGGTCGCGCGAGCCGATGATGACGGCGGCCGCCGCCGTCCGATTCTCGACGTTGAGTTTGGCGAAGATCACCTCGAGATGCTTGTCGATGGTGCGAGGGCTCAGGGACAGGATGGCCGCGACGTCCCGGTTGGATTTGCCCTGGGCGATCCAGTTGGCGACCTCCGCTTCACGCTGCGTGAGGTTGAACTTGGCCTTGATGATGTCCGACCGGTTCATTGAAACGGGAGAAATACGGATCAGGACTTCGCCGTCGGCCGCGATCCCGACGAAGCTGATTTGAGACTTGATACCGCCCTGCCCGTGGATGATCTCCTCTTCGGGGAGTCCTCGACGCCGGGGGTTGACGATGCGCGCCTTGAGCCAGGCGACGACGGCTTTCGGGAGACGGAGCGCGCTGTCTCCGGCGTTTCCGAAGCTTTGTTCGAGGAGCCGGTAAGCGCGCGGTGTGAACCACAGGATCTCGCCGACGTCGTTGACCGCGACGAGGTACTGATCCGTTGCATCGAGCGCCTGACGCGCGCTTTGGATCTTGCGGGCATTCGCCAGATGGACACCCATGCGGGCCAGCATCGCGTCGATCACGACCGGCTTGGTGACGTAGTCGGCGCCGCCAGCCTGGAAGCCGCGGGTGCTATCGTCGCTCAGGCCGGTCATGAAGATCACGGGAACGTTGTCGAAACCGGACAACAGTTTGAGCTGCCGGCACGTCTCGAAGCCATCCATGCCGGGCATGACGGCGTCCATCAGAACGATATCGGGTTTGAGGCGGCCGGCGATCTTGAGCGCGGACGCGCCGTCGAGGGCGACCATGACAGTGAAGTGCGCCGTATCCAGGACATCGGTCAACAAGCGCACGGTCTCCGGCGAATCGTCGACGACGAGGACGGTATCGGCCCGTGGCGTCTTCACGTCGGTTCACTCACGGCGTCCAGTGCCGCCATCAGTCCGCGCAGATCGATGGCATCGACGAAACCGAGGAGATGATCGGCGAAGGGGCCGTGGGCCGGCTCCTGAGCGGCGATATCGGCGAGGGCGCCGCGAAGGCCGCTGATATGGCCGATCTCGCATAGCTTGATCAACTCGTGGACGCGGTCGCCCGCGGGCCGGTCCAGCAACACCACATCGGCGGCAGTGCGCAGGACCGGCGCGATATGCCGTTCTTCACGCGGGTGTAGATCGAGGAGAGCCACGATCGTTTCCGTCAGCCGGTTGATGTCGATTGGTTTGAGAAGCGCGGCGTC
The DNA here is from genome assembly GCA_964243415.1 of uncultured Beijerinckiaceae bacterium. GTDB lineage: Bacteria > Pseudomonadota > Alphaproteobacteria > Rhizobiales > Beijerinckiaceae > RH-AL1. The sequence continues at coordinate 5,273 of CAXTFG010000058.1, read as the reverse complement.
GTGAAAGGGATGAGCGATCGCCCTGCGATATTCTTCCATCGCGCTGGCCGATACGATCACGATCTTGGCCGCTTGGTGGTCCTGAGTTCTCAAGACTTCGGCAAGGTGCCAGCCGTCCATGTCGGGCAGCGCGATGTCGAGCAGAAAGAGATCCGGGTGGACGGAGGCGGCAAGATCGAGGCCGTCGGCGCCGGTCGCGGCGCCGAACATCGTGAACGCCAGCGGCTCGAGCGCCTCGATGATCATGTCGCGATGGGCAGGGTCGTCGTCGACGACCAAGATGGTGCGTCCATTCCCGACCGGCGCGCTGACGGCCGGTCGGGGATGGCCGAGAACCTGCCTCGCGTCATTGACGCGGGGCAGAAACGTCCGCAGGCGGAACGTGCTGCCGGCACCAAGCCTGCTCGAAACGTGGAGTTCTCCCCCCATGACCCCGGCAAGGAGTCGGCAGATCGTCAGGCCGAGGCCCGTCCCCGGCTCTGCCGCGCTGGCACGCAATCGCTCGAACGGTTCGAAGATTCGGTCGAGGTCCTCCGGCGCGATCCCCGGTCCCGTGTCTTCGATCCGGAAATCCGCGACTTGGTTGCGGTATGTGATGCTGAGTCCGACGCGACCGGCAGGGGTGAACTTGATCGCGTTCGAGAGCAGGTTGATGATGATCTGGCGCAGGCGCTTCTCGTCGGTCGCCACGGTGGCCGGTAGATCGGCGGAGGGCGAAAATACAAAGTCGATGCCCTTGGCAGAGGCCTGGACCGCGAACATGCCGACGATCTGATCGAGAAAGGTGTCTGTCGACACTTCGTCCCGGGACAGGTCGAGCTTGCCGGCCTCGATCTTCGCGATGTCGAGCAGCCCGTCGATCAGGCCGGACAGGTGGTTGGCGCTCCGACGCATCACGGCCAGCTGTCCGCGCGCCTTGGTCGCCATGTCCCGGTCGCGCTCGAGCAGCTGCGTATAGCCCATGATCGTGTTCAGCGGCGTGCGCAGCTCGTGACTGAGGCCGACGACGTAGCGGCTCTTCGCGAAATTCGCGGCCTCGGCCACTTCCTTGGCGCGCTTCAGGGCGGCATCGGTCTTCTCATGAGCCTCGATCTCTTCCATCAGCAGCTGCGTCTGGCGCAGCGTCTCGTTCTGTGCCGCACGACGACTGACCTGCACGAGGACGAACAGCCAGCTGATCACACCCACAACGATGAGAAGAGAGAAGAACACCTTCCAGAGCGTCGCGGCGAGAACAGCGTGGTCGATCCGGGGATTGGAGCCGATCTGCATCCCGATCAAGCCGAGCACGAGACCAACGACGACCATCGACAGACCGAAAGCGAGCATGAACTCGACCGATTGGGGGCGGACGAAACGCGAAAACCGGGACGGCAAGGTTCGCAGAAGACCGGCATTCACCTGTTCGTGCATGCGGGCGTGCGGCTTGCACAGATCGTGGCAGCGCGCATCGAGGGAACAGCACAGCGAGCAGATCGGGCCGGCATAGGCCGGACAGCCGGCCATGTCTTCCGCCTCGAATTGATTCTCGCAGATGCAGCACCGCACGCCGCCGACGGCGCCCGATGTCGACGCATCGGGCTCGCGTGCCAAGTAGTAGCGACCTCGCGTGGCGATCGCGATCAGAGGAGCGGCGATGAGCGACACCAGGAGCGCGAGAAAGGGCGTCAGGCTGCGCAGCATGTCGCCGAACACGCCAAAATGCGCGGCGGTCGCGGCGGCGGTCGCGAGAGCCATCGCGCCGACCCCCACGGGGTTGATGTCGTAGAGGTGGGCGCGCTTGAACTCGATCCCCGGCGGGCTGAGCCCGAGCGGCTTGTTGATCGTGAGATCGGCAACGAGCGCGCCGACCCAGGCGACGGCCACGCTGGAGTAGAAAGCCAGCGTCTGTTCCAGGGCGCGATAGACGCCAAGCTCCATCACGAGCAACGCGATGGCGACGTTGAAGACGAGCCAGACGACGCGGCCGGGGTGAGAATGGGTGAGGCGGGAGAAGAAGTTCGACCAGGCGATCGAGCCGGCGTAGGCGTTGGTGACGTTGATCTTGAGCTGGCAGAGTACGACGAAGACGCACATCAGCCCGAGGGCGACCGGCCTCGACCCGACCATCGTCTGAAAGGCCGAGGCGTACATGCGCGGCGGATCGCTCGCCAAGTCGGAAGGAACGCCGTGCCTGAAAAGATAGACGGCGAGAAAAGACCCGGCGAGCAGCTTCAGCGCACCGGGGACGATCCACCCCGGGCCGGACAGTAGAAGTGCGAACCACCAGCCGTTCGGCTTCTGCCGCCGGTCGGGAAGAAACCTGAGGAAATCAACCTGTTCGCCGACCTGGACGATGAGGGCGATCGCCACCGAAGCTGCCGCCCCGAAATGAACGAGCGTGAAGCTGTCCGCGCCGGCCTTGTCGCCGGCGAACGCGCGCCAATCGGCGATGGCGCCGGGCTCGCGAATTCCGACGATCGCGATCGCGGCGATGTTCATGGCGATGAAGAGCGGCTGCGTCCAAACCTGGAAGCGACTGATCGCCGAGATGCCGAAGACGACGAGCGGAACAACCGCGAGCGCGGCGATCAAGTACCCGATCGGCAGGGGGATGCCGAGGACGATATTCAGGGCCATCGCCATGATCACGGATTCGATGGCGAAAAAGATGAATGTGAAAGAGGCGTAGATCAGCGACGTGACCGTCGAGCCGATATAGCCGAAGCCGGCACCGCGGGTCAGCAGGTCGATGTCGACCCCGTACGTCGCGGCATAGAAGCAGATGGGGAGCGCCGTCGCGAAGATCAGGGCGCCGACGACGAGAATGGCGGAAACGGCATTGGTGAAGCCGTAGCTGAGGGTGATCGAGCCCCCGATCGCCTCGAGGGCGAGAAAAGAGACGGCTCCGAAGGCGGTCTGACCGACCCGCGCCGCAGACCAGCGCCGCGCGCGCTTGGCGGTGAACCGGAGTGCGTAGTCCTCGAGCGTCTCGTTTGCCGCCCATTGATTGTACTCGCGCCGGACCCGGTCGATCCTTTGTCGCCCTACCATGGAGCTAAATGCTCTTTCCATCCCGGACGGACCGCAACCGTTGTTCCGACAAGCCCTTCCGCCGGGATGGGAAAGCCGACGCGATCGGAGCCGCAGGGAGACATATCAGCCATATCGCGCATTCGCCTACGCGATCCCACGTATTGTTGCAGTGCGACAAGCTTATGCATTGTCGGTGCCGTTCCGGCCGCAGGCGAGCCTCCGGCCAAATCCAAGGAGTACCGATGTCGAACGACGAGGATCGCGACGGCCCGCGGAGTGCGCTGAGACGCCACGTCATCAAGGGATTGGCTGCCGTTCCGGCCTCTGCGATGCTTGCGCCAAAGGCGTTCGCGGCGCTCGCGACCAGCGCCATCGACACGACCGGTCTCGCGGTCACGGACGACAGCGTGACGGTGGGGATCCTGCACTCCGTCACCGGGACAATGGCGATCTCCGAAACCGGGTCGGTGGAAGCGGAAAAGCTCGCGATCGACCAGATCAATGCATCTGGCGGCGTGCTCGGCCGCAAGATCAAGATCATCCAGGAAGACGGCGCCTCGGACTGGCCGACGTTCGCCGAAAAAGCCAAGAAGCTCCTGGTCAACGACAAATGCGCCGCCGTCTTCGGGTGCTGGACCTCGGCCTCGCGCAAGGCCGTGCTCCCGGTGTTCGAGCAGTATAATGGGATGCTCTATTACCCGACCTTCTACGAGGGGCTGGAGCAGTCGAAGAACGTGATCTACACCGGGCAGGAGGCGACCCAGCAGATCCTCGCCGGCCTGAACTGGGTCGAGAAGCAGAAGGGGGCGAAGAGCTTCTACCTGCTCGGCTCCGACTACATCTGGCCGCGGACGTCCAACAAGATCGCGCGCAAGCACATCGAGAACGTGCTCAAGAAGCAGGTCGTCGGCGAGGATTACTTCCCGCTCGGCTCGACGCAGTTCAACTCGGTCATCAACAAGATCAAGCTGAAGAAGCCGGACGTGATCTACGCGATCATCGTGGGCGGTTCCAACGTCGCGTTCTACAAGCAGCTGAAGGCCGCCGGCGTCGATCTTTCCAAGCAGATGCTGATGACGATCTCGGTGACGGAAGACGAGATCGACGGCATCGGCGGCGAGAACATCGCCGGCGCCTATGCCTGCATGAAATACTTCCAGTCGATCGACAACGCCAACAACAAGGCCTTTGTCGCCGCCTTCAAGAAGATGTGGGGCGAGAAGACCGTCATCGGCGACGTCACGCAGGCGGCCTATCTCGGGCCGTGGCTCTGGAAATTCACGGCGGAAAAGGCCGGAAGCTTCGACGTCGACAAGATCGCCGAGGCTTCTCCGGGCATCGAATTCAAGGGCGCTCCCGAAGGCTACGTGCGCATTCATCCCAACCACCATCTGTGGTCGAAAACCCGTGTCGGGAAGGCCAGGGCCGACGGACAGTACGACGTCGTCTTCACCACGCCGGACCTGATCGAGCCGAACCCCTTCCCTGTCGGATACCAGTAGCGAAAACGCGGGTCTCGGCCGCCGGCGACCCGCTCGTCGTCGGCCGATGCCACCTCGTGTTCGGTCCGTCTCGTCTCGATTTGTCCTCAGACCATCGGAAACTGCCCATGCTCGGCGGATACTCGTTCGGCGATCTCGGCTCCATCTTCGTGATGCAAGGCTTCGCCGGCCTGATCCTGTTCTCGGTTTTCGTGCTGATGGCCCTCGGGCTCGCGATCATCTTCGGCCAGATGGGCGTCATCAACATGGCGCACGGCGAGTTCATGATCCTCGGCGCCTACGTCACCTATTTCACCTCGCAAGCGTTCCAGCACTATATGCCGTCGCTGTTCGGCATCTACTTCTTCGTTGCCATCGTGCTCGCCTTCCTGGCCTCGGGCGCGATGGGCTTCCTCGTCGAATGGGCCTTGATCAAGCGGCTCTACCATCGTCCCCTCGACACGCTGCTCGCGACTTGGGGTCTCAGCCTTATCCTGCAGCAAGTCTATCGCTCGGTCTTCGGCGCGCGCGAGGTCGGCGTCGACCTGCCGGCGTGGATGCTGGGCTCGTGGCACGTCAGCGAGTCTATCGAGATCCCGATCAACGGGATGATCATCATGGGGCTGACCGTCCTCATCACCATCGCCGTCGGCTATCTCATGTATTTTTCCCGCTGGGGCCGGTCGGTGCGTGCGGTGGTGCAAAACCGACCCATCGCCGGTGCCGTCGGCATCAACACCGAGCGGGTCGACCGCTACACCTTCGCGATCGGCTGCG
>CAXTFG010000057.1:2306-17922 GCA_964243415.1 uncultured Beijerinckiaceae bacterium | reverse complement strand
GCCAAACCAAACAACCCCGCAGCACAAGCCTTCCAGCTCTCAAGCCTTCCAGCTCACAACCACGACGCCACCCAGATGACCCCATTGACGAGTCCCAAGACCATTCAAACAGCCCCGCGCCTCACGACGCGCAAACAATCCAAACGACCTCAGTAACGTGACCGTCAAAGTCTCTCTCGGCCAACCAACGATGCCCCCCGGACAAACCAGCGCCTCACAGCACCGACCACCCAAGAAAAACACCGCAGACCAGCCCGCAAGGACCCCGCCGCCCACGTTTCTTTTTCTTCCGATTCAATTGTCAAACAACACGGAACCCAAACCAGCACGGCGACAAGCGCCCCACCAACCAAAGAACCGGCAACCACCAGGACCCACGACCCGAAAGCCAAAGCCCCACACAAGCCGCAACAACCCGAACCAAAAGATCGGGCCGCAAAGGCCCACACTTAAAGACGGCGCCGCGACCTCTCCCCAGCTCAACCAACCGGGTGGCTCACGCCAAAAAATCTAGAGAACAAAGACAACAAAACGCGCCCAAAGCAGCGCCCGCCGTCAATGACCCCATATAGAGACCCAAACCCAACCATGTCAATACGAAACAAAACGGGCTGTGCCAAAAGGGTAGGTCGAAGCGACGGACCAAGGACGAGCGACATATGAAGGTGTCCAAAGGCGGGCGCGCCTTACAATGGTCGGAGTCGGGATAAAAGAGGGTGGGGATGCCGCCGTGATGCGGCTTCCCTCCAACCCGCGTCGGCCCTGGCCGCTCCGTTCTTCCCAACGATGTGATGCTCAGCGATGGCGACACCCGACCAGAGCGCCCCGACGAAGCGCACCGCGCTCGCCGTCCAGAGCGCCTCGAGGCCGTCGCTGACGGCACGGCTCGATATGCGGTTCGCGGCACCGTTTCGCAACGCGGCTTTCGCTCGTCGCACGTGGTTCTCCGTGACGGTCGTCGGTATCGTCCTCGTTCACGTGGCATTTCTCGCGTTCCTGCTTTGGCGCGATAGCGAGGCTTCGCCGCGCCTTGCCAAGCTGGACGAAACGCCGGTCGAGATCGTGGTCGAGCCACCGCAGGCGAAGCCGACGCTGCAACCTGCGGCGGCGCAGCCGCCGATCGAGAAGCCGGCCACAAGCGCGCCCCGCGCCGCCAACGAGGAGACGGTTGACCACGACGCGAAAGACAAGGAGACCCACGCCCCCAAGTTCGATGCGCCCAAGTCCGACGCGAAAACCGCCGCGGCCGTCCCGGCGGCGGCGCCGACGCCTCCCGATGTGCAAGCCAAGGCCGATCCCGATCCAAAGCCCGACCTGGCCGACCCACCGAAACCGCCGGACGTGCTCCAGAAAGACACCGAGGCGCTCGACAAACTGCCGCCCGAACCGCCGAAGAAGCCGGCCAAACTGGCCAAGCCAAAGCCTGCGCCGCCGAAGGTTCGGGTGGCCAAATCCGCCGCGCAGCAGCTTGCCGGGTCCTCGGAGCTGCCCGACTACACTTTCGCCAAGCCGATGCGCAAGCACCCCAAGGTCACCGGAGGGACGGAGGACGATCGCTATCTTGCCGTCGTCTATGGGCTGATCACCCAGAACCGCCGGCAGATCGATATGCCAGGCGGACTATGGTTCGTTGCCGTCGCCTTCGAGGTCGACGGCAGCGGCAATCTCGTCGGCCTGGAGCTGCAGCACAGCAGCGGGTATCGCATGGTGGATGCTGCCGCCCTCGAGTCGGTCCAACGTGCGGCTCCGTTCCCGCCGCCGCCATCCGGAGCGCCGGTGGGGCTCGTTGCGAGGCTCCACTCCTCGCAGGATCCGCGCGCCGCGCAAGTCAGCGACGACTAGCGCCGCCGGTGCACGCCAACGGCCTTCGCCGCCTCGTTCTCGCGGACTATCGCTCGTACGAGGCGCTTGATCTCTCGATCGTCTCCGACACCGTCGTTCTGACCGGCGAGAACGGGAGCGGCAAGACAAACCTCGTCGAATCGATCTCGTTGCTCGCGCAGGGTAGGGGTCTGCGCCGCGCTGACCTCGCCGCCTGCGCCCGCCACGGCGGCTGCGGCGGGTTCGCCGTTTCGGTCGAGGTGAACACGGAAGACGGCGTCAGACAAATCGGCACCGGGATCGAGCCCGCCACCACGGGCGAAAGCCCGGCGCGGCGTTACCGCGTCGATCGGGAGCCAGTCGCGACGGCGCGACTGTTCGCACACGATCTGCGCGTTGTCTGGCTCACGCCGGCGATGGACTCCTTGTTCAACGGGTCGCCGGGTGAGCGCCGGCGCTTTCTCGACCGCCTCGTCCTCGCGGTCGATGCCGAACACGGCACCAGGGTCGCTTCCTTGGAGCGCGCGCTGCGTCAGCGAAATCGCGCGCTCGAAGACGGGTTTCGGGCCGACGCGGCCTGGCTCGACGCGATCGAGCGCGAGGTGGCCGAACTCGCCGTCGCCGTCGCTGCCGCGAGGACCGAAACCGTCGATCGTCTCGCCGCGCTTGTCGGCGCGCGACGGGGCTCGCCCTTTCCTCATGCGGAGGTCGCCCTCGTCGGCGACGTCGAGCGATGGTGCGCGGAAGCGAATGCGCTCGAGGTCGAGGATCGCTACCGTGCCACGCTCAAGTCAAGCCGTGGGCAGGATGCGGCCGCCGGGCGAACCCTGGTGGGACCGCAGACGACTGATCTTCTTGTACGCCACGGTCCCAAGGTGATGGAGGCGGGCCTGTGCTCGACCGGCGAACAGAAGGCGCTGCTCGTCGCCCTCGTCCTCGCCCATGCCCAGCTCGTGACGGAAACGTCCGGCATCGCTCCCGTCATTCTGCTGGACGAGATTGCCGCGCACTTCGATGCGAGGCGACGCGCGGCGCTCTTCGATGAACTCGCCAAGACGCCGAGCCAGGTCTGGATGACGGGAGCCGACGCCGACGCGTTCGCCGCCGTCGGCGCCGAAGCTCAACGCCTGCGGGTCACGCCGGGGCGCGTGGATCCATTGTGATGCGTCGAAGCGGGCAGGACTGACGGACAGCGGCGACCCGCTCACTTGTCCAGCGAGGATCTCGCGTTCCGCCATGCTGCCGCGGGGTCCGTCATTCGAGCGCTTAGGCGAGACCGTTGACGTCCAGCAAAGGGCGGCTTTGGACAGGCGGCCGAGGTCTTAGCCCCGCCTCAAGTCCTGGCGACCATGCGCGCCAAAAGCTTCGACGTGTAATCGACCATGGGCACGATGCGCGCATAGTTGAGCCGTGTCGGCCCGATCACGCCGAGCACACCGACGATGCGTTGTTGGCGGTCGCGAAACGGCGCGGCGATCATGGACGACCCGGAAAGCGAGAAAAGCTTGTTCTCCGAGCCGATGAAGATTCGCACCCCCTCGCCATCTTCGGCGCGATTGAGGATGTCGATGACGTCCTTCTTGGTTTCGAGATCGGCGAACAGGAGTTGAATGCGCTCGAGATCCTCGACCGCCTTTAGATCGCTGAGGAGATTGGCCTGGCCGCGGACAATCAGCTGCGACTGGCCGCGGCCCTCCGCCCAGGACGCCAAGCCCGCGTCAACGAGCTTGGCGGTCAGTTCGTCGAGTTCCCGTTCGGCCGCCCGGCGCGCCGTCTCGATATCGGTTTTGACCTGCATCAGGGTGCGGCCGCGGATACGCGCGTTGAGGTAATTCGCCGCTTCGACGAGCGCCGACGCAGGCAGATCGGGTGCGATCGGCACGACGCGGTTTTCGACGCCGCCGTCTTCGCCCACGAGCACGGCCAACGCCCGCTCCGGCTCGAGGCGGACGAACTCGATCTGCTTGAGCCGGACGTTGTCTTTGGTTGTGACGACGACGCCTGCGCCGCGCGACATGCCAGACAGCATGGTTGTCGCCTCGTTCAGAACCGATTCGAAGCTGCGGTCCTCGGCGCCGATGATCTGGCTCTCGATGCGGCGACGCTCGCCCTCGTCGATGTCGCCGATTTCAAGCAGCGCATCGACGAAGAAGCGTAGGCCTGTCTCGGTCGGCAAGCGTCCCGCGGACGTGTGCGGGGCGAAGATCAGGCCGATCTCCTCCAGCGCCTGCATGACGTTGCGAACCGAAGCGGGCGACAACGGCGTCGCGAGGAGTCGCGAAAGATTGCGCGAGCCGACCGGCTCCCCTGTTTCGAGATAGCCTTCGACGATGCGGCGGAAGATGTCGAGCGAGCGCTGGTTCAGGCTGCGAAGGGCGCCGGTGTCCTGCAGCGCCTCGTGCGCGCCCTGCTCGAGCGGGGATGTCATCTGCTGATAGTGGCGCTGCGGCGAAACGGGCGCAAGCGTGGCATCTCCGCAGGCGGTTGCCAGCCGCGGCCGTGCGCGCAATAAGCGGCGCCTTCCGCGATGCCGAGCCAGCTGCCGATCATGACATCCTCCCCGCAGCGCGTGTTTTCCGGCGTGCAGCCGACCGGAAACCTGCACCTCGGCAACTATCTCGGCGCGATCAGGAAGTTCGTCGACTTACAGGTCTCGCACGAGTGCGTGTTCTGCGTCGTCGACCTGCACGCGATCACCGTGCCGCAAGACCCCGCGCAGCTTACCGCAAGCATCCGCGAGGTCACGGCGGCGTTCATCGCCGCCGGCATCGACCCAACGCGGCACATCATCTTCAATCAGAGCCAAGTGGCGGAACATGCCGAGCTCGCCTGGGTGCTGAATTGCGTCGCGCGCATCGGCTGGATGAACCGGATGACGCAATTTAAGGAGAAGGCCGGCAAGGACCGCGAGCAAGCCTCCGTCGGGCTTTACGCCTACCCCGTGCTGATGGCGGCGGATATTCTGGCCTACCGCGCGACGCACGTGCCCGTTGGTGAAGACCAGAAGCAGCATCTCGAGCTGTCGCGCGACATCGCCCAGAAATTCAACCTGGATTTCGCCGGCTCCATCGCCGCGCACGGCTTCGAGGACGCCTATTTTCCGTTGCCCGAACCGCTGATCCAGGGGCCTGCGACGCGGGTCATGAGCCTGCGCGACGGCTCGAAGAAGATGTCGAAGTCCGACCCCTCCGACAACTCGCGCATCAATCTCACCGATGATGCCGACGCGATCGCGGCCAAGATCCGCAAAGCGAAGACCGACCCCGAGCCGCTGCCGTCCGAAGTTGCCGGCCTCACCGGCCGCCCCGAGGCGGACAACCTCGTGGGCATCTTCGCCGCCTTGAACGGGCAGACGAAGGCCGCCGCGCTGGCAGATTACGGCAACGCCAATTTCTCGACCTTCAAGGCCGCGCTGGCCGAGCGCGCCGTGGCCTCACTTGGTCCGATCGGCGCCGAGATGACGCGGCTTGTTGCCGATCCCGATGCCATCGACGCCATCCTCGCCGATGGCGCCGCGCGGGCACGGGCGATTGCGCGAAACACGATGGACGACGTCAAGGATATTGTCGGCCTGCTGCGCGCCAAGGCGTAGGGTCTACTTACCCGCCGGCTTGAAGCTCCACAGCTCCGTCGGCAGGGCGATCGGGGCGCCGAGCTTGAAATAGGCTGAGTCCTGGATGTGCGACGTCGTGAGATACAATGTGCCATCCGGACCTTCGCCAAATGTGTCGGGCCAGCGCAGGCGAGCATCCTTGATCAGCACGGTCGGCGCCGATCCGTTGTGGGCGAGGTCGCGAACCTTGATCGAGTCGTCCTGCGGGCTTGTGATATACATCTTGCCGTCGGCACGGCTGATGATGAGCCCGTCCGCCGGACCGTTGTCGCCGACGACGGCGACCTTGCCAGCCACACTGTGATCGGTGAGCGTCTCGGGCAGCACGGCGGTGGTGAAGCCGCCGGCGATTGCGTCGGTCGGCACGCTGTAGAGTGTCTTGCCCTTGATTGCCTGCCAGTACAACGTCTTGCCGTCGACCGAGAGGGCGAGACCGTCGGCAGTGAAGTCGACGCCGCGGCCATCGGGGCGGCGCAGCGGCTTGCCGTCGTACATGACGGTGACGTCGGGATCGGCCTGGGTCTGCGGATAGCCGTCGAGCACGCGGCGCGACTTGCCGCTCGCCATGTCGACAACCACCAAGCCGCCTTTGGCGCCCGAGTCGGTGAGATAGGCCGTCTTGTCGTCAGGCGAAAAACGGACATCGTTGATGTATGAGCCTTGCGGCGCGACGGTGTCGTCGAAGCGAACCACGCGCGTGACTTGGTTGCTCTTGCCGTCGATCTCGACCAGCTTGGCCGCGCCGGGCACGAGAGCCGCCATTGCCGGAGCGCCGGCGTCGAGGACCCAGATATTTCCAGCGTGGTCGGCCTCCACCGTCTGCACGCAGACGAAGTGATCCTTGGCTTCGACCTTATCCTTCAACGCATTACGCCAGCGATTCCACTCCGCGTTGGGGTAGGGGACCGGCTTGCCATCCTTGAGCTCGGCGACCGATACCGACGCATCCTCGGACCAGCGCGGAAAGCTGACGAAGACGCGGCCGTCCTTGCCCACAGCGATGCCGGTCGCCTGATGCTCGAAGGAGGCCACCTTGGTGAGTGCCGGCGAGTCCTGTGCGCGGGCTGGAGCGCTCGCGGCCAGCCCGAAGAACATGCCCGCGGTCATTGCGAGAGTGACCTTCCCGAGGCGTGCGAAGCTCGATGCTGACATGAATTCCATTCCGATGAACAAATGATGGGAGCCGGACCGCCGCCGGGCTACGCGAGGGTTGCAGCGGAAGTGCTGTCGCCGCGCGAGGTTCCGCGCGAACGTGCGTGTTCCAACTCGACCTCCGTACCCGGCTGATTCAGAGTGCGCGCGCACGCGCTAGTTTTGCCTTTGTCGCTCAAATGCGGCACAGGACCAGGAGGATGATCGAGGAGCCGAATGACCAAAGCTATCGTCGGGATCATCGGCGGATCGGGCGTTTACCATCTTCCCGGTCTCGAAGACGAGCGCGAGGAGCACGTGTCGACGCCCTGGGGCGAACCGTCGGACTCGCTCCGCTTCGGCCGCATCGGCGGAACTGAAGCCGTGTTCCTGCCTCGTCATGGACGAGGGCATCGCCTTTCGCCTGACGGCATCAACTATCGCGCTAATATCAATGCGATGAAGCAGGTCGGTGTGACCGATCTCGTGTCTGTTTCCGCCTGCGGTTCTTTCCGGCAGGAGCTGCCGCCGGGCACGTTCGTAATGGCCGATCAGTTCGTCGACCGGACGTCGTGTCGGGCGAGTTCCTTTTTCGGTAATGGCTGCGTGGCGCACGTGTCCATGGCCCATCCCGTGTCGCCGGTCCTCGCCGCGCGCTGCCTTGCGGCAGCGGCGGCGGAGGCGATCGCGGCGCGGGCAGGGGGCACCTACGTGTGCATGGAAGGCCCGCAGTTCTCCTCGCTCGCCGAGTCGCTCGGCTACAAGGCCGCCGGCTACGACGTAATCGGCATGACTGCGATGCCGGAAGCCAAGCTGGCCCGGGAAGCGGAGCTCTCCTACGCCATTGTCGCGATGGTGACCGACTTCGACTGTTGGCATCCCGACCATGCCGATGTCGACGTCGCCGCCGTGATCGCTGTCGTGCAGGCAAATGCCGGGAAGGCGGCACGGCTGCTGGCCCGTCTACTTCGCGATTTCCCGAGCGAGCACGAGTTATGCCCTATAGGGTCGGACCGCGCACTCGATTCCGCACTGATCACGTCGCCCGAGGCGCGCGACCCAGCGCTGCTCCAGAAGCTCGAGACCATCCTGAAGCGGGTCAACCACCAACGAGCGAACGCCGATGACTGAAGCCTACGACCTCCTCGCTTCCATCCGTACAATCCCGGACTATCCCAAGCCCGGCATCATGTTTCGCGACATCACGACCCTGCTCGGCGATGCCAAGGCGTTCCGCCGTGCCATCGACGAACTGGTGCAGCCCTGGGCGGGGACGAAGATCGACAAGGTCGCCGGCATCGAGGCCCGTGGCTTCATTCTCGGCGGCGCGATGGCGCACCAGCTTTCGGTCGGCTTCGTGCCGATCCGCAAGAAAGGCAAGCTGCCGCACAAGAAGGTGACGATCGGCTACTCGCTCGAGTACGGTATCGACGAGATGGAGATGCACATCGATGCCGTTGTGCCTGGCGAGAAAGTCATCCTTGTCGACGACCTGATCGCCACCGGCGGCACAGCGGAAGGTGCCGTCAAGCTGTTGAAGCAGCTCGAAGCAGAGGTGGTTGCCGCCTGCTTCGTGATCGACCTGCCCGAACTTGGCGGGGCGAAAAAGATCGAAGCGCTCGGTGTCCCGGTGCGGACGCTGCTCGAGTTCGCCGGGCACTGATGCGGAGATTGGCGATAGCGTGTGCCGGGCTGCTGGCGGCCGCCCTCGCCTCGATATCGGTCGCCGCGGCGCCGCCATCGCCCGATGCTGCTTCGCGCATCCCCGATATGTTCGATCCCGATCACCACGTGCTGGCGCCACCCGATCTCAGCGCGGTGAAAAGCATCCGTTTTCTGACGACCGACGATTTCCCGCCGTTCCACTTCGCCCTCGACAACGGATCGCTGACCGGGTTCGACATCGATCTGGCGCGGGCGCTGTGCCGCGATATGAAAATCGCCTGCACGATACAGGCCCGGCCATTCGACAGCTTGACCGGCGAGATCAAGGCGGGTCGGGACGATGCTCTGATCGCCGCCGTCGCCAACACGCCTGCAGCGCGGGCGGATCTCACCTTCACCGCGCCGTATTATACAACGCCGGCACGATTTGCCGTGAAAGTCGCCTCGCCATTGGAAGCCAAGGGCCTGATCGAGGCGATCACGCCAGAAGCCTTGGCCGGCCACACGATCGGTGTCGAGGCCGGAACGGCGCACGAAGCCTATCTCAAGACATTCTTCCCCGGCGCGAACCTGAAGGCGTACCGCAGCCAAGCCGACCTGCGGGCGGCTCTGCAGATGGACGAAGTCAACGCGATCTTCGCGGACGGCATCGGCCTTGCGCAATGGCTTAACGGCAATGATGGACAGGCCTGCTGCGCGTTTCGCGGCGGCGCTTTCACCGAGAGCCGTTTCTTTGGCAATGGCGTCTCCATAGCCGTCGCCAAAGATAACGTCGCGCTTCGCCAAGCTCTCGATTACGAGCTGGCGAAGCTGACGCAAAACGGCACTTACACCGACATCTACCTCAAATATTTTTCGATAGGCTTCTACTGACCGCGTGACCCGCTATCGCGGGCCTGCATAAACCGATCGAAGTCCTCGCGATCCTTGGCGTGCAACAGCTCGTCGCGATAGCTTGTGAACTCAAGTTCGGCTCGCCGAAGCTTGTCGCGTTCGGCCTCGATGCGCGACAGCTCGCCGCGCCGCCACATGTCGAACGCCTGATTGCCGCTAGATCGCGGCCCGACATGCAAGGACGGCAGCGAGGTGCTGGCAATGATGCCGCGGGTCAACGCCACCAAAGCCTCCCACTTCTCCCGAGCGAACGCGAAAACGCTTCCCGGATGTCCGCTCGCTTGGTGCCACAACTTCACCGCGAGGAGAGCGAGGCCGAGTTCCCAGTGAACGGCGAAAGCGATCACGGTCGCGGCGATCTCCGGCATCGTCCAGCGGCCGCCGGCCGCCGGAATACCCGTCCCCGCCCTGCGCATGCGCTGCCAGCCGCGCGCGTCATTGCTCCAGCCGCCCATCGTTCGACTCCCTGTTCGCGCGGCGCCACGCCCGCGTCGTAAAGATCATGGAGGCGGTCACGTTCTGCAAGACCTGTCGCAGAGCGAAGTCCGGAACCTAGGCGGAGACACATGGTTGAGAAGTCGGTCGGACGCGCACGTGCGTCCACGCGTTTTTTCACGCCTGCGACCTGACGAACAGCAAAGGATCTGAGATGACTTCAGCGGCTAAAGGCATGAGCCAAACCATGCATATGCATCGGACCCGGAACGAAACGAACAGCAATGCGAAAAAGGTCGCGATCGAGACCTTGCAGGCGCGCCTCGTCGACGGCATCGACCTCGCTCTTGTCATCAAGCAGGCGCACTGGAACCTGAAGGGCCCCGAGTTCATCGGCATCCACGAAATGCTCGACGGCTTTCGCGACAAGGTCGACAACTACAATGACAAGGTCGCGGAGCGTATCACCCAGCTTGGCGGGACGGCGCGCGGAACAACCCAGGCGGTCGCCGCCGAGTCCAAGCTCGCTGCTTACCCCGTCGATATCTATGCGATCGGCGATCACCTTGCTGCCCTCATTGATCGCTATGCCGTTTACGCCAATGCCGTCCGCGACAACATCGACGAGACGGACGAAGCGGGCGATCCCGATACAGCTGATCTTTTCACCGAAGTGTCGCGTGGGATCGACAAGCAGTTGTGGTTCCTCGAGGCCCATGTGCAGGAGCCGAAGGGAAACATGCGCGACGGCGACGGCAAGGGCGCTCGCTGAGCGGGGGGGGATTACCTAGTCCGCTGGCCCGGGCGGCCCATTGCCGGCAACCGGGTGAAGTTCGCGGAGAAAAGGGCGGCGATGCCGCCCTTTTTCGTGTCTCCCCTGCAGCTTGCCTTGGCTACGAAGACGGATCCAGCGGCGAATGGCTTCCACTGTCTGCTGGGCCGTCCCCGTCTCGGCGATTTCCGTGCCGTCTTCATCCGGCGCGAGAGGCTCCAGGAGCCTGAGCTGGCTCTCGAGTAAGGACACCGGCATGAAATGTTGCCGACGCGTCCGCATCCGCGCTTCAAGGATGGCGGGCGGGATGGTGAGATGAACGAAGGTCAATGGATGGCGCGCCGCCGCGGCTAGCTGGTCGCGGTACAGCCGCCGCAGCGCCGAGCACGCGACGACGATGGATCGCCCTTGCCGACAGTGCTCGGAGATCGCGTGGCCAAGCTTCTCCAGCCAGGGCTTTCGGTCCGCGTCGGTGAGCGGCATGCCCGAGCGCATCTTCGCGATATTCGACGAGGGGTGGTAGTCGTCGCCCTCCAGGTATGTGGCATCGAGCGCCGGCGCGAGTCGCTTGCCGACCGTGGTCTTGCCGCTGCCGCTGACGCCGATTAGCACGATAACCTGCGCTTGCCGCCCGCGCGCCCCACCATTGGTCGCCTGCTGCACTATAATAGCGTCTCCTGTTGACCGGCTTTCCGGACGCTGCGAAAGCCCTGCGATGTCCGTGCCGCACGTCACCACGATCCGGGTCTACTACGAAGACACCGACTTCAGCGGGTACGTCTATCATGCCGCCTACCTGCGCTTCTTCGAGCGCGGCCGAACCGAGTTTCTTCGCAGTCTCGGCGCGATGCAATCGGCGTTGCAGCGGGACGACGCGGGCCTTCTCTTCGTGGTGAGCCGGATCGCCGTCGACTATCTTCGTCCGGCCAGCATGGACGACCTTCTCATCATCGAGTCGACCGTCGTGGAAGCGCGCGGGCCTTTGGTTCGCTTCGCTCAGACGGCGAAGCGTGGCGACGTCGCGGTGAGCCGCGCGGAGGTCAACGTGATCGCCATTCGTGAGGGGCGGCCCGTACGGCTCCCGGACCATCTCCGCGCGGCTTTCGAGGCGGGCCCGATCGGTGCCGCCGCTCCGACCGGTTCCCCGGCGTGATGGACGCGAACGACCCTGGCGGAATGCCTCGCTCTGCTCTACATTGTGTAGGCGGTGCTGCGGGGTGCGTGTTGGATTTGTATTCCCGGGGCCTTATCGATCTCAAGGGAGCTGTCCCTGGCCTTGTCCGTGGACTCGGTCACATGGCGCCCACCTACGTTGTAGGTTCCCGGGGTCGATGTCCCACGGCTTTCGTGGCCCGCACTATTCCTTGACCGCAGCCTTCGACAAGCGTGGTCTGCGCGAAGCGGGGCTGGCTGTTCGCGCTCGGGTCGCTCCCGGCACTGCCTCGGCCTTTGCAAAGCGGCTTGCCCGGCTCGGACCAGACCTCGCGCGGGCTCAGTCGGCAGCGGTGGTGGCGGTGTTCTCGTCCATCGGCGACGAGGTTGCGACGGAGCCGCTGATGCACGCGCTCCAGGAGGCCGGCTTCGCCGTCTGCTTGCCTGTCACCGGAATACGCGGCACGCGCCTCATCTTTCGCCGCTGGACATCCGGCGACGAGATGGTCGCCGGACGCTTGGGCATTCTGGAGCCGTTTACCTCGGCCGAACTTCTTGAGCCCGATCTGGTGTTCGTGCCGGTCGCTGCCTTCGACCGACGCGGCCATCGCCTCGGCTATGGTGCCGGCTTCTATGATCTGACGCTTGCGGCGCTGCGGGCCGAGAAAGCGGTCGTCGCGATCGGGGTCGCCTATGCCGGGCAGGAAGTTCTTTTCATCCCGAACGAGGCGCACGACGAGCCGCTCGACCTCGTGGTGACGGACTCGGAGACGATCGCCTGCACGGGCACGACCTGATGCGACTCTTGTTCATCGGCGACATCGTCGGCCGCGTCGGCCGCGCCGTCCTGAACGACCAGCTGCCAGGCATGCGCCGACGTTGGTCGCTTGATTGCGTCGTGGTGAATGGCGAAAACGCCGCGGGCGGCTTCGGGATCACGGAAGCGATCTGCCAAGAATTCCTCGATGCGGGGGCCGATTGTGTCACGCTCGGCAACCACAGCTTTGATCAGCGGGAAGCGCTGGTCTTCATCGCGCGCCAACCGCGGCTTATCCGTCCCGCCAACTACCCCGGAGGGACGCCGGGAGCTGGGGCGGCGCTTGTCGAAGTTTCGGGTGGCGGCCGCGTGCTTGTGGTGAACGCAATAGGGCGCGTCTTCATGGATGCGATGGACGATCCGTTCGCTTCGGTCGACCGTGAGCTAGAGGCGTGCCCGCTGGGCCAGGCATGCGACGCCGCCGTCGTCGATTTCCATGCCGAGGCGACGAGCGAGAAAATGGCGCTAGCTCATCACATCGACGGCCGCGCCTCGCTCGTCGTTGGGACGCATACGCACGTGCCGACCGCCGACCATCAAATCCTGCCGGGCGGCACGGCGTACCTTAGCGATGCCGGCATGACGGGCGATTATGATTCCGTGATCGGCATGGACAAGGAAGAGCCGGTGCGTCGCCTGCTGCGAAAAACGCCAGGCGTCCGCTTCGAGCCGGCCAATGGCCCGGCAACTCTCTGCGGCGTCGCCGTCGAGACGGATGCGGCGGGCCGAGCTGTCCGGATCGCGCCGGTGCGGGTTGGCGGCCGCCTTGCCGAGGCCGAGCCGACCTTCTGGGGCGTGTGACCCCGCACGTTCCCGAGCTTCACCAAGCTTGGGGTTTTCAATGTCCCGTCAGGGTTTGACGTGTAGGGTCGATCTGTCGACACGTTCGCGAGGAACGCGTGACATGGTCGCCCTGAACCAAGGCGGGAACGACGGTGAAGCAGGTCGGAAGCGCCGCGAGCAAAGCTGCTTCGGCGCAATTTCCTCGAGCCGCGCAGGCCAAACTTGCCGCGCCGATATGGGTTGAACAGGTCTCGGCGCCCCGCATGGCCGCCCACCGTGCCGCCTGGGCAGACTTGACTGAGCGCGCGCTCGAAGACAACGTCTTCCTCGATCCGGCTTTCGCGCTTCCTCTGGTGCAGCATGTCAGCCCTTCGAGTCGACCTGACTTCCTCCTGGTCTGGGAGGGGCAAGTCCACCATCGGTTGCTCGCTCTACTCCCCGTACGTACTCCGCGGATAGCAGTACTCGGGCGCGCCCGAGGATTCCGTGACAAGTTGGTCTGTCTCGGTACGCCGCTGCTGGATCGCGAGCGAGGTCTAGACGCTTTCGCCGCGATGCTCGACTGGCTCGCGAAGAACCCCAGCCGTCCTGCTGCGCTTATCTTGACCGCTTTGCGTGCCGACGGGCCGTTCATGACGAGCGTCATCGCCAACCTCGCGACCGCCCATGCCGTCGTCGAGCTCGGTTCACATCATCGCGCCGTGCTGCATGGCGTGGGGCGGGGCGACGCCAAGGTCTTGTCGCTGCAATCGGCTAAAACGCGAAAGGAGCGCAAGCGCCAACGCAGGCGTCTCGACGATCATGGCGCGCGAGCCTACGTCAGCGCACGCACTCCAGCAGCTGTCGTCGCGGCAACCGAAGCTTTCCTCGCGCTGGAGGGAAAAGGCTGGAAAGGCAGGCGCGGGACCGCCCTGCTGACCGGCCCTGGTCTCGCGACATTCACGCGCACCATGATGCAAGCGATGGCGGAGGAAGGAAAAGGTCGCGTCGATGCGCTCGAACTGAACGGGCAGGCCGTCGCGATGGGCCTCATTCTGACGAGCGGCAGCTGCGCGTACTTTTGGAAGACGGCTTTCGAGGAGAACCTCGCCTCGCTCTCTCCGGGCGTCCAGTTCACAATGGATCTCGCCGATGCGCAGATCGCCGATCTCGGGACTTCGATGACGGATTCCTGCGCCATCCCCGATCATCCCATGATCGACAAGCTTTGGCCGGATCGCACGAAAAGCGTCGATCTCGCAATCGCCGTGCGCCCTGGTCCGTCGCGCACGTTCACCTCCGGGATCCGCATTGAGCGGACTCAAAGAGCCGTGCGTGCCTTGGTAAAACGAATGCACGTTTACTTGAACGCGGTTCGCCGTGATTGAACCGGCTGCCCGTCAACGCCACCTCATCGCCGACCGCCGTTGGAAGCGAGAATGGGGACAGAACAGCAGCGTATCGACAAGTGGCTTTGCTATGCGCGCGTCGTCAGGACGCGAAGCCTCGCAGCCCGTCTTGTCGAAGAGGGGTACCTCCGCATCAACGGCGTCCGATCGACGGCGTCCGCCAAAGCCGTCGGTGTGGGGGATGTTCTCACGATCGCTCTCGAGCGTCGGGTCCGCGTTCTTCGCATCCTCGGCGTAGGAAATCGACGCGGCCCTTTCCGCGAAGCCAGTCTGCTCTTTGAGGAAATCGGCGACACCAAGCCGCTTCAAGTGCGGTGAGAATTCGAGACACGTTCTGATACGCTGGCGCATGGCTGAGCGTTGCTTGCCATGGCTCGCCGAAGCGAATAGCAAGCGGCATCAATCGACAGAGAAAGACACACCGCCCGCGAGGTCGGAAGGGACCAGTCCATGACGTATGTCGTCGTCGAAAACTGCATCAAGTGCAAATACACCGACTGCGTCGAGGTGTGTCCCGTCGACTGCTTCTATGAAGGCGAAAACATGCTCGTCATCCATCCCGACGAGTGTATCGATTGCGGCGTCTGCGAACCTGAGTGCCCGGCGGAGGCCATCAAGCCGGATACCGGAAAGGGTCTTGAGCCTTGGCTGAAGCTCAACCTCGACATGGCTAAGAGCTGGCCGAACCTGACCAAGAAACGTGATCCATTGCCGGACGCAAAGTCCATGGACGGCAAGGACGGCAAGCTCGAGCTGTTTTCGGCCAACCCCGGCGAGGGCGACTGAGCTTAACAGCCGATGTTCGAAAAGGGCACAAAGCCGGTGATCGAGCAGCGCCGAAATTAACTACCGGACCGCGTCCCCGAGGCGGCATGGTCCGGTTTCCGTTGATTTTCGAGCATCTCCGTGATAGGCAACGTTAACGGTTTGTAGATCTGTCGCGCCTCGTGGGCGGATGTGCTGTATCGCACATCCGAAATCGGGGTGCTCAGCAGGTTTGCAGACCACGGCTCGACTTCCGCGCCTGGTCGATACGGGCAGCTCAGGTATTCTTCGGTTTTTAGACCACTTCCGCGCCATGGTCGCGCGGAGTAAATCTTCTGCGCGGAGGCACAACGGTTGAGCAGCTATCGGGGAGCAGAGCT
>CAXTFG010000057.1:0-2296 GCA_964243415.1 uncultured Beijerinckiaceae bacterium | reverse complement strand
CGAAGAACTGAATTTTCGAACCATCGCGGCCGATGTCGAATGTTTAAAGATGGTCGCCATGGAAGCCAAGCGAAAATTCCGCGCTCTGGTCGAAATGCGAGCGGGATTGCCGGTTGCATTCGGATGAAAACGTGCTGAGCAGAACAGAATAGTGTACCGCGCGTCGCTGCGAAGCGGCGGCGAGATCAGAAGAACAATCGTCTGGAAAGGTAGAGCCAGGTGGCAAATAGCAAGCTGAAGAAGTCCGTCGGCGAAGACATCGCGGTCGCGACGGTTGTGCCCGCGCGGCCGAACGAGGTACCGCGTCCGGCCGCGGTCCAACCCAGCGTGTCTGTTGCGCCGGTGAAGGCGGCCAAGCCGGTGGCGGCGAGCAAAGGGCAGGGCTTCAAGACGGGGGAATTCATCGTCTATCCCGCCCATGGCGTTGGGCAGATCACCGCGATCGAAGAGCAAGTGGTTGCAGGCTACAAGCTCGAACTTTTCGTCATCAGCTTCATCAAGGACAAGATGATCCTGAAGGTGCCGCTGCCAAAGGTCGTGAGCGTTGGCATGCGTAAGCTGGCCGAACCCGCCGTCGTCAAGCGCGCGCTAGATACCTTGACCGGACGTGCTCGCGTCAAGCGGACGATGTGGTCGCGGCGGGCCCAGGAGTACGAAGCAAAAATCAACTCCGGTGACCTCGTCGCCATCGCCGAAGTCGTTCGGGATCTTTACCGGTCCGATGCGCAACCGGAACAGTCCTATTCTGAGCGGCAGCTCTACGAGGCTGCACTCGATCGGATTGCTCGCGAACTCGCCTCCGTTCAGAAGCTGACCGATCACGAAGCGCTGAAGCTCGTCGAAAGCCAGCTTCAGAAGGGGCCGCGTCGCGGGAAGACCGATGATGTTGAGAGCGGCGCCGATGACATCGAGGAAGCCGAAGAAGGCGGAATCGGCGAAGCCGCCTGATCTAAGCAGCTTTCGCGGGAGTAGCGTCGGCTTTGCCGGCGCTACTCTTCTTTAAGACCCTGCCGTTCAAGCCGCGGCGAGCGATGGAAACGACAGGACGACGCGGGTCCCCCGGAACGTCGGATCGGAGTGCTGGCTGGCCTGTAGGCTTGCCGCCATCGCACGGATGATGCGGGTGCCGAGACCTGTTCCCTTCGAGCCGGTGTCGGCCGAAACGCCGATGCCGTCATCCTCGACGGTGAGCGAAAGCGTGCTGTTGTCTCGCCGAAGCGCCACCCTGATCTCTCCTGCCGCGTTATCGGGGTAGGCATATTTACAGGCGTTCGTGACGAGTTCCGTGACGATCACGCCGAGCGAAACGGCGCGATCGGTCGCCATGCGTACCGGTTCGACATCGAGCTTGATGGCCCTTTCCGGGCCGTCCGCGATCATCGCCGCCGACAGCTCTTCGACCAGCCCTTTCAGGTAGGCGTCCATCTCGATCACGCTGACGTCGTCCGACGTGTACAGACGCCGGTGGATCTGCGCGATCGCGCTGATACGCAGCTGCACGTCGGCCAGGGCGGCACGCGCCTGCACCTGGTCGGAGCCCAGCGCCTTCTGCTGCAAGAAAACGAAGGAACTGACAAGCGCCAGAGAGTTTGCGACGCGGTGGTTGACCTCGCCCAGGAGCGTTTCGGCACGCTCGCGGGCTTCCCGCATCTCGCGTTCCGCCTCGATTTTCTGGCGCCGCATGCGGTCTTGTTCGACAGCGTTGTCGATCGACTTCTGCAGAAGCTCGATGAAGACGCCGCCGACGTCCTTGATGACGTAATCGGCGGCGCCCGCTTTCAGCGCCGCGATCGCGATGCGGCCTTCGTCACTGCCGGAGGCATAGATCACGGGCGGGTGGTCCGGAAGCGCCATGATCTCGGCGAGAACTTCCAGCCCTTCCTTGCCCGGCATGAAATGGTCGAGCGCGACGGCATCGAAACGCTCGGCCTTGAGATAGGCAATGCCCTCGAGACCTCCGTCGGCGAGCACGACCTCGTAGCCAAGCCGTTGCAGGGAGCGCTGAACGAGGCGGCGCAACGCGGCATCGTCGTCGATATAGAGGAGCCGCGGAGACGCCGAGACCATCATGTCTGTTCGGGCACCTGCATGATTGAGAGGAATAGGCCGAGCTGGCGGATGGCTTGGGCAAAGGTTTCGTATTCGACCGGCTTGGTGATGTAAACGTTGCAGCCCAGGGCGTAGCAGCGTTGGATTTCGCGCTGGTCGTCCGTCGTCGTGAGGACGACCACAGGCGCTTTTCGCAACTTGTCGTCCGCCTTGATCTTCTCGAGGATGTCCGTCCCGCTCATGTCCG
>CAXTFG010000056.1:0-18166 GCA_964243415.1 uncultured Beijerinckiaceae bacterium | reverse complement strand
TCCCGTACACGATCGAAAGCAAACCGCCGAGGATGACCAACCAGATACCCAGCATCGCCTAAACGTCTCCCCCGAAAGTCGCGCTCTTTTGGAAGGCGCGGACCATAGTTGGAAGCGGCTTTACCCGCAAACCGCCGAAAGCCGCAATGGCCACGCTTAAGTTTGCCGATATTCTTGTATTCGCCTTGAGGAATTTTCCATGAATCGCGCCTTTGCCCTGCTGCTCCTCATCGCGGCATCCATGCCCTCCCGCGCCGCCGAGCGCTTCCCCGATATCCCGCCGGGCCAGATGTCGCCCGAACAGAAGGCGATCTACGAGGCGATCGCGTCTGGGCCGCGAAAGAACGCCGCCGGGCCGTTCCAGGCTTGGTTGCGCAGTCCTCCGGCCGCGGAGCGATTGCAGAAGGTCGGCGAGTACGTGCGCTTCAAGTCGTCACTGGCACCACGCCTCAGCGAATTCGCCATCCTCCTGGCAGGGCGCACCTGGAACTCGGCTTTCGAGTGGGACTACCACTACCCGCTGGCGATCAAGGGCGGGGTGTCTCCCGATGTGCTCGCCGCCGTGTCCCAGGGTAAGGAACCGACCGGCATGAGCGAGGAGGAGGCAGCTCTCTATCATTTCACGAGCGAATTGCGCCGCGAGAAGGTCGTGTCCGATCCGACTTACGCCAAAACTCTGGCCATTTTCGGCGAACGCGGCATCGTCGATATCATCACCCTGGCCGGTTATTACGACATCGTCTGCATGACGCTGAACGTGGCGCAGGTGCCGGTGCCGAAAGACAGCAAGGTACCCCCGCTGGCGTTCCTCAGCGACGGCGCGAGATCAAACTAGGTGAAGTGCTGGAAGCTTGTGCGCGCGAACGCCATCACAGTGCCGGCATCATCCCGGACGGCGATCTCGCCTCCGTTGGCTTCCGCTGAACCGACGCACGCCACGGCAACGCCACACTGGTGGGCGGCGGCTTCGAAAGCGCGCGCATCAGCGGGCGGCACCGCGCAGATGATCTCGTAGTCGTCGCCGCCGGTCAGCGCGACCTCGAGCAGCCGCGCGTCGTGCCCGATAACGGCGCGTACGGCCTCAGAAAGCGGAACGTCCGCGGCGCGGATCGAGGCCCCGAGCCCCTCGAGCCGCAGCATCTTGGCGAGATCGCCGAGGAAACCGTCGCTGACGTCCATCGCCGCGCGAGCGTGCGCCAGGAGAGCCTCCCGTAGGGCGAGACGCGGCTGGGGCCGCAGATGGCGGGCCAGCAAGGCGTCGCGAGCGCTCTCCTCGAGGGCGGCGGTCCAGGCGCGCTCTTCCGGCTTGTCCCAGCGCAGATGAAGACCCAGCGCGGCATCGCCGATCGAGCCGGTCACATAAATTGAGTCGCCCGCTTTGGCGCCGGTCCGTGGGACCATGCGGCCAGCTGGCACCTCACCGAACGCGGTGATGGACAGCGTCAGCGGACCCGGCATCGCGACCGTGTCGCCGCCGAGCAGGGGGCAAGCGAACGTCGCCGCATCGTCGGCGAGGCCGGCGACGAAGCCCTGCAGCCACGGCTCGGTCCAGTCCGCCGGCAGGGCGAGGCCGAGCAGGAAACCGAGTGGCGAGGCCGCCTTGGCAGCAAGATCGGACAGGTTGACCCGGAGGGCCTTGCGGGCGATCGCGTCGGGCGCATCATCGGGAAAGAAATGAACGCCGGCAACCAGCATGTCTTTAGTGACGACGAGGTCGCAGCCGGCCTGCGGCGTAACGAGTGCCGCGTCGTCGCGCAGACCAAGGCCGCCCGGCCCGGCGAGAGGCGCGAAGTAGCGGGCGATCAGCTCGTCTTCGGTCGGACGCGGCACGGTGTTCACCAACTCTCGCGGCGCGATCGGTATTGATTCACCACCAACGCGGCGGCAGCTCGATTCTCGGCGCGGCCTGTTCGATGGCGGCAGCGACGGTGAAGAGCGTCTCCTCGTCGAATGGGCGGCCGATCAGTTGAAGGCCGAGCGGCAGGCCTTGCGCGGAACGGCCGGCCGGCACGGCGATACCCGGTAGCCCGGCCATGTTCACCGTGACCGTGAAGACGTCGTTCAGGTACATTTCGATCGGATCGCCCGATCCTTTCTCGCCCTCGGCGAACGCGGCGGTCGGTGTCGCGGGCGTCAGGATCGCGTCGACGCCCTTGGCGAAGACTTCCTCGAAGTCGCGTTTGATGAGGGTCCGGATTTTCTGGGCGCGGACGTAGTAAGCGTCGTAATACCCGGCCGAGAGAACGTAGGTGCCGATCATGATACGCCGGCGCACCTCCTTGCCGAATCCCGCCGCACGCGTTTCCTCGTACATATCGACGATGTCGCGGGCGGGGACGCGGAGGCCATAGCGCACACCGTCGTAACGGGCGAGGTTCGACGAGGCCTCGGCAGGCGCCACGATATAGTAGGCGGCAAGCGCATACTTCGTATGGGGGAGCGAGATGTCGACAATGGTCGCGCCGGCGTCCTTCATCCAGCCGACGCCCTGCTGCCAGAGCGCCTCGATCTCGCTGGACATGCCGTCCATCCGGTATTCCTTTGGCACGCCGATCGTCTTGCCCCTCATCGAGGCCCCGACAGCGGCCTCGAAGTCCGGCACCGCGGCATCGACGGAGGTCGTATCCTTGGGATCGTGGCCGGACATCGAGCGCAGCAGAATGGCGCAGTCGCGGACGTCACGCGCGATCGGCCCAGCCTGATCGAGCGAGGACGCGAACGCGACGATGCCCCACCGTGAACACCGCCCATAAGTCGGCTTGATGCCGACGGTGCCGGTGAACGCCGCCGGCTGACGGATCGAGCCGCCCGTGTCGGTCGCGGTCGCGCCGAAGCACAGCCGGGCGGCCACCGCCGACGCCGAACCGCCGGAGGAGCCGCCGGGCACGATGCTGGCGTTCGACCCCTGCCGACGCCATGGCGACTTGACCGGCCCGAAATAGGACGTCTCGTTCGACGAGCCCATCGCGAACTCGTCGAGGTTCAGCTTGCCCAGCATCGTGGCGCCGTCGCGCCAGAGATTCGCCGACACCGTCGACTCGTAGGGCGGGACGAAGCCTTCCAGAATATGGCTTCCCGCCGTGGTCTGGACCCCTTTCGTGCAGTACAGGTCCTTGATGCCGAGTGGGATGCCTTCAAGCGGGCGTGCTTGGCCGCGAGCCAAACGCGCGTCCGATTCCACCGCGGCCGCCATCGCCAGGTCCGGCGTCTCGACGATGAAGCAGTTCAGCGACCGGGCGGCGGCGACGGCGTCGACATGCGCTCGGTTGAGCTCGACGGCCGAAAAGCTCTTCGCCTTGAGGCCATCGCGGGCCTCGGCAAGGGACAGGGTTATCAATTCGGACAATCGTCGGTGCTCTCGCTTGATCAGTCGATGACCTTGGGGACCATGAAGAAATGATCCTCGCTGGCCGGCGCATTGGCGGTCACGGCGCCGGCGATCTCGCCGTCGTCGACGACATCCTGACGCTTCTTCATCGGCATCGGCATTACGGAGGTCATCGGCTCGACGCCCGTGACGTCGATCTCACTCAAGGTCTCGACGAAGGAGAGGATCGCGTTTAGCTCACCCTGCAGCCCGACCACTTCGCTCTCGGGTATCCTGATGCGCGCGAGATGGGCGATACGACGAACGGTGTCCTGATCGACGGACATGCGACTTTCCGGTTGAGAGGCGAGCTGTATATCATCGTCGTTCCCTAGACGTCATCGTTGCGGGCGACAAATTTGCTGGCGGCCGATCCGGTGTCCGGCGATATGGTCGGATATGGCCGCCAACATCATCGAGCTCGCCGCGCTTCAGGGTCGGCTGGCGCGTTTCGACCGCCTGATGGGTCTCGACCTCGGCACCAAGACCATCGGGGTCGCCGTGTCGGACGTCGAAAGGCGCCTGGCCACGCCGGTCACGACGGTTCGACGGACGCGATTCGCGAATGACGCAGCCGCCGTGCTCGAGCTGGCGAAGGAGGTCGTTGCCATCGTGATCGGTCTGCCGCTGAACATGAACGGAACGGAGGGACCACGCGTCCAGGCGACGCGCGCCTTCATCAGGAACATGGCGCCGCTCTCGCCCCTGCCCTTCATCCTGTGGGACGAGCGGCTGTCGACGGCTGCCGTGACACGCGCGCTGATTGAACAGGACGCGTCCCGCGCCAAACGTGCCGCCGTCGTGGATCGAATGGCGGCGGCCTACATCCTTCAGGGCGCCTTGGACAGACTTGCTCGGCTTGAGCCTCTCCCGGAAGAGCTGTCTCCGAGTGAAGCTCTCCGAAGACCGGTCTAGTAACGAGGGCCGTAGTCTCCCCGGTCGTAGAACCCATCGCCCTGTGGATACGGAACCGTCACCGTCGACGCTCCGGCGATGCCCGCACCGATAAGACCGAACACGGTCCCCGTCGCTGCCTCGACTCCGGAGTTGCCCTGCTGGAACGTGTAGTACCGATGCAGTACCCGATGGTGTCGAACAGGCCGGGCGAAGCAATTGCCCGCAGGTCCGACCGACATGATCGCCGCGAGAGCCACGGCGGAGAGCTTCAACACGCAGAGCTCCTTAAAAGACTGTAGGGCACGGAACGAGCTCGGCTTCGGAGATCGTCGGAACATTGAGTGTCGCGCGCGTACGTCCGCCGGAGCCGGGCACATAATGGCTGCATCGTTGGGAATGCCATTGAAGTCGCGCGAGAAGTCGGTGACGTTCCATTCGTTAGGATATTCGCATCGCGGCAAAACATCGAGCGCGGGATTGTACGGGTCAGTCGAAACCACCAAGGAAGGATTCGTTCCGAGCGTCTCGTCGGGCTGAAGGAAACCAAACGGCACAGGGAAACCGTAAGGATCGGAGCGACCGGCACGTAGGGTGGATGGCAACCTGTGCGAAAGCGGGGAGCCTCACACCGGCAACGCCAAGGAGCTCAGCCGATTGGAAAAGACTTTTCTTGACGATTTGGACCCCCGTCGAGCGACTAATCTGCCACTCTCATCGAAGAACGTGGGCTGAGCGGTCCAAGTTCCTCGACTTCGGGCTCCTATCCTGTCCCAGCGCATTGACGAGGCGGCTCAGGTCGCCCAATCTCGGCAAGAATACGGTCGAAAAGCGTTCGCCGACGGTCTTTTGCCAGGCATGGTGAATAGTCTTCAGCGGGTCCGTTTGAGACCAAGCTAGTCCACGGGGGTAGACTATGAAGAAGTTCCTGATTTCGCTTTCGCTGCTCGGCTCGCTCGGGTTCACCGCAGCTGCTTCGGCCGCTGATTTGCCGGCTCCGGCCCCGCCGCCGCCGCTGATCGCACCGTTGCCGTTCGACTTCCTGTCGCCTCTGGTTTTCTTTAGGGAACAGCAAGCGCCGGTAGTGATCCAGCTCGGCCCGACAACGGCCTACAGCACAATCAATTGCGGCAACTTCACCAAGTTGCCGGACGGCAGCTGGAAGGCGCTCAGCCCAGCTGAGTTCGGCACCGGCTTCGTCCAGCATATCGTTCCGCCAGCGATCCCGATCAAGCTGGGGGCCTTCATCTACAACAACGTCGATCTCTATTCGCAGCTCGAGCTTCAGTGCGCTTCTCTGCTGGTGCGCGCTCGCTACTGAGCAGGTCTCAGCCACGAAAAGAGGCGGCCTCGGCCGCCTCTTTGCGTTTTGGGCGACTCGGCAAAGGGCTCATTCCTTCTGAAACAGCCTGACCGCGTCGGACTCGCCGAATTCCGCGAGGATCGTCTCGCCTGCGATTGCCTTCGAGCCGATCGTCACCATCGGGCGCGCGCCTGGCGGGCAATAAACGTCCACGCGCGATCCGAACCGAATCAAACCGAAGCGTTGGCCAACGCCTAGCCTCTCGCCCTGCTTTCCGAAGCAGATGATGCGGCGTGCCACGAGCCCTGCGATCTGGACCAGACCGAACCGCCCCCGCTCGCTGTCGATGACAAGGGCGTTACGCTCATTGTCCTCGCTTGCCTTGTCGAGGTCGGCGTTGACGAAAAGACCCGGTCGGTAGGCAATCTTCGCGATCCGTCCCGAAATCGGCATGCGGTTCACGTGGCAGTCGAAGACCGACATGAAGACGGAGATCCGCTGCATGGGCTCGACGCCGAGCCCAAGCTCGGGCGGTGGCGAAAACAGTCCGAGGGACGAAATGATCCCGTCCGCGGGAGACACGACGAGGTGGCCATCGACGGGGGTGTGCCGAACCGGGTCGCGAAAGAAGTAGATGCACCAGCACGTCAGGACGGCGCCGATCCAACCGAGCGGCTGCCACAACCACGCGAGGACCAGCGTCACCAGCGCGAATATCGCCACGAACTTATAGCCGTCGGGGTGAACCGGCGAAAACTGGCGTCTTATCGAGACGAAGATCGACATGGTTGACGTGCACTCGCAGAAACAGGTGATAGTTCGCCGACTCGGAAGCCGAGCGCCGACGAAACGCTAACTGCCGCGGAAGCGGTTCTGAATGTCCCGCGCGATCCGTTCGCCCTCGACGACGTATCGTTCGATCACGAGGTGGGCGTTGGCTGTGCAGGAATGGTACGAGAATTCGTAGTCTCGCAGGCCCTGATTGTAGGCTCCGGCAAGCCTGTCCTTGCGTATTGCCGGAACTCCTTCCGCATCGAGCAGAGCCTGCATGCGCGCACGCCAGTCCCCGGTATCGCGATCGCCGCAAATCCCTCGTAGATACGTCAGAGCGCCGAGGATCTCGGCGAGTCGCATCAGTTGTGGATCGTAAGACTTAATTTCGGGCGGAGGTGCGGGCGCCGCCGGGACAGATGGCGGCAGCACGACGGGTGGCGGCCGATGCGCTCGCTGCGCCCAAGCCGGAGACACCGCGGCTGCGCAGAGGGCAATCAGCGTCGAGAGCACGACCTGCTCCCGCGACCTCTTGAGGTGAGCCGAACGGCGCCTCAGCGACATCGTTCGTCCGCGCGCGCGAGCTGCCAAGCTGCCGCGAGCAGCGGCAACAGGTGATCGGTGACGGGAAGGGCCTCGACCTCCTCGAGCTTGACCCAGACCACGGCATCCGCCTCCGGCCCGGGAGCGCCTTCCCCGGCAAGCCAGCGTCCGACGAAGGAGGCGATCACATAGTGCCGCCGGACAGCCTGCGTGGCATCGCGCTCGATGACCTCGACATGGCGGTTGAAGCCGATGATGCGCGCCTCGACGCCGACCTCTTCCCGCATTTCGCGCAGGGCGGCATCGGCGAGGTGCTCCCCTGATTCGACGAGGCCGCCGGGGAGAGTGAAGCGGCCGGCGAGCGGCGGCATCGCGCGCTGGGCCAGCAGAACACGATCGTCCCGGATTACGGCCAGACTCGCCGCCAGCAGCGGCCGCTGCGGGTAAAGGCGGCCGTCCGCCGGCTGCACGGCGGTCATGGGTAGAGCCGGCTCTTGGTCCAGGGCGCGTCGAGTGCTGACCGTGCGAACAGGATCCTGTCGTGAAGACGATAAGCCCCGTCGGACCAGAACTCGATCTGCAACGGTTGGATGCGGAAGCCGCTCCAGTGCGGAGGACGCGGGACCGTCTCGGGATAGGTTGTATCGACGGCGGACACCGCGTCTTCCAGGATGGCGCGGCTGGCGAGCGGCCGCGACTGCTGGCTGGCCCAAGCGCCGAGTTGGCTACCCCGCGGCCGGCTGCCGAAATAGGCATCGGCTTCTTCGTCGGCGACGACATCGACGCTGCCGCGAATCCTGACCTGCTTGCGTTGGCTCTTCCAATGAAAAAGCGCGGCAGCCTTTCGGCGATTCAGCAACTCGCGGCCCTTCGCGCTCTCGAAATTGGTGTAGAACACGAACCCGCGCTCGTCATAGCCGCGACAGAGCACAGTGCGCACGTCCGGCAGATCATCATCGTCAACGCTCGCGACGGCCATGGCGGTCGGATCGTTCGGTTCGCTGCTCGCAGCCTCCGCCTGCCAAGTCGCGAAGAGCGCAAATGGATCATCGGAAAGGGTGAAGTCACGGGTCTTTAACTCGTCCAATGATAACGTCCGCGTGAATAAGGCGTCCATGAGTACAGGCGTGCCGCACGAGGTCTTACATACCCCACAGCTGTGCGGATCGGTACCCGCCACGCGCATCTGCCGCAGGGCTTGGTCGTTCGTCCTGTTGCTGATTGCGCCGGTGCACGCCCTCGGTGGATGCTCCGTTTCACTCCCGATGGGCTCTCTCTTGCCCGCGGACGGGGTCACGGGCTCGAATTCTCCTGTGCCGTTCGGCCGTTTCCTCGACGAAGAAGATCGCCGTCGCGAAAAGGCCGCCTTGGCCACCGCGCTCGACCCGCAAGGAGACGGCACGACCGTCCATTGGGAAAACGCGAAAAGCCGAAGCAAGGGCGCGATCACCGCCGTGGGTCGCGCCTACCCCGTCGACGGCAGGGTTTGCCGCGCGTTCCTCGGCGACCTAAAACGCGATCTCTCCGAGCGGACGGTCCAGGGCACCGCCTGCACGCTCGCCGCGGGGGAATGGGCCGTGCGAGACGCAAAAGACTTCGACAAGAGCTAAGATTGCTGCAGCGGAGCGCTCAACCGTTGCGAACCCAGACCGTCTGCGCGTTGACGAACTCGCGAATCCCGAAGTGCGAGAGTTCGCGACCATAGCCGCTGTTTTTCACGCCGCCGACGGGCACGCGCGGATCCGAGGCCGTGAAGCCGTTGATGAAGAGGCCTCCCGACTCAAGTCGACGGCCGAGAGCGCGCGCCTTCGCGAGGTCGCGCGTCCAGAGGTTTGCGCTGAGGCCGAACTCGCTGTCGTTGGCGACGGCGACGGCATGCTCGGCATCACGGGCGACGATCATCGAAGCCACCGGCCCGAAGATCTCTTCCCGATAGCAGGTCATGCCCTTGCGCACGTTGCCGAGCACCGTCGGCTGATAAAATAAGCCGTCGCCCTCGATTTTCTTGCCGCCGGTCAGCAAAGTCGCGCCCTCCCCGACGCTTCTTTCCACCTGCCGATGGAGTTCATCGCGAAGATCGGCGCGCGCCTGCGGTCCGAAGACCGTCTGGCCGTCACGCGGATCGCCGACCTTTGCCCGTTTCATGGCAGAGACGAACTTGCCGGTAAACTCTTCCGCGATCGGATCTTCGAGAATGAAGCGCTTGGCAGCGAGGCAGACCTGGCCGGCGTTGGCGAGACGCGAGGACACGCCGGCCGCGACCGCCCTGTCGATGTCGGCATCGGCGAGGACAATGAACGGATCCGACCCGCCAAGTTCCAGAACCGACTTCTTCAGGGCTCTCCCGGCAAGCGCGGCGACCGCGGACCCGGCCCGGACGCTCCCCGTCAGCGTCACGCCCGCGATGCGCGGATCGGCGATCACCGCCTCGACCGGGCCGGTGTCGACGTTGAGCACGTTGAAGAGCCCATTGGGCGCGCCGGCCTTTTCCCAGCAGTCCTTGATGGCGTAAGCGCAACCCATCACGTTGGGTGCGTGCTTGAGTAGAAAGGCGTTGCCGCCGAGGATGATCGGCACCGCGGCCCGGATCGCCTGCCAAAACGGAAAATTCCAAGGCATGATGCCAAGCACCGGACCCATGGGAAGATAGGAGATGTAGACCTCGTCTTCCTCGACCGGCGCTCGTTCGTCGGCGAGCATGGCCGGGCCGTTGGCGGCGAAATAGGCCGTCGCGGTGGCGCACTTCACGATCTCGGCCCGTGCCTCCTTCAAGGTCTTGCCCATCTCGTCGGTGATCAGGCTGGCGAAGCGATCGGTCTCGCTTTCAATCACGCGAGCCAAGGCTCCGACGACCTCTGCCCGCTTCGCGATCGGAACCGTACGCCAGGCGAGGTAAGCCGCATGTGTTTCCGCCAGCGTTTCTTCGATCTGGCGCTCCGTCTGAAATGGATAACGCGCGATGAGCGTGCCCGTCGCCGGATTGCGCGATATCGCGCCGGCCTCGGCGTCAGCCGCCACGGTCTTGAGCTGTGCTTGCGACATCCGCATCTCCTCGAAATGTCTGCGCCGGGCCGAAATCGTCAGGCGACGGCGGCGCCGGGCTCAAAGCATTGCGGAAAGCCCCGGCTGCATCCTCTGCAAACGGCAGTCGCACACGATCGTTTCAACCAGACCTCCGGTCCCTTCGGCAAGACGCACCGCGGCTTGCCCATCCACTCCCATCCGCCCGTAGACGAGACCGCCTGCGCTTGTCGCGCGCACGAGCCGTCCCGCGATTCCGGCGGGAAGGACGCCGTGCACGAGAACCCGGTCGAACAGCCCGACCGACGGCAACAGACTCAGCCCGTCCGCCCAGACCACGGCGGCGTTGCGGAGATCGAACGCGGCGAGACGTTTGTGAGCGGCTTCTGCAAGGGTGCGGAACCGCTCGACCCCGAGTACCTCGGCGCCGAGGTGAGCTAGAAGGGCTGTCGCGTGACCCGTCCCGGAGCCGATCTCGAGGACGCGATGACCGGGCTCGACGTCGAGCGCTTGGATCATGCGAGCGATTAACCAGGGCGCTTGCATGGTCTGACCGCAGCCGATCGGGACTGCCACGTCGCGGGACGCGAAGTGCCGGAGGTGCGGCGGCAAAAAGGCGTGACGCGGCACGAGTTCGAAGGCACGGAGGATACGACGATCGGAGATGCCTCGGGATCGCATGCGCAAGTGGAAGGCCGCTTTGCCCTCGACCTCGTCCTCCAGCGTGTCGACAGACATCGCGGTCTCCCGCATCGCCCCTTAGCGCAAGGCGTCGTCATCCGCGAAGACCTGCGCGTAGCGGGTCACCGTCGGCTCGTCGGTCAGGTCGAGCTTAAGCGGCGTTACCGAAATGCGCTTCTGCGCCATCGCTTCGAGGTCGGTCCCAGCTGCCGTCGTATGGTTGTTGCGGCCAAAAGCGATCCAGTAATACGGGTTGCCACGCCCGTCGAAGCGCGGATCGATCCGGACGATCTGGGCATCGCGACGGCCCTGAACCGTTGCCGCGAACCCTTTCACATCGTGCGGTGGGCACGGCGGAAAGTTCACGTTGACAACGATGTCTCGGCCGAAGCCGGCCTGGAGGATCTTGCGGATAACGGCGGCCCCGTGCATCTCCGCGTTGTCCCAGAAGATGCTTTCCCGCCCGCCGCCATAGGCGTGGCGTCCGTAAGCCTGTGATAGGGCGATCGAGGGAACGCCCAGGATCGTCCCCTCGATCGCTCCCGCGATCGTCCCGGAATAGGTGACGTCCTCCGCTAGATTTTGGCCGCAGTTCACGCCCGACAGGACGAGGTCGACCTTCTTGTCTTCGAGGATGTGCTTGAGACCCATGATGACGCAATCGGTCGGTGTGCCTTTGACCGCATAATGCGTCTCGTCGATCTTGCGCAGCCGCAACGGATCGTTGACCGAAAGCGAATGAGCGACCCCCGATTGATCCATTTCAGGGGCGACCACGACGATCTCGTCGCCTGGCTCCGCCGCGATCTGGCCCGCAATCCGCTCAAGCACGCCGAGACCGGGCGAATGAACGCCATCGTCGTTGGTGATCAGGATTCGCATCAGGCTGCCTTCGACTGGATCGTGGTGAGCCCGCCCATGTAGGCACGGAGCGCGTCGGGCACGCGGATACTGCCGTCGGCCTCTTGGTAATTCTCGAGCACGGCCACGAGAGCGCGACCAACGGCCACCCCCGATCCGTTCAGCGTATGCACGAAGCGCAGCGCCTTGATGCCCGGCGAGCGATAACGGGCGTTCATGCGCCGCGCCTGGAACTCGCCGCACACGGAACAGGACGAGATCTCGCGATAGCGGTCCTGGCCTGGCAGCCAGACTTCGATGTCGTAAGTCTTTCGGCTCGCGAACCCCATGTCGCCGGTACAGAGCGTCAGCACGCGGTATGGCAGCTCAAGTCTCTGCAGCACGGCTTCCGCGCAGCCGAGCATGCGCTCGTGTTCGTCAGCTGACTGCTCGGGCGTCGTGATCGAGACGAGCTCGACTTTGGTGAACTGGTGCTGACGGATCATGCCGCGCGTGTCCCGCCCGGCAGCGCCCGCCTCAGCGCGGAAGCACGGCGTCGACGCCGTGAAGCGGAGCGGCAGCGCCATCTCGTCGAGGATCGACTCGCGCACAAGATTGGTGAGAGGGACTTCGGCGGTCGGGATCAGCCAGAGGTCGCGCTGGCCCTCCTCCTTGCCTTCACGGGTGGCGAGAAACTGATCTTCGCGGAACTTAGGCAGTTGCGCCGTGCCGAACATGGCTTCGTCGCGCACGAGGATCGGGGGGCTGATCTCCGTATAGCCGTGCTCCTCCGTGTGAAGGTCGAGCATGAATTGCGCGAGGGCTCGTTCCAGTCGCGCCAGCGTCCCCCTGGTCACGACGAAGCGGGCGCCAGATATCTTCGCCGCCACCTCGAAATCCATAAGGCCCAACGCTTCACCCAAGGCGAAGTGCTCCTTGGGCTCGAAG
The DNA here is from genome assembly GCA_964243415.1 of uncultured Beijerinckiaceae bacterium. GTDB lineage: Bacteria > Pseudomonadota > Alphaproteobacteria > Rhizobiales > Beijerinckiaceae > RH-AL1. The sequence goes on along the minus strand of CAXTFG010000056.1, from coordinate 5,798 downwards.
CCGAAGACCGGCTTCGTCCCGACTTCGCGGAGTACAAGATTGTCGCGCTCGTCCACCCCGACAGGAACATCATCCAGAGGAAGGTTCGGCAGCTCCGCCAGTTGAGCATCCAAGGCGCCGATCGCCTGCTTTTCCTCGATCTCGACGGCCGGGAGTTGCTGTTTCAACGCCGCGACCTCTGCCTTCAGCGTCTCGGCACGGGCGACGTCCTTAGCCTTCAGCGCCGCCCCGATTTCCTGCGAAGCGGAATTGCGGCGTTGCTGCATCGACTGCGACGCGGCGATGGCGGCGCGGCGGCGGTCATCGAGCGCGACGACGGTGTTCGCGATCAGAGGAAGTCCACGCCGCCGCCGGCCCTCGTCGAACGCCGTCGCGTTCTCGCGAATCCACTTGGGGTCGTACATCCGGAAGTCCTGCTGACGGGCGCTCCTCTTGGCACAGGTAGCACCTGGCCGCAAAGGACCGGTTCCGCGCAGCAACTGACTTTCAGGCGTGTTCGCGTCGCGTTAGGCGTGGCCCGCTTGCGGCGACAATCTCGACAGGTCGATTCCTAGGTTGTTCACCGCGCGGACGTACTTCGAGTCGAGAGCCTTATCGAAGATCAGCGAGAAGTCGGCGGGAACGTTGAGCCAGCCGTTGCCCTGCATCTCCGACTCGAGCTGCCCCGCCTGCCACCCAGCGTAGCCGAGTGCGAGCATAGCGCTCGAAGGGCCGGATCCGTCGGCGATGGCGCGCAGAATGTCGATGGTCGCCGTCAAGGAGATGGAATCGTCGATCGCCAGTGTTGAATTATCGATGAAGAAATCGCTCGAATGCAGGACGAAACCGCGCCCGGTCTCGACAGGGCCGCCTTTCAGAACTTGCGTCGAACCGGCGCTCGTCGGCAAACGGATCGCCTGATCCTTCTCGATCACGTCGAGTTGGACCAGCAGTTCCGGAAACTTGATTTTGGGAGCGGCGCGGTTGATGACTATCCCCATCGCGCCCTCGTCCGAGTGGGCGCACAGATAGATCACGGTGCGAGCAAACCGTTCGTCCGTCATGCCGGGCATCGCCACCAGCATCTGCCCATCCAGAAAGCCGCCGTGTGCATGAACCCGACCTTTGAAGCCGGCGCTGGTGTGAAGACCCTGAGCGTTACCCAAACCGGCATCGGGACCCGCCTGAAGACCTCCGTGTCTCGTCGTGTTGTTCATGATGGAACGCCTCAATGTGATGGTGGCGATGATGCTGTGCAGATCTCGTTGTTCCGTGCGTTCGACGAATTCAAACTTGCTGAGACTTCATCAAAGCAAAAAACCTTCCAGAGTTCTTTCATCTCATGGTTGCATTGCCTGCTTTCCTTGATCCTGTGTGGTTTCAGCATCGTTTCGGCGCCTCGTTCTTCACAAGCGCAAGGCTTAAAGGTTGGTTCGGGCGATCTGACGGCAACGCTGCGGCTTGTTGCGGCAGCCGGCCTGAAGGCAGGTAAGTATGATGCGGGGATCGACATCATGATGTCGCCGGGATCGCACACCTATTGGAAGATGCCGGGCGAAGCCGGTGTCCCGCCTGTCTTCTCGTTCAACGGATCCGACAACGTCAAACAGGCGGACGTGCTCTACCCCGTACCCAAGCGCATCACCGAGGAAGGTCTCGACGCGTTCGGCTACACGGGCCAGGTGGTCTTTCCCGTCTCCGTGTCTCCGATCGATCCTTCGAAAGCCTCGACGCTCCACGTCGACGTCACTTACGCCGTCTGCAACCAAATCTGCATACCCGGACACGGGCAGGCGGAGCTCAAGCTGCAGCCACGCGGGACGGGCACGTCGCCGGATCTTGTCCAGGCGGCGTTGATGCAGGTGCCGAAGACGCTCGCCGTGACGGACACTCTCCGCATTGCCAAGGACGCCAAAGCCGCCGAGCCGACCTGGACCCTCACCTGGGCAGGCAAGACGCCGATCGCCGACATCTTCGCGGATGCCCCCGAGGGGTTCTATTTCTCGACCAAGAAGACGGCGATCAATACCTGGACCTTGACAGCATCGCAGAGTGTCACGACAGGTCAGCCGACCCAAGTGCCCGTGACGCTCGTTCTCGCCAGGGCGGGAGACGCCGAGCAGATCATGCGGTCCTTCGACATCGGTCCTGCCGCGAAGCAATGATGGCAGCCGATCGGGCCTGATCTTTCAAGGAGACGACCCATGAGCATTCAGGTCGGCGACAAAGTCCCGGCAGCGACGTTCTTCGTGATGACGGAGGACGGCCCGGCGCCACGCTCCAGCGACGATATTTTTCCCGGACGCAAGGTCGTGCTGATCGCGGTCCCCGGTGCCTTTACCCCGACGTGCAGCGGCAACCATTTGCCTCCGTTCATCGCCAAAGCAGACGAGATCAAGGCTAAAGGCGTCGACGAGATCCTCGTGACGGGGGTGAATGATGTCTTCGTCATGGGAGCGTGGGCGAAACACACGGGCGGGACCGGCAAGGTGACCTTCCTCGCCGACGGCAGTGCCAAGTTCGCCGAAGCGGTCGGCCTGACAGTCGATCTCGGCGAGCGCGGGCTCGGCACCCGCTCGAAGCGTTACGCGATGATCGTCGACGACGGGGTCATCAAGAGCCTCTCGGTCGATGCGAGTCCCGGCGAAGCGATCGCGGCGAGCGCCGACAACGTTCTCAAGGCGCTCTGAACGGCACGGCCGAGCCGCGGTCGCTTCGGCTCAGCCGGCCGCGCGTTCGGCCGATCGCAGCGTGTTCGACATCAGCATGGCGATGGTCATCGGACCGACGCCTCCCGGCACCGGCGTGATCGCCGCGGCATGTTTGGCCGCGCCCGCGAAGTCGACGTCGCCGACAAGCTTCGTCTTCGGCTTGCCTTCGGCGTTCAGGCCTTCTCCGGCGATGCGATTGATCCCGACGTCGATGACGATGGCACCGGGCTTGATCCAGTCGCCCTTGACCATTTCGGGACGTCCGACGGCTGCCACAACGAGATCGGCCGCCCTGACTACGGCGGCGAGGTCCTTGGTGCGCGAATGGGCGACCGTCACGGTCATGTTTTTCGCGAGCAGCAGCTGCACCATCGGCTTGCCGACGATGTTCGAGCGTCCGACGATCACAGCGTTCATGCCATCGAGCTTGACCCCGAGCGCGGCCGCCGCCTTCTCGACGAGCACGAGCGAACCGGCCGGCGTGCACGGCACCAGCGCCCGTTCTGTCGAGCCGATGGCGAGCAGCCCGACGTTGATGGGGTGGAAGCCGTCGGCGTCCTTCTCCGGGTCGATCGACTCCAGCACTTTCGTCGCATCGATGCCCCCCGGCAGCGGCAGTTGCACGAGGATGCCGTGGATCGCGGGATCCCTGTTGAGCTCGTCGACCAGCTTGAGAAGCTCGGCTTCGGTTGTCGTCGCCGGCAGATCGTGCTGGATCGAATGGAAGCCGCAGTTCTTCGCCGCCTTGCCCTTGGCCTTCACGTAGACCTGCGAAGCCGGGTTCTCGCCGACGAGCACCACGGCGAGCCCCGGCTTCACGCCATGCTCCGCCAGCTTGCGGGCGCGTTCCGCGACCTCGGCAAGCACCTGTTCGGAGGCGATCTTGCCGTCGATGATCCTGCCGCCGCCAGCACCATCGCGGATGACTGCAGTCTCGTGAGCTTCCGAAACGGTCATGGGCGCGCTCCTCCTGGGTTCTTGAGGCGAGCTTCTGTCAGGATTACCGAGCGCTGCCAACCGGCCCCGCCCGAAACAAAGTTGAGGGCAGGCCAACAAAGTTTTCCGCTTACGCCGAGGCCGCTCTCGCCTGATGTCAGATGGCGCGAAAAGAATAGGTCGCCGCGTGAATGCCGGTCGCACCGGGCGCGAGATACCGCATCGAGGGTTTGGCAAAGAGATCCCCGGCGGCGTCGACGAAGTCGCCGTGACCGGTCCAAGCCTCAATCGACAGAAAACGTCCGGGCGGCCGTGACCAGAGCGCGAGATGCGGGAGATCATCGAACGCGCAATCAAGGGACGCGCCCGAGCCGTGCACGAAGCTGAGACGGCGGCTCTGCGCCTTGAGGAAGCAGAGAGCCTCCCCTCCCATGAGTGCGGTCGAGAGCGATAGGCGCCGGCCCTCGATCGGGATGCCCCGGTTTTCGCGCGCGAACAAACCCTCGGGCGAGATGACCGGCACTTCGGCCGCCTCGCCAGCTTCGAACAGGATCGCATAGTCGTCGGCTGCGCCGCCGGTGAACGGCCACCGGAACCCCGGATGGAAACCGCAGGCGTACGGCATCGTACGGTGCCCGTGGTTGCCCACGGCGAGGCTGGCTTTCAGGCTCGCGTCCTTCAGCCGGTAGTCGATCTCCAGCCACCAATCGAAGGGATAGAGCGCCTGGGTCTCGGTGTCGGCCTCGCATCGCATCCGGACGTGGGCCGGCGATTGTTCGACAACACGGAACAGGCGGTGGCGGGCGAAGCCGTGCAGACCGAGCGGAAACCGGCGCCCGTCGACCGTGACGGCCGCGTCACGCGTCCACCCGACGACGGGAAAAAGGATCGGCGCTGTGTCAGCCCAGATCAACGGGTCCGGCACCCAGATCAGGTCGGTGCCGCCGACGCGCCAAGTTTTCAGTTCGGCACCGGCATGCGAGATCGCAGCCTGCCCCGTCCCATCCTGCAGCCGGATCTCGCTCATGTCGGGGAGACCTCGACGGGGCAGCTGCGTGGGACGTACACGCGCAGGGCCAGCAGCTTCTGCGTGAACCGCGCCGGTGTCTGCGTTACGAGTTCGCCGTCCGCGTTGACGGGCCGCGGCTTGCGCGTGATCACCTCGAAGGAAGTACCCCGCGCCGTTCGCACTTCCCGGACGGCGCCGTGACCGCCCGTCTTGAACGAGCCCGCCATCAGCGCCATGCGCCAGATCTGCGCGAACTCGAGGCTGTACAGGTCGAGGGCGCCATCATCGATTCGCGCATGCCGCGCGATGACATTGCCGCCGCCGTAGAACCGGCCGTTGCCGACCGCGATCTGCAAGGTCTTGACCATCACCTTGTCGCTACCGAGCAGGAGCGTTGCGTGGAACGGCGACGCCTTGGCAAGGACGTTCGCAGCCGTCACCGCGTAGCTGAGCCGGCCGAAGCGCCGTTTCCGTTCGCGCGTGAGATCCCGGGCGAGATCGGCGGCCAAGCCGACGCTGGCGACGTTGAGGAAAGGGAAACCGTTGACGTCGCCGATGTCGACGGCGCGCGTGTGACCCTCGGCGATCACGCGCGCAGCCGCGTCGAGTTCGAGAGGCACGTCGGCCGAGCGGGCAAAGTCGTTCGCCGTCCCGAGCGGGAGGACGCCGAGCGGCAGTCCTGTTTCGAGGAGGCCTGAGCAGGCGGCATTGAGCGTTCCATCGCCTCCGGCGACGATGACGCTGCTAACGATACTGCGATGCGCGACGATGCAGGGCGACAGATCATCGGGGCTGTCGCAGATCACTTCCACGAGGTCGAGACCTGCGGCTTCCAGATAGGCGCGAGCGGCGCCGATCCCCAATCTGCCGGTCCGGCTGTGAGGATTGATGGCGAGGAGGGCGCGCGGATTCGTGATCTCGGTCATCGAGCTCCGCTCGGCCAGCGGGGCATCATTTCCGACTCTCTTCGGCGTTCCGTCGAGGAGCGCGAAACGCACTCTCTCGATACGAAAGGAAAGGAGACTTCGAGGGCCAATCGTTCGGCGCGGTGCCGACGGTCTTCCCGGACCGCTCCGCTCAAGCTATGAAGCCAAATCATCGACGCCGACCTCGGCACCTCGCGGGACGAACCGGATCCATGACCCACGCGAACGACGTCTCCT
>CAXTFG010000055.1:0-18464 GCA_964243415.1 uncultured Beijerinckiaceae bacterium | reverse complement strand
CGGCCGACCTCGAGCTCGCCTACACGCTCGCCGACGGCGTCGAGTACATTCGCGCGGGCCTTGCCGCCGGGCTCGACATCGACAGTTTCGCGCCGCGGCTGTCGTTCTTCTGGGCGATCGGCATGAACTTCTTCACCGAGATCGCCAAGCTGCGCGCCGCTCGCCTCCTGTGGTGCGAACTCGTCAACCGGTTCGAGCCGAAGTCGCAGAAGTCGCTGGCGCTGCGCACCCATAGCCAGACCTCCGGGTGGTCGCTGACGGCGCAGGACGTGCCCAACAACGTCGTGCGCACGCTGATCGAGGCGATGGCGGCGACGCAGGGCCATACCCAGTCGCTCCACACCAACGCGCTCGATGAAGCGCTCGCCCTTCCGACCGACGAGTCCGCGCGCATCGCCCGCAACACGCAGATTTTTCTTCAGGAAGAGAGCGGCACGACGCGCATCATCGATCCCTGGGGCGGCTCGTATTACGTCGAGCGCCTCACGCACGATCTCGCCGCACGGGCGCGCGAGCACATGGCCGAAATCGACGCGCTCGGCGGCATGGCCAAGGCGATCGATGGCGGCTTGCCCAAGCGTCGCATCGAGGAAACGGCGACGCAGATGCAGGCGCGGATCGATAGCGGCACGCAAGCGGTCATTGGCGTGAACCGCTACAAGCCGCCGGCCGAGAACGATCTGCTGCTCCGCAAGATCGACAGTCCCGACGTGCGCGAACGGCAGCTCGCCAAGCTGCGCAGCCTGCGTGCCGAGCGTGACGAGAGCCGCTTGGCGGCCACCCTCGACGCCCTGCGTGCCGGCGCGAGGAGCAAAGGCAATCTGTTGGCTTTGTCCATTGACGCGGCGCGCGCCAAGGCCACGGTCGGCGAGATGTCGCTGGCGCTGGAAGACGTCTTCGGGCGCCATCAGGCCAAGCCCGATATCGTCACCGGCGTGTACCGCCGGACCGCCGGCGATACCGATGCGATCATGCAGGTGCGCGGGCTCGTGCAGGCCTTTGCTGAAAATGACGGCCGAAAGCCGAAGATCCTCGTGGCCAAGGTTGGCCAGGACGGGCACGACCGCGGCCAGAAGGTGATCGCCTCCGCCTTTAGCGATTTCGGCTTCGAGGTGGAGGTCGGCGCTCTTTTCGCGACGCCGGAGGAGGCGGCGCATCAGGCGATCGCGGCCGGTGTCCACGTCGTCGGCCTGTCGACGCTCGCGGCGGGCCATCTTACGCTGGTGCCTGCCTTGCGGGCTGCGCTCGACGCGGCCGGCCGCGGCGATGTCATGATCGTGGTCGGCGGCATCATCCCACCACAGGATTTCGCGCCGTTGCGCGAGGCCGGCGCCGCCGCGATCTTCCCGCCGGGGACGCCGGTAACCGACGCGGCGCGCGATGTGCTCGAAGCCCTCAACATGGACCTCGGCTATCAACAGCGCCGCGCGGCGGAGTAGCGTTTCCGCTTCGCGGCTGGTCAGGCGGCGGCCAGCCGCGCCGATCGCTCGCGGCCGATTGCGCCTTCACCACACCAGGGTGATCGGATCGCAGCCTTGACCTGCCTCGGGTCGCGAGCCGATATGAACCGCATGCAAGCGCAGAGTAGCACCGTTCTCCGTGTCGTCCTGATCGACAACTACGACAGCTTCACCTGGAATCTCGTCCACGATCTCGGGACGCTCGGGGCAAAGGTCGAGGTCGTGCGCAACGATGCCAGAAGCGTCGCCGAGATCGTCGACATGCGGCCGGATGCGATCGTGCTATCGCCCGGCCCGTGCACGCCGCGCGAGGCCGGGATCTGTCTCGATCTCATCGTCGCGGCCGGTGCGACGATCCCAATGTTCGGCGTCTGCCTTGGCCATCAGGCGATCGGCGAAGCGTTCGGTGGCGATGTCGTGCGCGCGCCGACGCCCGTCCACGGCAAACTCTCAACGATGACCCATTCGGCCGCCACGATCTTCCACGGCTTCAACGAGCCGTTCCGCGCGACGCGCTACCATTCTCTCGTCGTGGAGCGGACGACGCTGCCCGCGAGCCTGATGGTGACGGCGGAAACGGATGGGCTCATCATGGCACTCTCCCATCGCAACCTGCCGATCCACGGCGTCCAGTTCCATCCGGAAAGCATCGCCTCCGAGGGCGGACGCCGGATCCTCCGCAACTTCCTCGATCTGGCGGTAGCCTGGAATGCCGCGCGCGAGACAGAGGCCGTGTGGACCTCCAAGGTTCTTGCCGGCGTCAGCGCGAACTGATGGAGCTTTTCAAGCCCCTGCTCGCCACACTGGCGGCCGGCGGCAGCCTGTCGCGCGACGAGGCCGAGACGGCCTTCGATCGACTGCTCTCGGGCGAGGCAACGTCGGCGCAGATGGGCGGCTTTCTGATGGCGCTGCGCGTCCGCGGCGAAACAGTCGACGAGATCACCGGCGCCGTCGCGGCGATGCGTCGGCATATGGTGCGTGTCGCCGCGCCCGCGGGTGCGATCGACATCGTTGGGACCGGAGGCGACGGGCACGGCACTTTCAACGTGTCGACCTTGGCCGCCATCATCGTGGCGGCCTGCGGCGTTCCCGTCGCCAAGCATGGAAACCGGGCGGCGTCATCGCGGTCGGGATCGAGCGACGTCCTCAGCGCCCTCGGCGTCGCGGTCGGGCTGGCTCCCGACGAGGTCGAGCGTTGCCTCGACGAGGCCGGCCTTTGCTTTATGTCGGCGCAGGCTCACCATGGCGCTATGCGGCACTTCGCGGCCGTACGCGCGGACCTTGGCGTCCGCACGATCTTCAACCTGCTCGGGCCGCTGTCGAACCCGGCCGGCGTCAAGCGGCTCCTTGTCGGGGTGTTCTCGCCTGATTGGCTGGAACCGCTAGCCCGCGTGCTCGGCGCGCTCGGCGCCGAACGGGCCTGGCTCGTTCACGGCGCGGACGGCCTCGACGAGATCACCACGACCGGGGCGACGACGATCGTCGAGTGGCATCGCGGCTCGCTGCGGCGTTTCATCGTTCGACCGGAGGATGCCGGCTTAGCTGCCACCTCGATCACCCAACTCAGAGGCGGTGACGCCCAGCAGAACGCGGCCGCGCTCCGTGCGGTTCTAGCCGGCGCGGGCGGGCCCTATCGCGACATCGCCTGCTTGAACGCGGCAGCGGGACTCGTCGTCGCCGAACGAGCGACGGACCTTTCGCACGGCGTCGCTCTCGCCAGCCAGGCGCTCGCGACGGGTCGCGCCAGCGAGGTTCTCGATACCCTCGCTCGCGTCTCGCAAGCCGGCCGCTACGTGGTCGCGGGATGAGCGACATTCTCAAGACCATCGAAACCTACAAGCGTCGCGAGATCGCGAGTGCAAAGGAGGCGGTCTCCGACGCGACGATGCGGGCGCGCGCCGAAGCGGCACTCCCGCCGCGCGGTTTCGTCGACGCCATCGAGGCGAAACACGCGGGCGGCGAGATCGCGTTGATCGCGGAGATCAAGAAGGCCAGTCCCTCGAAAGGCCTGATCCGCGCCGATTTTGACCCGCCGGCGCTCGCCGTCGCCTATGAGGCGGGCGGCGCCGCCTGCCTTTCCGTGCTGACCGACACACCGTCGTTTCAGGGAGACCTCGCCTTTCTCGAGACGGCGCGCGCCGCGGTTCGTATCCCCGTCCTGCGCAAGGACTTCATGTTCGATCGCTACCAGATCGCGGAAGCACGTTCCCATGGCGCCGACTGCATTCTGCTGATCATGGCTTGTCTCGACGACACCTCCGCCGCCGACCTGCGCGACACCGCCGCCCGTTTCGGCATGGACGTCCTCGTCGAGGTTCACGATGAGGCGGAGATGCGTCGCGCGCTCCGCCTCGAAACGCGGCTTGTCGGGATCAACAACCGCGACCTGCGGACGTTCGACGTGTCGCTCGCCACCTCCGAGCGTCTTGCCGCCCTGATACCGGCGGACCGCATTATCGTCGGCGAGAGCGGGATCTCGACGCACGCCGATTGCCTGCGCCTCGCCGCGCTCGACATCCGCACCGTGCTCGTCGGCGAGAGCCTGATGCGCCAGCACGACGTCGAGGCGGCGACGCGCCAGCTTCTCAAGGGTGAGCCGTCGGCGGCACGCCCTCGCTTCGCGACCCGCCCATGAGTCACGCGGCATGAGTGCTCTAACCCACCTCGACCCGACCGGCGCGGCCCACATGGTCGACGTGTCCGGCAAGGCAGTGACCGAGCGCGTCGCCGTCGCGGAAGGCCGCATCGTCATGGAGGCTGCGACCCTGGAACTCGCCGTCTCCGGGGGCGCCAAAAAGGGCGACGTCGTTGCGACCGCCCGCGTAGCCGCCATCATGGGTGCCAAGCGCACGGCGGATCTCATCCCGCTCTGCCATCCGCTTGCCCTGACCAAAGTCGCCGTCGACATCGTCGCCGACCCTGTCCTTCCCGGCTTCAGAGTGACCGCTTTGACGAAAGTATCCGGCCAGACCGGGGTCGAGATGGAAGCGTTGACGGCCGTTTCCATCGGTTGTCTCACCCTCTACGACATGCTGAAGGCCGTCGACCGCGGAATGCGCATTGAGGGCATCGCGCTTCTCGAGAAAACCGGCGGAAAATCCGGGGATTGGAAAGCCGCTTGAGCCAGGACATGTTGTCCGTCGCCGACGCTCTGACGCGCGTGCTCGCGCCTGCGCAGGTGCTGGGGGAAGAGATGGTGCCGTTGCATCGGGCCTTCGGCCGCACTCTGGCGCGGCCGCTCGCAGCACGACGCACGCAGCCGCCGAGCGATGTGTCGGCCATGGACGGCTATGCCGTGCGCCATGCCGACCTCGACGATCTCGCGCGGCCTTTGAGGCTGATCGGCGAAAGCGCCGCGGGTCGCGGTCATCGAGGCGCTACGGGGCCAGGAGAAACGGTGCGGATCTTCACCGGCGCGCCCGTGCCGGCCGGCGCCGACACGGTTCTGATCCAGGAGATGGCGGAGGCGACCGGCGACGCCGTGTACGCGCGCGAGCGGCCGAGCCTCGGCCGTAATATCCGCCCTGCCGGTCTTGATTTCACGCAGGGCGAAGTGCTGCTCGAGGCGGGCACGCGGCTTGGTCCGTCCGCGATCGCTCTGGCCGCGGCGATGAACCACCCCGACCTGCCGGTGACGCGAAAACCGCTCGTCGCCATCATCGCGACCGGGGACGAACTCGTGCAACCCGGTTCGACAGTGGGACCCGACCAGATCGTGGCCTCGAACAGCTTCGCCGTCACGGCTTTCGCCGAACAGGCCGGGGGCTCGGCGCTCGATCTGGGGATCGTCGGCGACACCCTGCCCGCGCTCGAGTCCGCTATCGGCAGGGCTCGCGACGCCGGGGCCGACATCCTCGTGACGCTGGGCGGCGCATCGGTCGGCGATCACGACCTCGTCAAGCCGGCCCTCGCAAAGCAAGGCATGGAGCTCGGATTTTGGCGCATCGCGATGCGCCCGGGCAAACCACTCATCCACGGCCGCATGGGCGCAATGACGATTCTCGGCCTGCCCGGCAACCCGGTTTCCTCGATCGTGTGCAGCGTTCTCTTCCTGCTGCCGCTCATCCGCGCCCTGTCGGGAGATCGCGATGCGGCCGAGGATGCGAGCGAGCCGGCCGTTCTCGGCGCACCGCTGCCCGCCAACGATTGGCGCCAGGATTACCTTCGCGCGACGCTGACGCGCCGAACCGATGGCGTGCTGGTCGCGACTCCGAACAAATCGCAGGATTCCTCCATGCTCCGCGTTCTCGCGCAGGCCGAATGTCTTCTGATCCGAGGACCAAACGCCACTGCGGATAGCGCTGGCGCGCCCTGCCGAATCCTCCGGTTGTCGACGAGCTGAGGCCTACTCGCCGATGACGTGCAGCACCACTGATCGGTGGTGCGGTGCGCGCCGATGCTCGAAGAGGTAGATTCCTTGCCAAGTCCCGAGGCCGAGGCGGCCGTCCAGGATGGGCACGGAGAGCTGGGTCTGCGTCAGCGCCGCACGGATGTGGGCTGGCATGTCATCCGGCCCTTCCGAGCTGTGGATGTAAGGCGCTCCTTCCGGTGCGACAGCGTCGAAGAACCGTTCGAGGTCGACTTGCACGTCGGGATCGGCATTTTCCTGGATGAGCAGAGAAGCCGACGTGTGCCGGCAAAAGATGGTGAGGAGTCCGGTCGCGAACTTCTCCTCGGCGACGAACTCTACCGCGTCCCGCGTGAACTCCACAAACTTCTTGCCGCGTGTCTCGATCGCGATTTGACGTACCGCCTGTCGCACTACTCACCTCCACTGCTGCCGTGAACCTTAACAGAACAAAGCGGATCGTTCACCCTTTGTCTTGGCATGCGCATCGGTGTATACCGATTTGACCTGGATTCGGCGGTGGCCGTGATCCGACGCGGCCCGAAGCAAAACAAGAGAGAGACCGTGCTGACCAGGAAACGACGATGCTGACCAGGAAACAAAGCGAGTTGCTCCGCTTCATCAACGAGCGCCTGAAGGAGACGGGCGTGCCGCCGTCCTTCGACGAGATGAAGGAAGCGCTCGACCTTCGCTCCAAGTCTGGAATCCATCGTCTCATCATCGCACTGGAGGAGCGCGGGTTCATCCGCCGCCTGCCAAACCGCGCGCGGGCCTTGGAAGTGCTCCGTCTGCCGGAATCGTCGACGCCGTCCGGCGGGCGGGCGCGGCGTTTCGAGCCTGCCGTGATCGAGGGAACGCTCGGACGGGTCCGTCCGGCGACGGCGCTTGCGATCGAGGATGACGCGCGGGCGGTCGTGACCATTCCGGTTATGGGGCGCATCGCTGCCGGCACGCCGATCTCCGCGCTCCAGAACCGCAGCCACACCGTGAGCCTGCCGCCGGACATGCTTCCGGCCGGAGAGCATTATGCGCTCGAGGTCCGCGGCGATTCGATGATCGAGGCCGGCATCTTCGACGCTGACACCGTGATCATCCGTCGGCAGGAGACGGGAGAGACGGGCGACATCGTCGTCGCCCTGATCGACGACGAGGAGGCGACCCTCAAGCGCTTACGCAAGCGCGGCGGCTCAATCGCGCTCGAAGCAGCCAACCCAGCCTACGAGACCCGGATCTTCGGGCCCGACCGGGTGCAGATCCAGGGCAAGCTGGTGAGCCTCATCCGGCGCTACTGATCCTCGAGAGTCGTATTGCTGGAGCGGAGCCGGTAGGTCCAAGGTTGCGCCGCCGCCGGCGACCAAGGTCGGTTTTCATCGGGACTTCTCACCGCATGCATCGAGAAGCCGTCCGCTTTCGCCTGAAGCGTGACCGCACCGGTCTTCTTCAAGCTCTGACGATCAAGGACGACGGTCGCAGCGCAGCCGGTCGGCGCGAACAGTGGCGTCACCAGGACGGCGGCGCGCACGCAGTCTTCGGCGAACGCCGCAGGGTCGAGAACGATTGCGACCGCGCGGCCGTCGGCTAATCTGCCGACACAACCGGAGGCGTCACAGGCGTCTTTCCGGATCACGCTCTTCGCCTCGCGCCCGTCGGCATCGCCGCGCAGCCATTGCTCGGCATCGAATGCGCTGGGGCGACGACCGATGACGGCCAAGCGTCCGTCGGCCTCCCGCACCGCAGCCGAATCGCCGCCGGCCGCGACGGCGATGTCGAAGCTCGGTCCCGAGACCGCCCCGAAAAGGCCGAGCATCGCCAGCGGCACGGCGGTCAACCGCAACAGCGTCGTTCGCCAGATGACGACGGACAGCACGGCGAGGGCCAGGAAGACGAGCGCCCACGGGGCGAAAGCTGGGAGATGCAGGCTCGATCCAGGCAGCGAACCGATCAAGCGCGCTGCCCGCATGATAACCGAGATGCCGAGGCCGACCCAGTGCCACATGAAGGCATCGAGCCCGAGCGGGTAGAGTAACGTGCCCAGAAGCGCGCCGGGAACGGCGAAGAATTCGATGATCGCCAGCGTCAGCGGATTGCCGACGAGGACGTACAGGTTCATCTCGTGGAAGTTGGAGGCCATGAACGACGCGGTGGCCGCCGTCGCGCAGGCGGTCGCGACCAGCGCTTGCCCGAGACCATGACCGCCTCGGCGCCTGAACAGGCCGCCGAAGCGGCCCTTCGACGGCATCTCGACGCGCAGTCCCGCCTGTTCGTCGACAGCTTGCGCGGAGGCGGCCGCGCGCGCCTCATAGACGGCGACGAGCGCCGCGACCGCCGCGAACGAGAGCTGAAAGCTCGCTCCGAGAAGCGCTTCCGGTTCGAACACGAGCACGGCGAGTGCGGCGAATGCCAGGTTGCGCATCGTGAGAGCGTGTCGATCGAGGAGCACTGCCAACAGCAGGATCAGCGTCATGACGAGGGCGCGCTCGGTCCCGATGCGCGAACCGGTCATGATGTCGTAGGCGACGGCCGCGACCATTGCCATGGCCGCCGCCCATTTCTTGATGGGGTAGCGGAGGGCCAATGTCTGGCTAAGCGCGAGCACGCGTCGAAGTCCGACGAAGAAGATTCCGGCGACCAACGTCATCTGCACCCCCGAAATGGTGATGACGTGGAAGATGCCGGCCTGTCGGATCGTGTTCTTGGCGTCCTCCGAGAGAAGGTCGCGCTTGCCCGTCACCATAGCGGCGGCGATGGCGCCGGCATCGCCGCCGACGATTGCATCGACGCGCCGAGCGAGCGCGTTGCGGGCGCGGTCCACGGCCATCCCCGCGGCAAGCATCAAGCCGGGCGGCTCGGGCGCATCCGCTTCCTCGATGCGGCCGAGCACGCTGCCGACGGCGCCGATACGCTGAAACCAGGCGTCTCGCGAGAAATCATAGCCGCCCGGCTCGGACGCGCGGGACGGCGGCAGCAGACGCGCCTTGAGTTCAATGAAGGCACCGGCGTCGAAGGACGGGGTTCGCCGTGTCGTGAGACGGACCCGATAGGGCGTCTGCGCGGCGTCTAGCCCGTCGCTCGCGGCGACGCGCAGCACGAAACGCGCGCCCTCTCGGCGGAAATCGACCTGCTCGACGTAGCCCTGAAGGCCGACGATGCGAAGTCGATCGAGAACCGGAGCAGCGAGCCACGCCGACCTGAGGCCTGCGACAGCCATTCCGGTAAAAATCGCGGCGACACCGACGAGGCAGAAACAGAAGCGGCGGTGCGCGCGAGCGAGCACGGCAAGCGCTGCAAACAGACCTGAAACGCCGCCGGTAACGACGAGCGAGGGCTCGCGATCGGCGTAGAAGTAGAGGATCACGCCTGCGCCGATGGCGACGGGCAGCCACAGGAACAAGCGACGCTGCTCGGCCTCGATCTCAAGCGCCTCCCGCACGGCTGCCGACCATCGCGAGACGAATTCCTTCTGGCCGCGGCTTGCCCTGCCGCGAACGGCAGAGCGGTCTTGGACTGCTGAACCTGCAGTGTCCGCCATGAAGGCTCCGAAGGAGGCGGCCGTACCGCCCTTACCGGCTCGGCGCGCTCCCCAACAATCGTCGACGGTCCCTACTAGATGCTCATCGCCGGCTTTTGCCAACCGCCGAACGTCGTTTCGAGGTGCCGAACCATGGCGAGGGCGACATCTTCCCGCCACGGACGCCCGGAGACCTGGACGCCGATCGGCATGCCTTCGGGCGAGGTACCGACGCGCACCGTAGCCGTCGGCCAGCCGGTGAGGTTGTGCATCTGCGCGTAACCGGCACCGCGCTGCAGAGCGGGATCGAAGCTCGTCCCGTGATGGGGTGCGATGTAGGAGATGACCGGCGACAGCAGTGCGTCGTATCCCTGCATGAAGGCCAGCATGGCATTGCGATAGACGTCCCAACGGTTGAAGGCGGCGAGGGCGGCGGTGATGGTCGGCATGGCCGGCGAGGATCTGCTCTCAAGCGATTGCTCGAACAGCGGCGAGATCTGGTTGGTCCCCACGGACTTGAGGAACGCCCGCACGCCAGCGCCACCATCCCCGCGAGTCATGTCGTAGTAGACCGTGGCAGCCCTCTCGACATCGGGCGGGCTCTTCTCCTCGACCGCAACACCCGCGTTCTCGAAGGCCTTGGCCGCCGACCGAACCGCAGCAGCGATCTCCGGCGTCGGCGACGACTCGCCATTGTCGACGAAGAAGGCCATCTTCAGCTTCGGCAGCGACACGGCGCGATGATCGCGGATCGGGACGTCGACGACGGTGAAATCGTGGAAATCCGGTCCAGCGATGATCGGCAGGGCTAGCGCGAGATCATCGACCTTCCGCGAGATCAGGCTGACGTGAAATACAGATTGGCGCGGTCCGAGCGGGCGCGGGAACTGCCCGGTGCGCGGCACTCGGCCGGCCGTCGGCTTGAGTGCGGCGAGGCCGCAATAATGCGCGGGGACACGGATGCTCCCCCCGGCATCGGTGCCCATCCCCAAAGGCGAGCCTCCGGCAGCGATGATGGCCGCCTCGCCGCCGCTGCTGCCGCCAGGAGTCCGCGTCAGATCATAGGGATTGTTTGTCCGGCCGTAGACGAGGTTGTCCGTTTCGAGCGCCCCCGCGAGTTCAGGCACGTTGGTCTTGCCGAGCACGATGGCCCCGGCGGCACGCAGCCGGGCCACCGCCGTCGCGTCGGCTTTGGGCACGTAATGCGCCCGACCCAGGGTGCCGCCCGTGCACACGACCCCGGCCGTCTCCAGCGTGTCCTTGATCGTGACCGGCACGCCGTGAAGCGAACCCTGCACCTCGCCGCGTGCCAGCGCCGCATCCGCCCTCGCCGCCCCGGCGCGCGCCTCATCCGCGGTGAGCTGGACGATTGCGTTCAGCTTCGGATTAACCACGTCGATATGGGCGAGATAGGCGTCGACGACCTCGCGCGAGCTGAGGCGCCGGCTCCGGATCGCTTCGGCCAACTCGCTCGCGGACGCCGACACGATCGGCGGCATCTTTGCCGGCGCTTGCGCCGCGGCCAGCTGGTGTGTCGCCACCAGAGCGCCGGCGCCGGCAAGCCTGCCGATGACCTCGCGACGTCCTACAGGTCCTGTCATCATCACTCCTCTCATCATGCTCGCGCCGTCTGTGCCGAGGCGGCGCGCCCCTGCTTCGCATGAAACGAGCCGGCCGATCCAAGCAGTCTGACGGCCTCCGGCGGAGGTCCTTCCCTTTGAGTTGATCCGTGCTAAACGACGCCGCACGGCGCTGCTGTACGAGACGGTCGACTCTTTCCCTACCTCCGAGAGGATCGCACATGGGTGCCGAAGTCGTCACGCGCTTCGCTCCGTCGCCGACCGGCTTCCTCCACATCGGCGGCGCTCGCACGGCGTTGTTCAACTGGCTTTACGCGCGCCACTTCGGCGGCCGCATGATGCTGCGCATCGAAGATACCGACCGCGAGCGATCAACCCCGCAGGCGATCGCGGCCATCATCGACGGCCTGGATTGGTTGGGTCTCAAATGGGACGGCGAGATCATCCATCAGTTCGCCCGGGCCGATCGCCACCGCGCCGTCGTCGCCGAACTGCTCGCCGCCGGGCACGCCTACCGCTGCTACACGAGCCAGGCGGAGCTCGACGCGATGCGCGAGCAAGCACGGGCCGAGAAGCGACCACCTCGTTACGACGGACGGTGGCGCGACCGAGACCCATCCGAAGCACCGCCGGGGGTCGCCCCGGTGATCCGTCTCCGCGCACCACAGGACGGCGAGACGGTGGTCGACGACAAGGTCCAGGGCCGGGTCACCTGGAACAACAAGGAGCTCGACGATTTCGTTCTGCTGCGATCGGACGGAACGCCGACTTACATGCTCGCCGTCGTCGCCGACGACCACGACATGGGTGTCACCCAGATCATTCGTGGAGACGACCACCTGACGAACGCGGCGCGTCAGTCGCAGATCTACCAGGCGCTGGGCTGGCCCGTGCCGGCGATGGCGCACGTGCCGCTCATCCATGGCGCGGACGGCGCCAAACTATCGAAGCGACATGGAGCGCTCGGCGTCGACGCCTATCGCGCGCTGGGCTACCTGCCGGATGCTTTGCGGAACTACCTCGTGCGTCTGGGATGGTCACAGGGCGATAAGGAGTTCTTTTCGACCGACGACATGATTGCCGCCTTCGATGGCGCCAACATTGGCCGCTCGCCGGCTCGATTCGATTTCGCCAAGCTCGGGAACCTGAACGGGCATTATATGCGGGCGGCAAGCAATGAGGCGCTCGTCGGCGCGCTCGAAACGGCCCTGCCTTACATGGCCGAGACCGCCGTTAAGTCGTTGGATGAGAGAGAACGGGTCAAGCTTCTCGCCGCGATGCCGGGCTTGAAGGAGCGAGCGAAAACGTTGGTCGAGTTATTCGATGGCGCCAAGTTCCTGTTCGCCAAGCGCCCGCTCGAGCTCGACGAGAAGGCTGTCGCAATCCTCGCCGAAGGGCGGGTGCACATCTCCGCTTTGTTGCCGCGTCTCGACGCCTTGTCGGATTGGAGCGCGACGACCATTGAAGCGGAAGTACGCGACTACGCCGAAACGGAGCGCGCCAAACTTGGACAGGTCGCGCAGCCGTTGCGGGCTGCTTTAACCGGACGCTCCGTTTCTCCGGGCGTCTTCGACGTCGCGGAAGTTTTGGGTCGTTCCGAGAGCCTCGAACGGTTGCGCGACGCTGCAGCCTGAAGGGCTCTCATCGTCCTCCTTCTAGTCCACGAGAACGACGATGCCACGCGGCCTTGGCGCAGCTTGTCGCTCGCTGATCAATCGTCTAATCAGCGATCGAGCACCGTCTTTCGGCATACACGTCCGCATTTTCAGACATCGTCGACGCGAAGTTATCGAGTAGCGAAAGGCACCAATCGATGAGCACACAGAGCGGATCTCTTTCGGTCGGCAGCAAGTCGATCGATCTTCCCGGCAAGGATGGTGTGCTCGGTCCCTCCGTTCTCGATATTTCCAAGCTCTACGGCCAGTCGGGCCTTTTCACCTTCGACCCCGGCTTCACCTCGACTGCGAGCTGCGAGTCACAGATCACCTTCATCGATGGTGACAATGGCGTGTTGCTCCATCGCGGCTACCCGATCGATCAGCTTGCGGAGAATGGCTCGTTTCTCGAGACCTGCTATCTCCTGCTCTACGGAGAGCTGCCGGACAAGACCCACCTCGATGATTTCGTCTACCGGGTGCGCCACCACACCATGGTGCACGAGCAGATGAACCGATTCTTCCAGGGCTTTCGCCGCGACGCTCACCCGATGGCGGTAATGGTCGGATCAGTTGGCGCGCTGTCGGCCTTCTACCATGACGTCACCGACATCACGGATCCCAAGACGCGCATGATCGCGTCTATGCGCCTGATCGCGAAACTGCCGACGCTGGCCGCGATGGCCTACAAGTACACGATCGGTCAGCCGTTCGTGTATCCCAACAACAGTCTCGACTACGCCTCCAATTTTCTCAACATGTGCTTCGCCGTTCCCTGCGAAGAGTACCAGGTGTCGGCGACCAGGGCACGGGCGCTCGACAAAATCTTCATCCTCCATGCCGATCACGAGCAGAACGCTTCGACGTCGACGGTCCGTCTCGCGGGTTCTTCGGGGGCCAATCCTTTCGCCTGCATCGCGGCCGGCGTCGCCTGCTTGTGGGGGCCGGCGCATGGGGGCGCAAACGAGGCGGCGTTGAAGATGCTGGCCGAGATTGGCTCGGTGAAGAACATCCCGAAATTCATCGAGCGGGCCAAGGACAAGAACGATCCGTTCCGCCTGATGGGCTTCGGCCATCGCGTCTATAAGAACTACGATCCGCGTGCCAAGATCATGCAGAAGACCTGCCACGAGGTTCTTGCTGAAAGCGGTACCGGCGACGACCCGCTCCTCGACATCGCCGTCGAACTCGAGCGCATCGCTTTGACGGACGACTACTTCATCGAGAGAAAGCTTTACCCCAACATCGACTTCTATTCCGGCATCACCTTGAAGGCGATGGGCTTCCCGACTTCGATGTTCACCGTTCTGTTCGCGGTCGCGAGGACAGCCGGCTGGATCGCGCAGTGGAAAGAGATGATCGAGGATCCGCACCAGAAGATCGGGCGCCCGCGACAGCTCTACACCGGGTACGGCAAGCGCGATTACGTCGCTCTCGGCGAGCGGTAAAACCTGCAATGAACCGCGCTTGCCATCAAGGAAACGGTCATGCATACAGCCGCGTGACGAGCGGGAGCGGCATCTTGAAAGCGTCGCTTTCGGGTCCTACGGAGACGTGGCCGAGAGGCTGAAGGCGGCGGTTTGCTAAACCGTTATAGGGTTGTAAAGCCCTATCGAGGGTTCGAATCCCTCCGTCTCCGCCAGCCGGACATGCAAGCGCTCTTGAGCAACAAGGGTTACGGGCGCGCCCTCGGAGGACGGATATGTCTCAGGCCAAGCGGTCTCGGGGGATCTCTCGGTGTGTGGGAGCGGTCTCAGCTATGGTCTTCGTGGCGGGGCTAGCCGGCTCGGCAGCTGCCCAGACGGCGGTTTCGCCTGAGGGCATCTGGTACACGAAGGATCAGGAATCGATCATCCGCGTGCACACTTGCCCCGAGGGAAACGGCCTTTTCTGCGGTACCTTGGTTTGGTTAAAGGAACCAACGGAAACCGACGGCAGTGCCAAGCTCGACGCGCTCAATCCGGATCCGTCCAAGAAAACGAATCCGATGATCGGTACCGATATCCTCCTCCACATGAAGGCGGACAGCGATCACTGGAAGGGCAACGCCTACAATCCGGAAGACGGAAAGGTCTACGACATCACGTTCAAGGTGAAGAGCGAGAAAGCCGACAACGACGTCGCGGATCTGCGTGGATGCGTGTTCGGGTTTCTCTGCCGTACCGAGACGTTCAGTCGGGCGAGCGAGGTTCCAGGGGGTGATCCAACTCTCGCTGCCGATGCAGGTGTCGGCAAGAAGCGTAAGAAGGATGCGAAGAGTTCAGCGCACAAATGATGTCAGCGTGGACCAGGTTGCGTTGCGCCGCTGGTCTGACTGGCGCCTTGCTGATCCTGACGCCCTCCCCCGGCTTCGCGCCGCTCGCGGCGGAAACGGCCGGAAAAAAGGTTACGCACCGCAGCCAACCCGCCCATGCGGCCCAGTCGGCTCCTGATCGAACGGGATCGTTGGCGAAGCCGCAAACAGGGACTGCGGAGAATCCATCCGTCGCGGTCGCGGTGGAACACGATACGGTGCCGGAGCCGGTCTACTTGCCAGACGTTCCTCGCACACGAATGCGCGCCTGCGGTGAGATCTGGCGTGAAAAGAAAATGACCGGAGATGTCGGCGACGGCGATTGGCGGGATTTCGCCTTCAAGTGCCTCGCTGCCGAGACGAAAGCTGGCCACGACTAGCCACCCCTGTCTCGGCGGTGAGGACGCTTGCTTCATGCGCAATGCCGGACACCGGTCTTTTACCCACCGCAATCGTCAGGTCGCGTCCGTCGCGGGTGCTTCGGCTGTGACTTTAGGTTTGCGCGGCGCTGCCGGTTTCGTCGTCTTGGCGGGTGCGGCTTTGGCCGCGGGCGCTTTAGGCGCGGCGGCCTTGGTCGGAGCCGCCTTGCTGGCTCTCGCCGGTTTGGCCTTTGGCGCAGAGACCTTTTTGCTTTCGGCCGTTTTCGCGGCTGCAGCCTTCGGCGTGGGCTTCGCCGCCGGCTTTGCAGCAGCCTTTGCGACGGGCTTGGCGGATTTGGCGCCGCCTGTCTTCGCTGCCGTTTTGCTTGAGTTCGCTTTCGAGGCGAACGGCTTCGCGGCGGTCTTGGCTTTCGAAGCCGGTTCTTTCGACGCAGTCTTGGCGGCGGCCGCCTTTTTTGCGACGGGCGCCTTGGTCTTAGCCGCAGGCACCGTTTTGGGCGATGTCTTCTTCGGCGCTGCGGCCTTCGCGGACGAACGCTTCGCGCCTTCCGCGACGCTTTTGGGAGCCGCTGCCTTGACAGCCGGTTTCGCGGCTGGGGCCTTCGCGGCTTTCTTGGGTGTCGCGGTTACCGCTTTGGTTCCGGACGATTTCGAGGGTGTTGCTTTGGTCGTCTTGCTGGTTGCCTTGGCCATGGTCGTTCCCTGTACTTGCACAGCGCAGCTGCACACGGCGATCAAAGGGTAGCGCTGTTCAGTAAAGGTGCAAGTAGCCGATGCTTTTTCTCACGTCGCAAACGCCGCGATGACGACCTCGCAGAACGCGCGGAGCCTAGCTGGATAGCTTCTCGAGCGGAAAATCTTCTGGGTCCGGCAGCGCGGAGTCAGAGCGTCTTCGCGAGCCGACTGGCGATCGACCGGCTGTGACGCGATGCCGGCCGCCGCTGGCCTCTTCTAAATGGCCGAAAGATCATGGTCTTGCCCCGGAGTAGATTGAAGCCAACCCTTCTAGGTCGCACTGTTCAGAAGTAGTCTTGTTCAAAACTGCCGTTTCCGAAGCTGTTTCATCGACCCCGCATGCAACGGCGCCGGCTTGGCAAAATCGGAAAAAGAGAGGCGACGCAGATTGTTGTGAACAAAGAGTGACAGATGCGCGCGAACTCGTCTTCGGCGCGCGTTTACCCGAATGCGCGGTGATTCGCCGGCGGCTAGATGCCGATCTTCCTCTTCAGAATTTCATTGACGCTCTGCGGGTTGGCGCGTCCGCCGGTCTGCTTCATTACCTGTCCGACGAACCACCCGAGCATGGTCGGTTTTGCTTTCGCCTGCGCGACCTTTTCGGGATTGGCGGCGATGATCTCGTCGACCGCCGCCTCGATCGCGCCGACATCGGTCACCTGCGTCATCCCGCGCGCCGCGACGATCGTGCCGGGGTCACCGCCGCCTTCCTGGATAAGCACGGCAAGGACGTCCTTCGCGATCTTCCCCGAGATGGTCCCTGATGCGATCAGGTCGACGAGGCCGGCGATCTGCGCTGGCGTAAGATGCGTTGCGTGCACCGGTAAGCCGCGCGCGTTCGCATAGGCCGCGACGTCCCCGCTGATCCAGTTCGCGACCGCTTTGGGATCGCGCTTGGCACCGCCGTGCTTGACGCAGGCCTCGAAGAAATCCGCCGTCTCTTTGTCGGCGATGAGCACGCCGGCATCGTAGGGCGGGAGACCATAGCTCGCCAGGAAGCGCTGCTTCTTGGCGTCCGGCAATTCCGGCAGATCGCGCGCGAGACGATCGACGAAGCTCTGGTCGAATTCGAGCGGCAGCAGGTCGGGATCAGGGAAGTAGCGATAATCGTGCGCTTCTTCCTTGTTGCGCATCGAACGCGTTTCGCTCCGGTTCGGGTCGAAGAGGCGCGTCTCCTGCGTGATCGTGCCGCCCTCCTCCAGGATGTCGATCTGGCGGCGCGCCTCGATATCTATGGCTTGTCCGATGAAGCGGATCGAGTTGACGTTCTTGATCTCGCAGCGCGTTCCGAGCGGTTCGTGCGGACGACGCACGCTGACGTTGACGTCGGCGCGAAGCGACCCCTGCTCCATGTTGCCGTCGCACGTGCCGAGGTAGCGCAGGATCGTGCGCAGCTTCGAGACATAGGCTTTGGCCTCGTCCGCCGACCGCATGTCCGGCCGCGACACGATCTCCATCAAGGCAACGCCGGACCGATTGAGATCGACGAAGCTGTCGGTGGCCGACTGATCGTGCAGCGACTTGCCAGCATCCTGCTCCAGATGCAGGCGCTCAATGCCGACCTCGAATGACTCCGTCGGCGTGAGGTCCACGACGACGACACCCTCGCCGACGATCGGGCTCTTGTATTGCGAGATCTGGTAGCCCTGCGGCAGGTCGGGATAGAAATAGTTCTTCCGGTCGAAGACCGAGCGATGATTGATCTTGGCTTTCAGCCCGAGGCCGGTGCGCACCGCCTGCGCCACGCATTCCGCGTTGATCACCGGCAGCATGCCGGGCATCGCCGCGTCCACCAGCGACACGTTGGAGTTCGGCTCGTTGCCGAAGGTCGTGGAGGCGCCGGAGAACAGCTTGGAGCGCGAGGTCACCTGCGCGTGGATTTCGAGGCCGACGATGATCTCCCAATCGCCGGTGGCACCCTTGATGAGGTTCTGGGGTTTGGTGTGGGCGGTCATGGCTCTAATCACCTTGGGAACTGTTCGAGTCCTGATCGGCGGCGGCAGGTTCGGCTTCCACGACTAACAGAAGCGGTGGAAGGCTGTCGTGTGCCGGTCTCCAGATAAGGGCGGCCGCAACGCCGTCGTACTCATGCCGGTATCGATTTCCAGCGCTCTGCATCTGCTTCCAAAGAACGTTCGGTTGGATGATCCGTCAATTCCACAGGAAGGCGGCGACTGGCTTCTGAGATGATTTCGAGCGCTCTCCAGGGGCGACGACCTCGCTGTTCAGCATAGGGCCGCTTCTGGACCGCTTCGCTCCGCTCGCAGTGATGGCGAAGTCGGCGAAGCGGCCTGCCTCCGATTATAGATCGGACACTTTAGCTCTTGTCCTTCACCGCGATCGGCGGCGCGTCCGTCGCCTTCGCTTCCGACAGGTTGAGCCGGATGTGCAGCTCGCGCAGCTGCTTGGGACTGACCGGCGAGGGCGCGGCCATGAGGAGGTCCTCGGCGCGCTGGTTCATCGGGAACAGCACGATCTCGCGCAGGTTCTCCTCGCCGGCCAGCA
>CAXTFG010000054.1:0-19124 GCA_964243415.1 uncultured Beijerinckiaceae bacterium | reverse complement strand
TTCCGCAACACGCCGCCGCTGGTGCAGATCTTCTTCTTCTATTTCGGCCTTGGCACTCTGCTTCCCGCCGCACAGACGGCGACCGGACTCCGAGAGCCGATCCTGAGCAATACGCAGTGGGCGATCATCTCGCTCTCGCTCTTCGCCGGAGCGTTCAACGTCGAGATCTTCCGCTCCGGCATCGAGGCCGTCCCGCGAGCGACCATCGAGGCAGCGGAAGCGCTCGGCTATACGCGCACGCGGGCCTACTTCTACGTCGTCCTGCCACTCGCGCTGCGCGTCTGCCTGCCAGCCTTGGACAACAATCTCGTCAACCTCCTGAAGGCCACCACGCTGGCTTACGCCATCGCGGTTCCGGAAACGCTCCACGCGACCATGCAAATCTGGTCCGAGTCCCAGAACGTGCTCGAGATGATGATCGTGCTGCTCGCAACCTATGGCACCCTTGTCGGAGTCCTTGTCTGGATCATGCATCGATGGGAACGCGCGCTGCGCATCCCGGGATACGGGCGATGAGACAAGAGCCGTCAGCGGCGAACGTCCTGCCGGTTCTCCTGCCTTTCCGCTTCCGCGCATCGCGAAGCAACATACGCGTGCCTTGGATCGGCGCCGTCCTGTTCTGCGCAAGCTGGATGGTCATGTCGTCGGCTTGGGCGCGGACCGGCGAGGTGCGCTTGTCGCTGCTCGGGGTGGTCGTGAAGTGGGCGCCTCTGCTGTTGAAGGGTTTTGCCTTCAACATCGCGATTTCGCTCATTGCGATGCTGCTCGGCTCGGTCGCCGGTCTTGGGCTTGGTCTCGCGATGATGGCCGAACGTCCCAGCGTCCATCGGATCGCGTGGGGCGCGACGCAGCTCTTCCGCAACGTCCCCTGGCTCGTGCTCCTGTTCTTCGTGATGTTCCTCGTACCCTTTCAAGTCACGATCCTGGGGGTGCAGGTGCCGTTGCCGGACTGGATGAAGGCGACAGCGGGCTTCGCACTCCCGGTCATGGCCAATGTCGCGGAGATCGTGCGCGGCGCGGTCCGTTCCGTTCCGGCGACGCAATGGGAGGCCGCCGAATCGCTTGCCTTCACACGCCGACAGACGATGTGGTTGATCGTCCTTCCGCAATGCGTGAAGCGCATGTTGCCGCCATGGATGAACCTCTACTCGCTCATCACCATGGCGACGGTCCAGGCCTCCATCGTCGGCGTTTCGGAGATGCTCACCTTAACGGCGCAGGTCCACGCCGCTGAAGGGGGACGACCGGAGCTGTTCGCGCCCTTGTACGGCTTCGCCCTCCTGTGTTTCTTCCTTTATTGCTACCCCATCGATCGCTTGACCGTGCGTCTCGAACGTCGTTTCCAAGTTGTTTGAAGGCGCGCCTCGGCATGGTCGACAGCGAGACGTCCGACGAGCCGATCATCCGACTGATCGAGGTGCACAAGCATTACGGGACCGCCGAGGTCCTGAAGGGGATCACCTTCGACGTTCGCCGCGGCGAGGTCGTCTGCATCATCGGGCCCTCGGGATCGGGCAAATCGACCCTGATCCGCTGCATCAACGCGCTCGTGCCCATCACGTCGGGCACGATCCGGGTCGCCGGCATGGAAGTCGCCGATCCGAAGATCGACACGCTCGCACTGCGGCGCAAGGTCGGCATGGTCTTCCAGCAATACAATCTCTTCCCGCACAAGACGGCGCTGCAGAACGTGATGATGGCACCCGTGCAGGTTCTCCGTCAGCCGCGAGGCGAGGTCGAAGGCCGCGCTCGCGCCCTTCTCGCGAAGGTTCGCCTCACGGGCAAGGAAGACAGCTATCCGGGCGAGCTGTCCGGCGGCCAGCAGCAGCGCGTCGCCATCGCGCGTTCGCTCGCGATGCGGCCGGAGGTCATGTTGTTCGACGAAGTCACGGCAGCGCTCGATCCGGAAACCGTGAAGGAGGTGCTCGTCACGATCCGCGAACTCGCGGAGGACGGCATGACATGCCTCCTCGTGACCCACGAGATGAATTTCGCCCGCGACGTGGCCGACCACGTGTACTTCACCGACCGCGGCGTGATCGTCGAACACGGACCGCCGGAGGTCATGTTCTCCTCTGCGCAGGATGAGCGGACGCGGCGGTTCCTCTCTCAGTTGCTCTGATCGCCTGAGCGGCCCGACAATCTACGGGCCCGGGCCCGGCTCATCGAGTATCGGCAGGAGCGAAGCGATGTCGGGCAGCGTGACATCCGGCCTCGGAACGGAGGGATCGAGAGCGACGCCGCGTCGGTTGATCCAGGCGACGGTCAATCCGAGCGGTTTGGCTCCTACCATGTCGGTAAACTGCGACTGACCCGCGTGCAGGATACCTTGCAGCGGGACGCGCGCGTGGTCGATGAGGTAACGAAACAAGGTTCCGTCGGGCTTGTAGCCCCTGGCGCGCTCGGCAGTGCAGACGAGATCGATGCCGGACGGCAGGGGTACGAGGGCAAGCAGGTCGTCATCGATGTTCGAGACGACCGCGAGTCGCCGTGTCCGCGCCACCGCTGCAAAGGTCGTCTCGACGTCGGGGTAGAGCGTGAAACTCGGGAAGGCTTCGAAATAACGCTCGATGAGGCGCGGTTCGCCATCAAGCCCGTGATTGGCGAATGCCTCGGCCAGGGACAGCGTGCAGATCTCGCGGTAGCTGCGATACGGCTCCCAGTAATGCACGATATTCCTGTGCTCCCAGAACTCCCAGAACCGCCGGACATCGACCGCGACGCCTTGGGTGTCATCGAGGATGGACTGAAAGGCCGCATAGGAGCCCTCACGCACGTTGATCAACGTGCCGAAGACATCGAACGAGACAAGCTGGAGTGTCGAGGCGGGACCGCGGGAGATCACGGCGATGTCACAGTCGTTCGCATATCGGTCGAGCTCGGCATTCTGGCGTGCACGGCGGCCTTCGCCACTCGAGGGCGGTG
The DNA here is from genome assembly GCA_964243415.1 of uncultured Beijerinckiaceae bacterium. Classification (GTDB taxonomy): domain Bacteria; phylum Pseudomonadota; class Alphaproteobacteria; order Rhizobiales; family Beijerinckiaceae; genus RH-AL1. The sequence continues at coordinate 16,199 of CAXTFG010000054.1, read as the reverse complement.
CGCAAGGCGTTCTGCCTCGGCCCCCATCCGCTGTCCACCCCACCGCCCTGCGCTCAGCTTGTCCCCGGCCAACTCCGTCGTGCCGACTGCCGGCGATGGCATCCCCGTCCCGTCCGTCGCGCAGCTCCGTCGCGACAAACGGCGGCGAGGCCGGAAGGAAGAAGCGCCCCTAGCCAGCATCAAGCGAGGCCTTCGACCCGTTCCGTCCGCCGCATCGCAAGGCTGAGCAAGCAGAGCGAGGCGACATACAAAGGTGTCGCCAAGGCGAAGAAAGTCGGCCAACCCAGCATGCTCGCCAGTGCGGGGCCGCCGACCCGCGCCGGCAGGGCCGCCAGGAACCCGATGCCGAACAGGAACGAATAGTCCCGTGCCGCGGCAGCCCCCTGAGCCCACCGGTAGATGACATTGAAGACCGGCACGCCGAGACCCGATCCGGCGATCGCGCCGAGAACGACGGCACCGAGCCCGAGCCGCGCGGATCCCGAGATCGTCGCGAGCGAGAGCAGAATGCCGCTCGCCCCGACGCCGACCGCCATCGCAAGGACCAGGCGCTCGGCCGAAACTCTCGCCATCAGCACGCCTGAGGCGAGCGTCGCCCCGAGATTGATCGCGGGTCCGAGCGTTCCCGTCACGAAGGCGACCGCTGCGAGCGAGACGTGAAGGTCCAGCAGAACAAAACTGTCCGAGGCGAGAACCAGACTGCTCGCGCCGAAATACAACCCGAGCAGAAGCGCGTGCTTGATCAGGTTGCTCGAGGAGCCGGACTTCTCTCTGCGGCGCGGCGCCGTCCTGTCGCGCCGCAGGACGGCTTCGGGATAGCGCAGGATCGGCACGAGACAGATCGCGTCGAGGATCGCGACGACGAGGAATGAGCCCTGCCATCCGAGTCTGCCATACGTGATCGCCAACAAGCCCGTGCCGAGCATGCCACCGACCGAGGCGCCGCACAGCTTGGCGGTCGTCACCATCGGTCGTCGCTGCGGCGGGACCGTCTCGACGACGAGCGCCTCCAAAGCGATATCCATGGTCGCGAAAGCGAAGCTGATCGCAACGGCGATGACCAGGAGGAGCGTGACGGGCCAGTTCTCGCCTGCCGTCATGAACAGAAGGGATGCGACGCCGAGAGCCTGCATGGCCGCGATCCAGCCGATGCGGTGTGGAAGGCGCGGGATCCGGTGCTTGTCGATGACGGCGGCCCAAAGAAACGTGAGGCCGAGAGGGAGATAGATGAGCTGCAGCAGGCCGAGTTGCGCCAAAGCGATCCCGCGGTCGCGCAGGATGAGCGGCGCGCCTCCCCCGATGAAGCCGAGCGTCGCTCCGAAGGACACAGAGAGGCACGCAAACGAGAAAAGGTGCGTCGACCAACCACTCCATGGACGCCGCCGGCCCGTTCCAGCCGCACCTTCGCGGGAACAGTCACGGCATGCCGGGTTCACCACTTATAAGCGAGGCTGGCGAGCGCCCGGCTCCGCTGGCCGTAGAAGCAGGCGGTCACCGATTGGCACGTCGACACGTAGGTGCGATCGAACGCGTTGGTGAGGTTCAGCGCCACGCGCCAGTGCTCGCGCTCGTAATGCACCGCAAAGTCGGCGAGCGTAAAGGAGTGGACGCCGAACTGATTGAGCGTGTCGGCGAAGGAGGCGCCGACGAAGCGCACGCCCGCCCCGCCGCCGAGGCCCCTCAGCGTGCCCGTCTGAATCGTGTAGTCGAGAAACAGCGAGCCGACGTTTTGCGGCGTGGCGACGGGGACTTTGCCGATGATCGTCGGGTCGACGCTTTGCGTGTTGGTGATGTGGTAGCCGGTATAGGCGCCGATCACCTTGAGCCCGTCCGTGATCTTGCCCTGCACCTCAAGCTCGAAGCCGCGCGAGCGCTCCTCGCCGGTCTGGACCGTGTTGTTGATGTTGGTGGGGTCTGTCGTCGGCACGTTCTGCTGTACGAGGTTAAACAGCGCGCCGGTGAACGACAGCCGGGTCCCGACAGGCTGGTACTTGGCGCCGACCTCAACCAGCTGCCCGGTCTCGGGTAGAAGCAGGGCGCCGGTCGCGTTGTTGGTCCCGAGCTGCGGGTCGAAGGAGGTGGCGGCGGTGACGTAGGGCGCAAAGCCCGAGTCCGTGGTGTAGATCAGGCCCGCGCGGCCCGTGAAGGCATCCACCGTATTCTGCGCGTTCTTGGTCGTGTCGAGCTCGTTGATCAGACCTTGCTGCAACGTATCGTGGCGACCGCTGAGCACCAGGGTGAGGTGGCCGAACTTCGCCTGTTCCTGCAGGTACTCGCCGAGCTGGTCCTGCGAGTTAAAGTTGCGGATGCCGGTCAGGGGCGGGATGGTTTGTGGAGCGTAGGCCGGCGCGAGCAGATTGAGGCTTGTGCTCCCCGTAAAGCCTTCGAGGTCGGCGAGCGTGAAGTGCTTGTAGTCGACGCCGGCGAGTACGGTGTGCAGGAATGGGCCGGTACGGAAGCGCGCCTCGCCCTGCGTGTCGACGGCCAGCTCCGTCAGGTGCGGCGTCGTGTTGAAGTTTAAGCGGGCCAAGTTGGCATTCGCCTCGGCGCCGTCGTAGCCGAGGCCTTCAAGCGTGCGGTCGTTGATGCGCAGGTCGGAATATCTCAGGTTTTGGCGGACGGTGAACACGTCGGTCAGCTTCTGCTCGTAGGCGTAGCCGACCAGCCCCTGGTTGCGCTGGAAGGTGTCGATGTTCGGGTCGCTGGCGAACAGGGTCGTCGGGATGCGGCCGAAGGGGGCTGCCCGCACTGTGCCGTCGTAGGGCAGGAAGTTCTCGCCCCGCGTACGGTCCTTCTGGTAGGAGCCGAGCACCGTGATGGTGGTCGCCCCGTCCGGCTTGAAGGTCAGGCTCGGCGCGATGGCGAGGCGGTCGTCGGGCGTGAAGTTTGTTTGCGTGTCGCCGCCCCGCGCCACACCTTCGACGCGGTAAAGGAAGCGCGGGTCGGACGTGACCGGGCCGCCGATATCGAAATGATTGTAGGCGTTGCCGTAATTGTCGATGCCGCTCTCGATATATCCGCTGAACACGTCCGGCGGCCGCTTGCTAACCCCATTGATGATGCCGCCCGTGGTCGATCCGCCATACAGTACGGAGGCCGGTCCCTTCAGGACTTCGAGGCGTTCGAGGTTGAACGGCTCGATGCGGAACGTCGCGAAGCCTGGGGAAGCGAGCTGGAGGCCGTCGAGGAAATAGCCGTCCTGCTGGGCGGGGAAGCCGCGGATGAGCAGGAAGTCATTGCGCGTATCGTTGCCGAAGGTCTCGGACACGACGCCCGACGTATAGCGCGTCGCCTCGACGAGCGACCGGGCCTCGCGGTCGCGGATCTCCTCGGCGCCGATGACGGAGATCGACTGCGGCGTCTCAATCAGCGGCGTCGCAGTTTTGGTGCCTGTCGCGCTGACGCGGGGCACGTAATCGGCGACCGGGGCGACCGCCGGGGGCGTCCCTGGGACAGCTGCCGGCGCTCCGGGCTGTGGTGGCGCGACATTTCGGGGCGCGCTGGGCGCTGTCCTCGCTGCACGCGTGACGGCGGTCGGCGCGGGCGGGCGCCGCGTGGGCTGCGTGCGCACCGGTGCAGCGGCCGCGCGCATGATGGGAGCACGAGCTGTCTTGGGAGGAGTGGGCTTCTGCGCGGGGGCGGTGACAGTGACTTGTGGCAGAGGCGTCGAGCCGCTTCCGCCGGCGTTTTGCGCCGTTGCGGGACCCGACGACAGGCCGGCCAGCGTCGCAACGAATGCTGCCGCGAACGGCATAGGCGAGCCGGAGCCGAGATAGCTTCGACCCACGAGCAAGCAGACGCGCTCGACAGGGATGACAGTCCAGATGATTGTGTTTCGCACGATCGGCCCCTCTCCGCTTGCGAACTGAGAGGGGCTCTAGGCGCACGGTCGAGACACAGTAAACTTCGATAGCGGAACCAAAGCCAAATCTCGAATTAGTCTAATTCGAGTCTGATCGACGTAACATCGTTTTGTTCCGTCTTCGCCATGGCGGTGTCATCAAGGTTATCGCATCAAGCCCGAGCGAAGATACGTCTCGACCTCGAAAAGTTGATCTCCGCAAACCCGCGGCTCGCGCTTTGGGCGACGAGAGCCATGCCAAACCTCGCCGTCGCCGTCCCGGATCGCTGAACCCCCGATGCACGAGGAGATCACGAGCCCAGCAAAGGAAAGCTTAGATCGACGCGGCACCTCGCTCAAGCGAGCCGCGCAAAAACAAACTGCGAAGACGATCGTCCCAGTATCGCCGGAATGCCGCTGGTCGGACGTCGCGATGATTGCCCAGAGGACGCTGCGCTGAGAGCACTACGGTGGCGTCGAGGTCTATGCAGAAAAGACCTTCAGGACTCCGCTTTCGGCATCAATCGAAAGACCGAAGCAAAACGCCTTACTTAGGAGTAGACAACATTGTTTTGACGAAATCGTAGGGACGAGTCGAGGGACGGTTATGCGGGTCACGCCGCCGGCGACGCGACGAAGCGCACGCGAGCGGACGATCACAGACATTTGGAACTACAGGCTTGTTTCCAATCCTCATTCGGTTAGATTTCAATTGAGGTTGTGCAGTAAAGTAAGACCTGATAACAAGCTAATGTTGAATGACCTCGCCGTTTGTGGGGATAGCGTATGAGTGCTGCGTTACTCCAAAAGTACCGTGATATCGAGGTCGAAGCCGGCGCAAGTTCGGCGGCGCTTCGGATTTCGCACAGATCGGTGAAGTTGTTCGCGGTCTGTACCGATTGTGCGACGATGATCGGCTCAAGCGTCCTCGCAAGCTTTTTTCACGGATTCATGACGGCCTCGGCGAGACAGGATTTCCTTGTCGCTCTGGGCGTCGGGGCGCTCGCGAGCGTGATCTTCGTTCCAGTTTCGGAGGCGAGCGGTCAGTATCGTTGGTCTGCTCTGGCACAACCGGGCCTAAGCCTGCGCCGGCTGATCGTCACCTGCATTTTCGTGTGCCTGTCCCTCACGGCGATCCTTGTTCTGCTGAAAACGAGTTCTCTGTTTTCGCGCGGGGCGCTGCTGTTATTCTTCGCCCTCCAGACCGGAGGGCTTCTTGTCAATCGGGTGGCCGGAAGCGTGGTCTTGCGGCGGCTGCTTGCCCGCGATGCCATCGGTGGGCACCCCATCCTGGTCATCGGCGATGCGGAAGAACTCGCCTCGCTGAGCGAGCCTTCGCTCATCCGGCACTTTGGGGTCCGGGAGATTGGTCGCATCGGCATTCCCAGTCAGGACACGGCCGAAGCGATCGACGCGTTGCGACGCGCAATCGAGTTGGGGCGAAACTGCAAGGCGGCCGGCTTCTGCATCGCTCTCGATTGGGGCGACACCGACCGTCTCACGCTGGTCAAATCCGCGTTGCGCGCGTCACCCCTGCCCGTTCAGCTCCTGCCCGACCGTCGCCTTCGGGGTGTTCTCGAACAGCAGCCGACGCAAGCCGTCGCGCAAAGCCTGGTCATCGATCTGCAGCGAGCGCCGCTGACGTGGACCGAGCGTTTGGTCAAGCGCGCCGTCGACATTCTGGTTGCGAGCTCGGCCCTGCTGATCTTGTCGCCGGTCATGCTGGCTGTTGCGCTGGCGATCAGGCTCGACAGCCCGGGCCCGGTCATCTTCAAACAGCGTCGCAACGGATTTGATCACAAGTCCTTTCAGATCTTCAAGTTTCGATCGATGACGGTGCTGCAAGACGGATCCGACATCATGCAGGCGCACCGCAACGACCAGCGGGTGACGCGCGTCGGTCGTTTCATTCGTCGCACCAGCGTCGACGAGCTCCCTCAATTTCTGAACGTGCTCAGGGGCGACATGTCCTTTGTCGGCCCGCGTCCGCACGCCCTCGCGCACGATGATCTTTATAATTCCGTGATCGAAACCTACTGCCTAAGACATCACGTCAAACCCGGGATAACCGGTTGGGCGCAGGTGATGGGACACAGAGGCGAAACACGGCGTGTCGCGGACATGAAGGCGCGCGTTGATCTCGACATATGGTATGTCACCAACTGGTCGCTGCTGCTCGATTTCAGAATCATGGTGAGCACTTTTCTCGCTGTCCTCAAGTACGACGCCTACTGATGCTCCGCTTGAGACCCGATAGAAGCACGACGGCAATTGATGGGAGCGGGTCGATCGTTCTGCGTTGAGGAATCGGTATCAGCGATGCTTAAGTCGGCTTATAAACCTCTTCAGCCTTATAGCGGCGGCGATCAGAACCCCTTCGCTCGGCCCCAACCGAGCCTGCAAGAACTATTCGAGCTTTACTGGGAGTTTCTGCGCCGGCAATATCCTTTAATGGCGCTGGTCTTCGGCACCGTGATGCTTCTAACGGCTGTCTTCTTGCTCATGGCGACGCCCAAATACACGGGGACAGCCGACCTCATCATCGATTCGAAGCGCATTCCGCTCTTTCAACAGCAGCAATCGATCGCGTCCGATCAAACCGTCGTCGATTCTGCAGCAGTGGACAGTCAGGTCGAGGTCCTGAAATCTGAAAACGTGACGCTGGCTGTCATCAAGAAACTCCGCCTGACGGAGGATCCGGAGTTCGTAGGGTCGACCTCCGGCGTGGTCGGAGCCGTGGTCGGCTTCCTCGACCAGCTTGTCGGAACAACGCCAGCGACTGAGGAAGAGCTAATCCATCGCGCGGTGGGACAGTTTCAGAAAAAACTGACGATCAAGCGCCTGAACACGACCTATGTGATCGAGATCAGCTTCCAGTCGACCTCCCCGCGCAAGGCGTCCACGATCGCCAATGCCGTTGCGGATGCCTATGTCAACGACGGTCTCGAGGCGAAATATCAGATGTCGCGTCGTGCAGGGAGTTGGCTTCAAGACAGGTTGAAGGAGCTTCGGCAGCAGGCAACCGATGCCGATCGTGCGGTGGTCGACTTCAAGGCCAAGAACAACATCGTCGACACCGGTGGTCGGCTTCTGAGCGAGCAGCAGCTTGCCGAGTTGAACAGCGGGCTCACATCCGCTCGTGGACTGGCATCCGACACGAAGGCTCGGATGGACCGTATCTCCTCGATCCTCGCTGCCGGCAAGGACGGCGCCGTTCTCGACGCGGCAGCGACCGTCACCGACACGCTCCACAACGAGGTGATCACCCGCCTTCGTTCTCAATATCTCGACTTGGCAGCACGCGAAGCCGATTGGTCCGCCAAGTACGGCATCAATCATCTGGCGGCTGTCAACCTGCGAGCGCAGATGCACGAGATAAGCCGCTCGATCAACGACGAACTCAAACGAATCGCCGAAACCTACAAGAGCGATTACGAGATCGCGAAGAATCGCGTCGACTCGGTGCAGGCGGATCTCGGCAAGCTCGTCCAGCAATCAAACAGCACGAGCCAGGCTCAAATCGTGTTGCGAGATCTCGACAGTACGGCTCAGACCTACCGTGCCCTCGCCGACAACTTCCTGCAGCTTTTCATGCAGTCGGTTCAGCAGCAATCGTTTCCGATCACCGAGTCCCGGCTGATCACCACCGCGACGCCGCCGTCGCAGAAAAGCTATCCGAAACCGCTCCTGGTGTCCGGTATCGGTTTCGTCCTGGCGACCATTCTCGCGCTGATTGCCGGCCTCGTCAGAGATTTGGTGGATCGGGTCTTCCGCACAGCGTTCCAAGTCGAGAGCCGGCTCGGCGTGGATTGCGTGTCGATATTGCCTCTTTTGACCGACCGAACGAGGATCACCGAACAGTTCCGAGTGGTACCGGGTCGGGAGCGCCAGTTCATCCCGACCAACGGCTTGGCGGGCGAGATGATCAGGTCGCCATTCTCGCGCTACGCCGAGTCGATCAGGACCATCAAGGTGGCGCACGACATCGCCGAACGCCAGAGAAGCGGAAAATCGATCGGAATTACCTCAACCTTGCCAAACGAAGGCAAGTCGACCGTTGCGGCTTCGGTTTCCATCGCGATGGCAACCGGTGGCCAAAAAACGATCCTGATCGACTGCGATCTTCGCAATCCGTCGACTAGCCACCGGCTCACGCCCGACGCCGTGGTCGGCTTGTTCGAGATCTTGGACGGGCGGACAACCCTCGACGAGGTCATCTGGACGGATCCGGCGTCGGGGCTCGCTTTCCTGCCGACGGTGATGACGTCTCGGGTTCCAACCTCAAGCGATGTCTTGTCGTCGAAAAAGATGCGCGATCTCTTCGACCTGCTTACCAATCGGTACGACAATGTCGTCGTCGATCTTCCGCCTCTTGCGCCAGTCGTCGACGTCCGGGCGACGACGCTCCTCGTTGACAGCTATCTGCTCGTGATCGAGTGGGGCACGACAAGCTTCGGGGTGGTCGAACGGTCCCTCGAACAGGTTCCGGAGGTGCGCGACCGGCTTCTCGGCGCGGTTTTGAACAAGGCGAACCTGAACGTGCTGAGCCGTTACGAGGGCCTCCAGGGCAGTTACCATTCGAACAAGTATAATCATCGCTACGGGTATGTCGAAGGTTAGCTGTCTTGCTTCGCATGAACGTTTTCGGGCGGTCGCGACGCCGGCCCTGGCCGTCATCTGACAGAACTGGTGCCTTCGCAAGCGTCGTCTGTCGCGTTGTGCGGATCGCATATCCCGTCGACCAGCGCCGCGGCTTGACGGGAGATCATTCGCAGACCGGATACCTGTAGACGACGCTCCCGACCGATGTGTAGCGATGCTCGAGGACGATGCGACAGCCCGCGTCGTACTCGAAGCCGTCGATACGCTTGTTCGGGTCGGGATTGCGGCGATCGTTATCAGCCCGCCAGCCAAGAATGTTGAACGGGATGCTCGGACCATCCGGTCCGATGCCGGGCGGAAGTTCAGCGCTGACAGCTGGCGACACCGACGCGACGGACAGGAACAGAATGCCGGCGGCCCGGCACAGGCCCGACGTGACCTGACGGGCCTTCTGCTTCGAAACCATCACGCGATCCCTTCGGCCAGGACAGACCTTAGCCCGGACAAAAGCGGCTCTCAATCCATCTTTTCGTTCGAGAGATCCCGTCGTCAAGGCCGACCAGCGGCTCCCAAGCCAGATCTCTTCTCGCTTTGGCCGTATCGAGGACGAAGGTCGAAACCTCGGTCGGTGAGAGCGAAACGCTCGATATGTTCGGCTCGATGTCACAGGCCCGCGAAACCTTCGCGATGATCGTGGCAAGGCTCGTGAACGTGCCCGAACCGATATTGTAGACGCCGGTTGCGCCAGTTTTGAAGCAAGCAGCGATCGCCGCCGATACATCGTCGATGTAGACGTAATCCTTGCCGGCCGCCGTCGATCCGAAGACTTCGATCGGTAAGCCCTTCAGTAGCCTGTAGACGAAAACGGCGACGACGCCGTGCAGACCCAGCGGAGATTGACCAGGTCCATACGCATTGGCGATACGCAGGATCGTCGACCCAACGAGACATTGCCGTCCGATCCGCAACGCGAGCGCTTCACCGTCGATCTTCATTTGAGCGTAGGCCGATTTCGGCGCGAGCGGCGTCGCTTCGTCGTGAGCTTCAGGCGCATCGCCGTAGATCCCGCCGCCGCTGGAACAATCCAGGAATTGGTTGGCACCATAACGTTGGATGCAGCGCTCGATATTGTCGAGAACGGTCAGTTCCGTGAAGCGCGAATCGGCGATTTCCTCGGTGGACCGCGGCGTGAGTTGGGAGATCGACAGGACGACGAGCTTGGGCCGAGTGACCTCGAAGGCGGCCACGCATTTCTTCAGGTCTCGCGCATCGAATCGCAGGACGGATTCGTCGCCGTTGGTCTTGGAAGCGACATTGCCGCAGACGAAAGGCGGATCACCCGCTTGCGCGCTGTAGCGCGCGAAACTTCCGCCGATGAACCCCGTCCCGCCAAAGACAATCGTGGATGGTGGCGGGTCAGGCATGGCGCACGGTCTCTTCTTGCACAATCTGCAGAACACGCCGCCACGCCAGCGCCGCCGCGCTTGCAAGCTCCTCATGTCCGGAAAGATGGCGGACCACGCTCGCCGTCTTCGGTAATGAGACCAGAGCCGCGGCTGCCCCCGATCGATCGCGCGCGTCGACGAAGCGCAGGCCTGCGATTTCGGGCTTATCGTCGAGTTCATCGAAGAGGTAGGACCCGGTCGACAGGACACTCGGCACGCCAAGGGCGTTCGCCATCAGATCGATGAGCGAGAAAACCTCAAACCAGGACAGGCTGATATAGGCCCGTGCCTGCTTCATGAGCGCCACGAGCTCCTGGACGGGCACGTGGTCTCGCCACTCGACGTTCGGCAACTTGTCGATGCGCCGCCTGAAGGCACGCACATAGGCCTTGTGGTTGCGGTTGACGCGTCCGACGACGAGGAACTGGAGCTCGGGATGCGCGCGGGCGATCTCGAGAACGGCGATCTGGTTCTTCCGTGGCTCGATGCGGCCGGCGCACAGAACGAACGTGGACCTTTGAAGCGACGCTGTTCCGTCATCGTAGGACGCCACATGGACCGAGATGATGTGAGGAACAACAATCACTCGGATCGCATCGACGCGAAAGTCGCAGACGACAGCACGCCGCTCGCTCTCGCAAGAGACCAGGACCCGCAAAGCGTTGTAGAGGACGAACTGCGCCGCGCCGAGCGTTCCCCGGCCGCGAAAAAGCCTGTTCCAAAGTCTTCGCCTCGCCATTCTGACGAAATAGGCGATGTTCTCGTACCTGATCAGATCATAGCCGGCAGCCGTCGCCGCGAGCCACTGCGCGCCACGTGTTCCAAAGCGGAGGAACGCGTTGACGCACTCCGCTTTCGGATGAAGCGTGTATACGACGTAGGGCACCCTCTCGACCATGCACACCTTCGCGAGGTCGTAGCTCTCCATCGGCATATCGATATTGAAGAGGACGACGAGGTCGTAGAGCGCGACGTCGACGTCCATGTAGCGCAGCACGTCGGCTTGAGCATTGCACGCGTTCGCGAGCAGCTTCCCATACTGTTTAGCCAGATCGACGTCCCCGGCGCTTTTGGTCAAAGCGTCATTGCGAATAACAAGAACGACTTTCATCCAATCGGCTTGCCGAAATCCCGTGACGGGGTCAACAAAGGCGCGCGGTCGCCGATGCCGTCCCTGCTCTAGCGCGACGGTTGCTTTTCGCCGGCGCTCCCCTGCGATCTCTCACGATATCCGGGACCTAGCTTGAAGGTTTGGCGACGAACTCCTCTGGCATCTATCCGTCCTCAGGCAGGTTCTCTGAGATCGACGAACTCGCCGGAGGAGGATCAAGGCGCTCTGCTGTGTGTCGATCTGGTAGCCCCTCGCCGGAAGGCCGGCGTCGGTCAACGGCGACGCCAGGGCTTGAGGTCGAGGAGCGGCGTTCCGTCGATGCAATCGAGGCCGCGCACGTCGAGTGTCGTGCCGCGCCGCCCGACGAGCGCGACGATCGACGAGGCGATTGGGTTCGGACGCGTCGGCGCGCGCAGCGAGAACGGGCCGCGTGGTCCGCCCTCGGTCGCGTGAGAGCGCGGAGCAAGCCTGACGAGGTCGCGCCGCGCGCGGTGCATCCAGTACAGCACCTGCACTTCCGGATGGACGTCGATGCCGTCGAGGGCAGGAAGCCACATCGGCTCGACATGGATGCGGCAAAGCGGTCCGGCGACGGCATCGCCGCCGCGCGGACACGCGGCGCGGTCGCGCCACGGCGTCTCGATGCGACCGATGAACGTCAGCGCGGCATCGGTCGGCATCGGCATGTCGATCGCGATCTCGCCGTCGCGCACCGCCTCGTCAGGTTCGTCAGAAATAGTCACGGTACACGACGAACCCTGTCCAGCCGACGCTCGCGATCTCGGCCGCGGTGAACATGAGAGCAAGGGGTTTGAAGCGGACAGTATGCCACAAGCGCAGGCTCAGCGCCGTGACGATCAGCAGCGCGGTGAAAGAGGCTGCCGCAACGAGAGCATCCTGCCATGGCTCGGCGCCGGCGGAGATCATCTCGCCCACGTCGAGCGACACCGGCATCATCACGAACAAGGTGGTGATCGCGGCGGCAGCGGCGAGGGTCAGCAGCGAAACGGCCCAGATCATCACGGTCGCGGTGGGGTATCTGCGGGAGCGGCTGTCCGAGAGCATAGCCGTAAGCCATAGGCCCGGCCCGGCCCGGCGTCCATCGGAACCACAGCCTCGCAGCATTCGCGATACGAGGCGCCGCTCGTACGAACGGTCGGTAACGCCCTTACAACGATCCCGACCGAGAAAACCTGATTCGATCGCAGCTCTATTTCCCTAGCGACTACCAGATATCATATAGATCGCTTGTTAACCTGAGATCGGCATATTTATCCGGCACGAAAACCCGAGATCGTCAGATGTTGCTCGCAAGAGAAACGAGTGGACACCGGGGCGACCACGTTCGGCAGGCCAAAGACGCCGCATCCTCGCGAGGGCGAAGACTCCTGCGGAGCGAGAGTGTCGATCTCGCCGCCATGGTCTCATGCCTGGGAGAACTCGAGAAGGACATCGAGGCTGAAGTGAATTCGTTCGCCGACGAGCACCGCTGCGAATGCCCGATCTGTGCGTCCGTCATGCGCGTCGCGGAGGAGAGGCCGTTGCCGACCATTCCCGAGATGGCGTGCGAGGTCCGCCGCCTCGCCTGCCCCTCTTGCGCGATGCTGACCGAACGCGTCTACCACGCCGTGTTTGGCTACGCTCCCTTTCCGATCTGAACACCGCAGCGGACTCGTGAATATTCATCGTGTTCGGCTTGAGCGCGCTCGGCACGGCTTGGTGGAACAGGCGCGGTTTGCTAGAAGCGGCGCTCTCTGAGCCAATGAGCCGCCGCCCATGCGCACCGCGACCGTCGCGCGCGACACCAAGGAAACGAGCATCAAGGTGACCGTCACCCTCGACGGCACGGGGCGCAGCCATGTCGCCACCGGGATCGGCTTCTTCGATCATATGCTCGACCAACTCGCCCGGCACTCGCTCGTGGACATGGAGGTCGCGACCCGCGGCGATCTCCACATCGACGACCACCACACGGTGGAGGACACCGGCATCGCGCTCGGGCAGGCGATCCGTCAGGCGCTCGGCGACCGCGCCGGCATCGCGCGCTATGCCGATGCGCTGGTGCCGATGGACGAGACGCTGACTCGGGCCGCGATCGACGTCTCCGGACGGCCATATCTCGTTTTTCGGACCGAGTTCTCGCGACCCAAGATCGGGACATTCGACACCGAGTTGGTGCGCGAATTCTTCCAAGCTCTTGCGATGAATGCCGGCATCACGCTCCATCTCGAAACGTTGTACGGGTCCAACGCGCATCACGTCGCCGAGTCCTGCTTCAAGGCGGTCGCGCGGGCTTTGAAGGCGGCGGTCGCGATCGATCCGCGGCAGGGCGGCTCCATCCCGTCGACCAAAGGAGCGCTCTGATGGGCGCACTCTGATGCCGGTCTATGTCGTCCAGGCGCCGGGAAGCGATCCGGCCGCTTTGGAACGCACCCGTTTCGTGCGGGACGGGTTTTCGTGGCCGGCGTTCGCCTTCGCGCAGTTCTGGCTCCTGTATCATCGGCTGTGGCTGGCGCTGGCGATGTGGATTGCCGCCGAGGTCGCTTTCTTCCTGGTCGCCTTCCCGCATCTCCCCGCGGTCGCAGCGGTCGCGGTCGACGTCGTAGCGCGGCTTTGGCTTGGGACGGAGGCCTCGCGCCTCCGCTTGGCAAAAGGCGCTCGCAAAGCCATCGTGACCGACGTCGTCGCGGCCCGCGATCGCGACACAGCGGAAACCATCTTCTTCGGCCAGATTCCGTCCGATCCCTTTGCCGACGAGCCTCGGCCGCAAGACTTCGGGACGGGCCGGGTCCGCGCGTGAACGTCGCCATCGTCGATTACGGATCGGGCAATCTTCATTCGGCGCTCAAGGCCTTCGAGCGCGCCGCGCGCGAGAGCGGTGCGAAAGCCACGATCGCCCTGACGGCCGATCCCTCCGTCGTCGCCGCCGCCGACCGGATCGTGCTGCCGGGCGTCGGGGCCTTCGCCGACTGCCGTCGCGGGCTCGATGCCGTTCCCGGCATGGTCGAGGCGCTCCACGAGGCCGTGCGCGCCAAGGCGCGACCGTTTCTCGGCATCTGCGTCGGCATGCAACTTCTTGCCACGCGCGGAATGGAGCACGGCGGCTCGCCTGGTCTCGACTGGATCGCCGGTGAGGTCGAAGCGATCGTGCCCGACGATCCGGCGCTGAAAATCCCGCATATGGGCTGGAACACGCTCGATCTGCACGTCCCGCACGCCGTCCTCGCCGGCATCCCGACCGGCACAGATGGTTGGCATGCCTACTTCGTCCATTCCTACGGGTTCCGGGCGGCGCAGCCCGGCGCCGTCGTTGCGACCACGGATTACGGCGGCGCGATCACCGCCATCGTCGGACGCGGCAATATCGTCGGAACGCAGTTCCACCCGGAGAAGAGCCAGGCGCTCGGCCTCGCGCTGATCGCCAATTTCCTGCGCTGGACGCCTTGATGGTTGCGCCATGAAGCTCTACCCGGCGATCGATCTTAAGGGCGGCCAATGCGTCCGCCTCAAGCTCGGCGACATGGCGCAGGCGACCGTCTTCAATGACGACCCCGCCGCTCAGGCCGCTCTCTTCGAGCGCAAGGGCTTTGCTTATCTCCACGTCGTCGATCTCGACGGCGCGTTCGCCGGCAAGCCGATGAACGCGGCGGCGGTCGACGGCATCCTCGCCGCCGTCGCCATCCCGGTGCAACTCGGCGGCGGCATCCGCGACAGACGGACTCTCGAGGCATGGCTTGCCAAGGGCGTGGCGCGCGTCGTTATCGGCACAGCCGCGGTCCGAGACCCGGCCTTCGTCCGCGAGGCGGCGCGGGCGCATCCCGGCAAGGTCGCCGTCGGGATCGACGCCCGAAACGGGTACGTCGCGGTGGAGGGCTGGGCGGAGACTTCCGACCTCGCCGCGGCGGATCTCGGCCGCCGTTTCGAAGATGCCGGCGTCGCCGCCATCGTCTACACCGACATCGGGCGCGACGGCGTCCTCACCGGCCTCGACATCGACGGGACGCTCGCCTTGGCGGCGGCCGTCGGCATCCCTGTGATCGCCTCGGGCGGTCTCGCCTCCATCGCCGACGTGCGCCGGCTGCTCCAGCCCGACTGTGCGATCCTCGACGGCGCCATCACCGGCCGGGCCCTCTACGATGGCCGCCTCGATGCGAGCGAGGCATTGGCGTTGATAAGGGATGCCGAGGCCCGCGCCGGGACGGTGTCGAGGTGACCGGAGACTCTGCACCAGCGACCGGCTGGCGACCTTCGGCGCGCGACGAGACCGATGCCGTCCTGTGCAAGCGCCTGTTCGACGAGCTGCGGGATGCCTCCTTCGACGGAGTCGGCGTGACGCGGGAGTGCTTCGGGGAGAGCGAAAGCCGGGCCCTCGACATCGTCCAAAAGTTTGCCCGCGAAGCCGGTCTCGCAGTGGAGCGCGACGCCGGCGCCAACCTCGTCGTGACGCTGGAGGGCACGCAACCCGATCTGCCGTTTATCGCCTGTGGCTCGCACCTCGACTCCGTGCCGCAGGGCGGCAACTACGACGGCGCCGCCGGCGTCGTCGCCGGTCTCGCCGTCCTCGCCGGGTTCAGGGCCGACGGCGTCACGCCGCGCCGCACGCTCAAGCTGTTCTGCTTGCGCGGGGAGGAGAGCGCCTTCTTCGGCAAGGCCTATTTGGGATCGAGCGCTCTCTTCGGGCGCTTGTCGGCGGACGACCTCGCCGTCCGCAACGCGAAGAGCGGACGTCCGCTTGGCGATTGCATGCGCGACGTCGGCGTCGACGTCGACCGCGTTGCCCGTGGCGAACCGTTGCTCGACGCCGCGCGCGCGGCGGCCTGGATCGAGCTCCATATCGAACAGGGCCCGTTGCTGATCGCACGCGATCACCCCGTGGGTATCGTCACCGGGCTGCGCGGCAACATCCGGCATCGCCAGATCACCTGCGTCGGCGCGCCTGGTCATTCGGGAGCCATCCCGCGCGAACTCCGCCGCGATGCCGTTTTCGCGGTGGCCGATCTCATCATGCGCCTCGACCGACACTGGCAGATCTGCCTTGAGCGCGGACTCGATCTCGTGATGACCTGCGGCATGATCGGGACCGATCCCGCCGAGCATGCGATCGCCCGGATCCCAGGCACGGTGGGGTTCAGCTTCGAGGTGAGGAGCCAGAACGCGGCCACGCTAGCGGCGGCCTACTAGCTGTTCCTCGCTGCATGCG
>CAXTFG010000053.1:705-19176 GCA_964243415.1 uncultured Beijerinckiaceae bacterium | reverse complement strand
GCCTGGCGATCACCGGCAAGAACCCCGTCGTGCGGGTGACGCCGATGATCGGCGGGATCGATTTCGCGGGTACTGTGGAGTTGTCGAACGATCCTGCGTTCGCGCCGGGCGATACCGTCGTCTGCAACGGCTGGGGCCTGTCCGAAACGCATTTCGGAGGCTACGCGGAGAAGGCGCGCGTCAAGGGCGATTGGCTTGTCAAGCTTCCCGAGGGCCTGTCGGCGCATGACGCCATGGCGGTCGGCACCGCCGGATACACTTCGACGCTGTCTGTCCTTGCGCTCGAGCGGCACGGCGCCAAGCCAGCCGACGGTCCCGCGATCGTCACCGGCGCTTCGGGCGGCGTCGGCGCCTTCGCGCTGATGCTCTTGAAGAAGGCCGGCTGGCACTGCATCGCTTCGACCGGTCGCACGGCGGAGTCCGACTACCTCAAGGCGCTCGGCGCCGACGAGATCATGGATCGAGCCGAACTGTCGGAAAAAGGGAAGCCGCTCGGAAAAGAGCGGTGGGCTGTCGGCGTCGATTCGGTTGGTTCGTATACGCTCGCGAACCTCGTCGCGCAGACGAAGCGCCACGGAGCCATTGCCGCCTGCGGCCTTGCGCAGGGCATGGATCTGCCGTCATCCGTGGCGCCCTTCATCCTGCGCGGGGTCGCTTTGCTCGGCATCGACAGCGTGTATTGCCCGCGGCCGTTGCGAGAGGAGGCGTGGCGGCGGCTCGCCAAGGACCTCGACCGCGCCAAGCTCGCGAAGGCGACGATGGATATCGCGTTCGACGACGTCATCGCGGCGGCGCACGACATCATCGACGGCAAGATACGCGGCCGCGTCGTTGTGACGATCGCCTGAGCCGGAACGTCCTGCGCAGGCGGTCATTTTCGGCCTGTCAAGCGTCAGGGAGTGTGGGTCATGGCTGGCAAGGCGAAGCCGAAGAAGGGCAATGAAATCGAGTACAAGTGGGGAAGTGGCAAAGTCGAGGGTAAGGTTGCGGCGGTGCATACCGGAGACGTCGAGAAGACGATCAAGGGCAAAAAGATTAAGCGAACCGCTTCGAAAGAGGAACCCGCCGTCGAGGTCACCACGAAAAAAGGCGCTCACGCCTTGAAGTCCGCCTCCGAAGTCAAGGTCAAGTAGGCGCTCTCATCACCACGTCGCGGACCGATGACGAGCATTTTCTACCGCCGCGGGACGGCTTCGATGACGACGAACGCCTGTGCCATCGGGAGTTCGTCCGTAATCGCGACGTGAATGACCGGATCGTGTCCGCTCGGGATCAGCCGGGCGAGCGCGGCGGCAGCGCCGCCCGTCAGCGCCATCGTCGGCTTGCCGGACGCCAAGTTGACGACGCCCATGTCGCGCCAGGCGACGCCGTCCCGGATACCTGTGCCAAGCGCCTTGGCGCAAGCCTCTTTCGCGGCAAAGCGTTTGGCGTACGTCGCGGCGCGGCCCGCCCGACCCTCTGCCCGGCGACGTTCCGCTTGAGTGAAGCAGCGATGGATGAAACGCTCGCCGAAGCGCTCGAGTGATTTCTCGACACGCTCGATATTGCAGAGGTCGGTGCCGATGCCGACGATCATGCGGGCGCCTCGCTTCGGCCCGCGTCCATTGCGGTCCGCATGGTCATGATGGCCTTAGGTAGGCCGACGAAAACGGCCTCGCCGATGAGGAAATGCCCGATGTTCAACTCGACGATTCGCGGCAGGGCCGCGATCGTGCGCGCGGTCGTGAAATCGAGTCCGTGGCCAGCGTGGCACTCGATCCCCTGCCCCGCGGCTTCCCGCGCGGCAAGGACGAGGCGCTCGAACTCGGAAGTCGCGCGGCCGCCGTCGCCGTGAAAGACCATCTCGCACCACGCGCCGGTGTGGAACTCGACCACGGGCGCGCCGATCGAGCGAGCCGCCTGCACCGCTTCGACGCTCGGCTCGATGAACAACGACACACGGATGCCGACTTCGGTGAGCTCCGTCGTCGCCGCTCGTAGATGGTCGTGGCCCCCGATCACGTCGAGACCACCCTCCGTCGTGCGCTCGCTGCGCTTTTCCGGAACGATGCAGCAGGCGTGTGGGCGTGTTGCGATGGCGATCGAGACCATCTCGTCCGTCGCCGCCATCTCGAAGTTGAGCGGCACGGTCAGCTCCGCCTTGAGGCGGTGCATGTCCTCGTCCCGGATGTGCCGGCGATCCTCGCGCAAGTGCGCCGTGATGCCGTCGGCTCCCGCTTCGACCGCGAGGCGCGCCGCGCGGACCGGATCGGGAATCGCGCCGCCCCGCGCGTTGCGAAGGGTCGCGACGTGATCGATGTTGACGCCGAGACGGAGCCGCTGGGTCATGAGCCGTTGATCCGTTCGACCTTGCTGACGATGGGTCGCGCCCGCAATTGCGACACGATCGTGCTGAGATGCTTGACGTCGCTCACCTCGAGATCGGCAAGCAGCAACCTGAAATCGCGCGAGATCGGCTTCATCACGATGTTGTCGATGTTTGCCCCGTTCTCGCCGATGACGGTGGCGATGGCGCCGAGCGTCCCCGGCTCGTTGATCGCGGTGATCTGAAGTTTCGCTGGGAAGAAACGCCGTTCGGCGTCGTCGAGATCCCAGCGCACATCGAGCCAGCGTTCCGGTTGGTCGTCGAAGGCGGTCAGGTCCGGTGACTGGATCGGAAAGACGGTGATCGACTTGTCGGGATCGAGAATTCCGACGATGCGATCGCCCGGCAAGGCGCCCCCGTTTGGCGCATAATGCACGGGGAGGTCGGGGTGAAGACCCGACCGCGACATCATCTTCCAGTCGATCTCATGACTCGCCCCCGGCACGTGAAACAGCAAGCTCGGATTGGTTTTCGTCCCGAACCAGCCGGCCTCGCTACGAGCGCGGTGGGACATCGGCCGGCGATCGTCGGTGATGTCGGGATAAACGGCCTTGAGGACGTCGCCGGAAAACATCTCGCCGCGACCTACGGCCGCGAGCACGTCCTCGACGCTCGTCCGGCCGAAGCGCGGCAGCGACGCCCGCAGCTTGTCTTCCAGGAATGGGCGCCCAGCCCGCTCGAAGGCGCGCGTCACGATCTGCCGACCGAGCCCGCCATATTGCGCGCGCATGGCTTCCCGGGTCGCACGGCGGATCGCGGCTCGCGCCTTTCCCGTCACCACCAGCGTCTCCCAGACGGATGGCGGGATCTGGCCTTCCTGCCGGACGATCTCGACCTCGTCGCCGTTCTGGAGTTCGGTCAGCAAAGCCGCGCTTCGCCCATTGATCTTCGCCGCCGCGGCCGAGTTTCCGACGTCGGTGTGCACCGCGTAGGCGAAGTCGATCCCGGTCGCGCCGCGAGGTAGCGCGATCAGCCGGCCATTCGGCGTGAAGCAGAAGACCTGGTCGAGGAACAACTCAAGCTTGGTATGCTCGAGAAACTCTTCCGGAGACGAGCCTTCGGCGAGCGACTCGACTGTCCGTCTCAGCCAGGTAAACGCGCGGCTCTCGGTTTCGAGGCGCCCCGAATCGCGGGTCAGTCCTTCCTTGTAGAGGACATGCGCGGCGATGCCGTTGCTGGCGATGTCGTGCATCTGGCGCGTCCGGATCTGCAGTTCCACGCGTTGCCGGCCCGGGCCGATCACCGTCGTGTGGATGGATCGGTAGTCGTTTGGTTTCGGCGTCGAGACATAGTCCTTGAACCGACCCGGGATCGAGGGCCAGCGGGTGTGCAGGACGCCGAGGGCCCGGTAGCACTCGCCAGGCGTGTCGACGAGAATGCGAAAACCGAAGATGTCCGACATCTGATCGAACGTGATCGACTTGCGCTCCATCTTACGCCACACGGAATAGGGCTGCTTCTGGCGCCCCTTCACGTCCGCTTGGATGCTATCGGCGGCGAGTGCCTCGGTGATCTCCTGCTCGATGGCCGTGATACGGCGCGTGTTATGACGACCGATGTCATCGAGCCGCGCCGCGATCGTCGCGTGTGCGTCGGGCATCAGAGAGCGGAAGGCGAGATCTTCCAGCTCGTCGCGAAGACGCTGCATGCCCATGCGCCCGGCTAGGGGCGCATAGATGTCGAGTGTCTCTTCAGCAATCCGCGCGCGTTTCTCCTGCGGCATGAAATGCAGCGTCCGCATGTTGTGAAGACGATCGGCGAGCTTGACGAGCAGAACACGCACGTCGGCGGCGATCGCGAGCAGGAGCTTGCGGAAGTTCTCCGCTTGCGCGGCGCGCTTCGAAACCATGTCGATGCGCTTGAGCTTGGTAAGGCCGTCGACGAGGAGGCCAATCTCCTTGCCGAACAGCCGATCGATCTCTTCGCGGGTCGCATCGGTATCTTCGATCACGTCGTGCAGGACGGCGGCGACGATCGTCGCGTCGTCGAGGTGCATGTCGGTGAGGATGGCCGCGACTTCGAGCGGATGCGTGAAATATGGGTCGCCCGAGGCGCGGAACTGCGGCCCATGCGCCTTCATCGCATAGACATAGGCCCGGTTGAGCAGATCCTCGTCAGCCTGAGGATTGTACCGACGAACACGGTCGACCAGCTCGTATTGACGCATCATGATGATGATCGATCCCGCACCTGAAGCACCTCCGGGAGCGATGCCGGCTCCTTCGGGCCGATCCGGTCACCTATGCAATGTAGGCCAGCTGTCGAGGTGAGACGATCGCTATTCCCCGTCGTCGTCGGTGGCAGCTGGCGGAACCAGACCCTCCAACCCTCGCAGAAGATCCTCTTCCGTCATCCGGTCGAACTGGGTGTCCTTGGCCCCATCGCCGCCGCCGATCGCGTCGGTTTGCGGCGCGAGAGCGGGAACGACTTCGGCCTCTGGCTCGTCGACTTCCACCTGCTTCTGGAGCGAATGGATGAAGTGCTCTTTCAGGTCCTCGGGCACCTGCGTCAGTTCAGCGATCTCGCGCAACGCTACGACGGAGTTCTTGTCGTTGTCCCTGTCGATCGTGATGGTCGAACCGGAGGCGATCAGCCGCGCGCGATGGCTCGCGATCAGAACGAGTTCGAACCTGTTTTCGACTTTATCAACGCAATCTTCGACGGTGACCCGTGCCATGCAGCTACTCTTTGAGGTTGAGCGGTGGCGCCCTGTGTAGCGTTCGAACCATCGCGGTTGCAAGAACATAAGAATAACTTGAGATTAGAGAAGGGTACGACCGCTTTGTCGGCCGCATCCGCCTGCACCGTCGCTTGACGGGCCGTCCAGGTGCGGTCCATTTCTGGCGCCATCGCGTCGAGCTGTCGCCTTGTTGCAGGTGAATTCAGCCTCTCGGATACCAATCCGGAATATGAACAGAAAGACGAAGACGATGAGCAAGCCGAATGCCTGACTTGGACCGGATCGGCCTGTTCATTGATGGCGCGAACCTTTACGCCACCGCTAAATCACTCGGATTCGACATCGACTATAAAAGACTGCTCAAAGAATTTCAGAGCCGCGGCAAGTTGGTTCGAGCGTTCTATTACACGGCGATCGTTGAAGATCAGGAATATTCCTCTATTCGGCCACTCATCGATTGGCTCGACTATAATGGGTTCGCCATCGTCACCAAGCCAGCGAAAGAGTTCGTCGACGCGCAGGGTCGACGCAAGATCAAGGGCAACATGGATATCGAACTCGCGGTCGATGCCATGGAAATGGCCGAGCACCTCGACCACCTCGTCCTTTTCTCGGGAGACGGCGACTTCAGATCCCTCGTGGAGGCTGTTCAGCGCAAAGGCGTTCGCGTCTCGGTGGTGTCCACAAGCTCCACCCAGCCTGCCATGATCGCAGACGAACTCCGTCGACAGGCAGACGAGTTCATCGACCTGATGCATCTGGCTCCCAAGATCGGCCGCGACCCGAGCGAGCGCGCGCATCGCTACCAGGATCGGCGTGGTGTTCCGTCCGGCGGCACGGCCGGCCTCGGCGCTTCCGACTCCGAGCAGGAAGACCGGTGATTCGTTCGGGGTATCATGGTTGAACCCGAACGCGACTGTTCGCTCTGCCCACGGCTCGTGGAGTTCCGCCATGAAGCGCGCGCAGCCTATCCGTCGTGGTTCAACGCGCCGGTTCCGACGTTCGGGACGTCCGACGCTGAGTTCCTGATCGTCGGGCTGGCGCCCGGCCTTCGCGGCGCGAACCGGACAGGCCGGCCGTTCACGGCGGACTTCGCGGGAGACCTGCTCTACGCCACCCTCCAGCATTTCGATTGGACGGAGGGGACCTACGATCGGCGAGCCGACGACGGCCTCGCCCTGCGTCGATGCGCCGTGACGAACGCGGTGCGCTGCGTGCCGCCCCAGAACAAGCCGCAACCGGCGGAGATCGCGACCTGCCGGCGTTTCCTTTCCGAAGTCCTGGCGAGCATGACCGACCTCAAGGTTGTTCTCGCCCTGGGTCGCATCGCGCACGAAAGCGTCGTTCGAGCGTTCGGCGCCAAACTTTCGGCGGTTCCCTTCGAGCACGGGCGGCGGCACGACATGACGAGAGGCGATCGACCGCCCGTGGCGCTCTTCGACTCCTATCACTGCTCCCGCTACAACACGAGCACGCGTCTCCTGACGGAAGACTCGTTTCGCGCCGTGTTCGCGAGCATCTCGGCTCACTTGCAGGCCGCTCAAAGGTGACGCGCCGTCGATTCAGCCGTTTTTGAGCAGCCGGCTTTTCTCGCGCGCCCAATCCCGTTTGCGTTCGGTTTCGCGCTTGTCGTGCAGCTTCTTGCCCTTGCCGAGCGCGATTTCGATCTTCGCCCTGCCCTGATCGTTGAAGTAGATCTTGAGCGGCACGATGGTCATGCCTTCGCGCTCGACCCCTTGCGCGATCTTGGCGATCTCGCGGGCGTGCAGCAGCAGTTTCCGCGGCCGCTTCGGCTCGTGATTGAAGCGATTGCCCTGAAGATACTCCGGGATGGTCGCGTTGATGAGGAACACCTCGCCCGACCGCTCGACGGACGCATAGCTCTCGCCGATCGTCGCCTTCCCCGTGCGCAGAGCCTTGACCTCTGTGCCGGCGAGCATGAGGCCGGCCTCGAACGTCTCGCCGAGGGCATAATCGTAGCGCGCCCGGCGATTGTCGGCGGCAATCTTGTATCGCTCGGGTTTAGGCGCCACGGATCACGTCCCGCCGTCTCAGTTGAGCAGGCCGGCATGCACCATGGCCTGCCGGATGGCTTCGCGAGCGCCGGCGCTCGCCGCCGTCATCGGCAAGCGGACCTCGTTGGTGATGCGTCCGAGCTCGGCAAGCGCGCATTTCGGGCCGGCCGGGTTGGGTTCGACGAACAGCGCCATATGCAGCGGCGTCAGCTTGTCCTGGATGGACAGAGCCTTTGTGAAATCGCCGGAAAGGCAAGCCTCCTGCAGGGCCGCGCATTGGCGCGGGGCCACGTTCGAGGTGACGGAAATGCAGCCATGGCCGCCATGCGCCATGACGCCGAGGGCGGTGATGTCCTCACCCGAAAGTTGAACGAAATCGGGACCGAGAATACTACGTTGCTGGGCAGTCCGCGCGAGCGATGCCGTCGCGTCCTTGACGCCGACCACGTTCTTCAACTCGTACAGACGCATCATCGTCTCGACGGACATGTCCACGACCGATCGCGGAGGGATGTTGTAGATGATGATCGGAATCCCGATCGCATCGTTGACGGCCTGGAAATGCCGGAAGAGCCCCTCCTGGGAGGGCTTGTTGTAGTACGGCGTCACGACGAGGACGGCGTCGGCTCCGACCTTCTCGGCATGCCGCGCGAGGTCGAGCGCTTCGGCCGTATTGTTCGAGCCCGCGCCGGCGATCACGACGGCCCTCCCGCGGCATTCATCAACGCACACCTCGACGACGCGGCGATGTTCCTCGTGCGTCAATGTCGGCCCCTCGCCTGTGGTCCCGACCGGCACGAAGCCGTGCGTGCCGTTCGCGATCTGCCAATCAATGAGAGCGCGGAAGGACGGCTCGTCGAAAACACCGCCCTTGAAGGGCGTAATAAGCGCCGTGATCGAACCCTTGAACCTGTCCCGCGCAGCCATCATCGCCCTCACCTTGCCGCCCTGAGGACGCCGTATTGTTCAGGCTTCGTCGACCCCCAGCCGGTCGCGGCGGGACAGACATAACGGCTCCCTCACGGAACGCAACGTGCCATGCCGCAGATCGGGTCGAGCTCGCCGGCAGGCAACGTTTTCTTAACGAACCTGGGAATAACTCGCCGATGCGGCGTCGTGCAGGGGCTGTAATGAATCTTCGGCGCTGCGGGCTCATCCTTCTTGGGACGACGGCGCTTTGCGTCGTCGCGATGATACCCGTTCGCGTGGGCGATGGCCGTTTCTCGAGCTGGTCCACGGTCGTCAACGACACGAAAGCGACGATTGGGAAGGCTGCGGAGCGCGTCGAACACGCCCTCCTCGGCCCGAAGTTGACGAACAACGCCGCCAAGGAACAGGTCGCCGCGGGACAAGTCGGTCCCGTCCTCGACGCCCCTCAAGCCGTTCAGGACGGATCGGCGCTTAGGCAGGCCTACAACATCGCCGTGGCCGATCAGCGGCTGAGGGCGCTGGGCTATGATCCGAGCGGGATCGAGGAGGCGATCGCCGCCTACAAGAGCGCCAACATCGCCGGAGGCGACCTTATCGCCGGCAGGATCACCCAACCTATCATCCGCGCCGCCCTCGAATGGGTGGCTCTCCGCAACGATCCCCTGAAGATCACGCTCGCGCGCCTCGACGCCTTCCAGACCGCGCATCCCGACTGGCCGGCTAAAACCTGGTTCCGCCATCAGACGGAAGCGCGTCTCTTCCACGTCGCGGATCCGAAGGTCGTCGAGCGCTTCTTTGCTGCGACGGCACCTGTCACGGCGACCGGCAAGTATGCTCTGGCGAAAGCGCTGAAGGCCGACAATCGCGAGGCCGATGCCGTCAAACTCGTGCGAGCCCTGTTCCGCGAGAACGATCTCACGCCCTTCCTCGAGGGGAGGCTCAAGGCCGATTTCGGCGGCGACATCACCAAGGCCGACTACAAGTACCGAGCCGATAAGCTGCTCTACAAGGAACAGATCGGACCGGCGTTGCGCTTTGCGGCCCTGGCAGGACCGGACGTCGTCGCACTGGAGCGGGCGCGCGCCACGATCATCGCCGAGGCTCCGAGCGACAAGGCGATCGCCGCCGTCCCGGACGCCTTGCGCAAGGACCCCGGCCTGATCCTTGGCGAGGTGCAGAAGCTCCGCCGCGCGGACAAGCTGATGGAGGCGGCGAACCTGATGCAGAGCGCGCCGCGCGATCCGGCGTTGCTCGTCGATGGCGACGAATGGTGGACCGAGCGCCGCGTCCTGGCGCGCCGGCTGCTCGACAACGGCAACATCAATGCCGCCTACGTCATCTGCGCAACTCATTCCGCGGTCTCGAGCGAGGCGAAGGTCGAAGCGGAGTTCCATGCTGGCTGGATCGCGCTGCGTTTCATGAACGAGCCGACCCGGGCCGCCTACCATTTCGGACAAGCTGCTAAGCTGGCTGAGACGCCGACGTCGGTCTCACGCATCGCCTACTGGCAGGGACGAACGGCCGAAAACTCGCCGGCGCCGGACGCGATCGAAACGGCCCAGGCCTTCTACCGCAAGGCTGCGGTGCACGGATCGACCTACTACGGGCAGCTCGCGCGCGACCTGCTCGGGCTCAAGACGGATCCGGTGCGGGAACCGGCGCACGAAGCGATGGGCCGTCAGCGCGACGAAGCGATCCAGGTCCTCGAGCTCCTCTATGCCGCCGGCGATCGCGAGTCGGCCAACGCTCTCGCCGTTGACGCAGCGAACGGCCTCAATGACCAGAAGCAGATCGCAGCACTGGCCAGCGTGATCCAGAGCCAGGGCGACGCACATCTCGCGCTTTCCATCGGCAAGTCGATCGCCCAGCGCAGCATTCCCGTTGACGTCCTCGCCTTTCCGACCTTCGGCATCCCGCATTACGACGAGATGCCGAACTCGGCTCCCCCGCCGATTGTCTACTCGATCGCGCGGCAGGAAAGCGCCTTCATGCCAGCCGTCGTCTCCAAGGCGGGTGCCAAAGGGCTGATGCAGATTATTGATGCCACTGCCAGGCGCACAGCGGCCAAGGTCGGCTTGCCTTTCGACAGCGCCCGGCTGGTGAGCGACCCCGCCTTCAATGCGCAGCTCGGCGCCGCTCACCTGGGCGAATTGCTGGCAGAACAGGGCAATTCCCTCATTCTGACTTTTGCCGCCTACAATGCCGGAGGCGGTCGCGTGAAGCAGTGGATCGATGCCTATGGCGATCCGCGCAGCCCCGGTGTCGATCCGATCGACTGGGTCGAACGAATCCCGTTCACCGAGACGCGCAATTACGTCCAGCGCGTGATGGCGAACGTGACCATGTACAAGGCGCTCTTCGACCGGGCGAAGCAGGTGGCTGCGAACGGCAGGCCCGACCGCGAAGCCAAACTCTGAACCGAGCGCGTTACGTCACTAATCCCGTCGTGCCCGGCCTCGTCCTGGACGGGCATGGCCACGACGGGATTAGTGACGCGCCTGAACGAAAGCGTCGATAACGTCGACGACTTGCGCAATCTTGAAAGGTTTTGACACAAACCACTGCGACGCCGGATCCAGCGCGCTCTCGGGGAGACGCCTACCCGAAGTGATGACGACGCCGATCTTGGGCCAGCGTGTCGCAATCCGCTGTGCCAGTGCGAAGCCATCGATGTGGCCCGGCATCTCGACGTCGGTGAACACCACGTTGATGTCGTCCGCCGCCTCAAGCACGAGGAGAGCTTCGTCGGCGTTCGCCGCTTCGACGACATCGAAGCCAGCATCCATGAGCATGTCCGCGCTGAATGTGCGCAGCAGCGGTTCATCCTCGACGACGAGGACGCGTGAGTGCGAGGAGAGGGCGTTGAGCCCCATTGTCGAATACCTTCAATTTGACCCGTGCCGTTAACTTCCGCGCGACCGCTTAATGGAACCTTGATGCCGGCGCACAAGCGCCTTGAAGGTTAACGGCAGGCTATCGCAGGAGATCTCATGACCGACGCAGCCGCATCGCGTTTCTATCCGGCGGGAGATGGGGTACGGCTGCATGTCCGAGATCACCGCCCCGGTCGCGATGAAGGTCGCAACCCCGTCGTGTGTCTCCCGGGACTGACGCGCAGCACCGCCGACTTCGAGCGGCTCGCTCGGTGGCTGTCGAGGAGCAGCGAAACGCCGAGACGCGTCCTCGCCTTCGACTATCGCGGGCGAGGCTTGTCAGACCACGATGCGGACTGGCGGAACTACACGCTAGATGTCGAGCGCGCCGATTTCCTGTCTTGGCTCGCGGCTGAAGGCATCGCCGCCGCCCATTTCATCGGCACGTCGCGCGGCGGCCTGCACGTCATGGCGCTCGCAGCGGCGGGACAACGCGCCATGATCCGTTCTGTCGTCCTGAACGACATCGGCCCGGTCCTCGAAGCGGAGGGGCTCCAGCGCATCAAGGGCTACATCGGTGCGAGCGCCGCGCCGCGCAATCTCGACGAAGCGATCAAGCTGCTCAAGCTCGGCTCCGGACAACATTTCGATGACCTCAGCGCCGACGAGTGGCACGCGTTCGCGACAACCACCTTCGGCGACGAGCCGCAGGATCTGCGCCTGCGCTACGATCCCGCGCTGGCCCGCACGCTCGACGGATTCGATCTGACGAAGCCGCTGCCGGATCTGTGGGAGCAGTTCGACTCGCTATGGGGCGTGCCCGTTCTGACCATTCGTGGCGCGAACTCCGACCTGCTGTCGGCCGAGACGCTGGCCGCCATGACGGCCCGCTGGTCGGGATCCGAGTCGCTTTCGATTCACGGTCAGGGTCACGCCCCCCTGCTCGCCGACCAACAGACGATCGACCGCATCGACGCGTTCCTTGCCGTCACCGACCGCGCGGCGCAGCAGGAAGCTGAGACCATTCGCGACCTTGCGCCCTGAAGTCACCGACGCGATCTATTCCTTCCACACCGCTGGAGCGCTCTTGGATCAGGTCGAAGCCGACATCATCGTTTCCGGCGCGGGCGCGTCTGGCCTCGTCGCCACGATCGCCTTGGCCAAGGCGGGGTATTCGGTCGTCTGTGCCGGCCGGTCCGACACGCGCCCGAACGGCCGCACAGTCGCTCTGTTCGAGGGCTCGTTGCGGTTCCTCCGGTCGCTTGGCGTCTGGGCGCCCCTCGAGCCGATGGCGCAACGCATCAGGGCGATCACGATCGTCGACGACACGGGACTGCGCTGGCCCATACCGCCTCTGACGCTGGAGGCAGGAGATATCGATCTCGATGCCCTCGGCGCCAATATCGAGAACGACACCCTGGTCGCCGGCCTTCTGGCCCAAGCCGAGGCTCTGCCCAACGTCACGCTGACCGGCACCTTTTTGCAGGACATCTCCTTCGACGACGAGGCCGCGAGGGCTCGCGACGACAAGGGTCGGACCTATGCCGCACGTCTCCTCGTGGCCGCCGACGGCCGCGGCTCGCCGGCCCGCATTGCGGCGGGCATCGGTGCGCGGATCTGGAGCTACCCGCAGGTCGCCCTGACGGCCCTGTTGGCGCATCGCAAGCCCCACGGTGGGTTGTCGACCGAGTTCCATACCCGCGGGGGTCCTTGCACGCTCGTTCCTCTCCGCGGTACCCCGGAGTCCCCGCATCGCTCGTCGCTGGTCTGGCTGATGGCGCCCGACGAAGCCGCGCGCCGGGAGGCTCTCGACGATGCCGCGCTCGCCATCGAACTGCAGCGGCAAACACGCTCAGTTGTCGGTCGGATCACGCTGGAGGCGGCCCGCGGGCGTTTTCCGATGGGAGGCTTGAAAGTCGCTCGGCTTGTCGGGCATCGGATCGCGCTGCTCGGCGAAGCCGCGCACGCGTTCCCGCCGCTTGCAGCGCAAGGCCTTAATCTCAGTCTCCGCGACGTGGCGGAAGTGCTCGCGACACTCGAGCGAAGGTCACACGAAGATATCGGCGCGCTCGAGGTGCTGCGACCGTTCGAACGGGCACGCCTGCGCGATGTCGCCGTGCGGACCAACAGCGTCGACATCCTGAATCGTTCGATCATGACCGACTTCGGACCGGTCGACGTAGCGCGCGGAATGGGGGCCATGGCTTTGCGCCTGATCCGGCCGCTCCGTCGTGCCGTTCTGCGCGAGGGTATCCTGCCGGCCGGTCCGCACGAGGCGGGCCCGCGCGTCTGGAGCGCCTGACCGGTCTGCGCGGCGCTGAACCCCTAGCTCCGCTCTTCGCTCATAATCCGCGCGCTTTCCCGCGCGATCTTGCGGGCGCCGTCGGCAGGGACGAAGTCGAAACCGATCCGCGCGCGCCCCGTGGAGGTCGCGCCGGCCCGGCTGACGCGCCGCCAGGTCATCTCGGCTTTGACGCGGCAGAGGCTGCGATCGTCGTTGCAGGTCGCGGCGAAACTTCCCGGTACCTCGTGGTAGGACCGCACCGGCCAGGCTTTGACATAGGCCCGCTTGTCCGCAAGCACGTCCTCCCGGCTGAATGCCTTGCCGTAGTAGACCACCCGCGGCGCGTAGAAGCGCATAACCGAAGCCGCGGTGATCCCGGACTCGCTTGACCATTGAGCCAGATAGGCCTGAAGTGCCCGCTCGGCGTCAGCTTTCGTTGCTCCGTCGTCGGAGCGCGCCGAAGCCTGTGTCAGGCCAACGACGAAGACTGCCATCACGATTGAGAGACGCATGCATCGCATGTGAGTGTCCGATGTCGAGTTCGCTCACCGCCCAACGACGCTGAAGGCGAAAAGATCGAGCCGTCTTAAGCATGATGAACGTTCAGGAAGGGCCTTCGCCGGTGGACACGAGTTTCCCGTATTGATTCCCCGGCGCCGGCTTGCTTGAAGTCATAGCCAGGGAGATCCAACTCGAGAGGCGCAGTGCGACAGGCGTTGGACGGGCGGCCCTCGATCGCTGTGTTGGGATGGCTGGCGGCATGGCCGACGCTCGTGGCATCAGTCAGAATGATGACTTTAGGCATCGGGCGTTCCATGAGATTGAACGAAGCGGTCCGGTTCGGACGGCTCTCCTCGCCACGCGAGCGTCGATGCCAGCTACCCTGCGTCGATCCGGAAAATGGCGGCATGAGAGCGACAGTGCGCGGGTGCGTCGTGTCCGTCTGCGTCGTCGCTGGTGCCGTTCCGGCTTGGCCTGCCGCGCTGGCGACACCGACGCCGAGCGCATCGCTCAGTACCGCCCTGCCCGCTCTCGATCGGGCCGCCATCAAGCAGATCGCATTCGACGAGGCTAAGAAGGCCGGCCTGCCCTTCAGCTTGGTCGATGCCGTGATGAAGATCGAAAGCGACTATCGGCCCGATCGCATCGGCGACGTCGGCGAAATCGGCTTGATGCAGGTGCGCCCAGCGACAGCGGCGATGTTGGGGTTCCGCGGCACCGATGTCGAACTTGCCGACCCCGCGATCAACATCCACTATGGAGCGACCTATCTCGGGATCGCTTGGCGGCTGGCGGCTGGCGACGTGTGTCGCACGCTGATGAAGTATCGTGCCGGACACGGCAACGAAACCATGTCGCTGCTGTCTGTCGCCTACTGCCAACGCGCGCAGGTGCATCTCGCAAGCGTGGGGTCGCCGCTCGCCGCGATGATCACGCCCGCCGATCTCGTCATGAGATCTGCCGTCCACGCCGCGGAGCCGAGCGCAGTCGCGAGGCCGACCGAAGCCTTGACCGTGGCCGGCCGCCCGAAAACCGGCGAGGCGTTCTGGACGGCGTTTCAGGCGCGCGTCCGTCGCATCAACGCCGGACTTGAAGCGAAGTGGCGACGAACCGCCTCGCGGTGATTTGGCCAACTCGGCCGGCATCGCTGGCACGGCCCGTATCGCGCCGACCGGCGCGATGCCAGGACCGTTCGGCGACCGCCCCAAGCGAAGTGCGCCTTCCGCTCCGGTCGAGAATCAGTTCAACAAAGGCGGCCTGAACGACAACGGGCGTCGATCACGGCACGGCAGAGGCCGTTCCCCGGAGCCTCGACCTGGAAACCGCGCTTTACCTCCCCGTCAAGGGCTTCCTCGAAGGTCTCGGGCTTGCCGTCAAAGGCGAGATCGGCGGCTGTGATCTCGTCGCGCTCAAGGGTGACGGTCCGACCATCGTCGTCATTTGTGAGCTGAAGATGCGTTTCAATCTCGAGCTCGTGCTCCAGGCCGTCGATCGCGCCACCGCCTGTGACGAGGTCTGGCTCGCCGCGCGCACCTCGAAACGAAGCGTCGGACGCGAGCACGACGCGCGGTTTCGCCAGCTCTGCCGGAGGCTCGGCTTCGGCATGTTGGGCATCAATGATGCCGGACAGGTGCACATCCTTGTCAGCCCTATCGCGCACATGCCGCGGCGCGATCCCCGGCGGCGGTCACGGCTGATCGACGAGCACAAGCGTCGCTCCGGTGACCCGACGCCCGGCGGCGGCTCGCGCGCGCCAATCATGACAGCTTATCGACAGCAGGCGCTGCTGTGCGCCTCGATGCTGGTCGAAGGCGGCTGCCGGCCGCGCGATCTGCGTCCGGCCGCACCGGATTCCGCGAAAATCCTGCTCCACAATGTCTACGGCTGGTTCGAACGGCTGGGACGGGGGCGTTATGTGCTGACGCAAGCCGGGCGCGACGCCCTCGTCCGCTGGCCACAGATGAAGGAAATGACGAAGTGCGAGACGCCCGGTCGCCCCGCGATCAAACAGATTTCCGGCTGAGGTGCATCCAGATCGCGAACGCGTCGTAGGGCGTGACCCGCTGCCTCGTCAACAGATCCTCTCCTGCGAAAGCGTCGAGGCCGGCGCCTTCGCCCAGCCGGATCGATTGGCGCTGCAGGTCGGAGAGCCTGACTTCGTAATAGTATCGGGCGACGGTGCCCGACTGATGCGGCGCGAAATCGAACGTGAACTTGGTGAAGTAGGTGATGTTCGCGACCGGGATGCCGAGCTCCTCGAAGAGTTCACGGCGCACGCACGCTTCCGGCGTCTCGCCCTCGTCGCACGCGCCGCCAAACATCCCCCAATGGCCGGGGAAGAAGATCCCGGGCTTCTGGTCGCGCAGCTGCATCAGGTAGCGGCCGTCTTCAAGGATTAGGATCGCGACCGCCGCATCGCTCGGCGACAGCGAGCCCTCGCGGGATAGGTAGTCGTCGGTCTCATCCATTCAGAAACGCTGGCAGGAGAGGAGGGACTCGAACCCCCAACCCCCGGTTTTGGAGACCGGTGCTCTAACCAAATTGAGCTACACTCCTACGCGCTCTCCCTTTAGCCGCTTCCGGAGGCCGCGAGCAAGTGAGACGCCGGTGGCTCAAACCGGTTCGACCCACACCGCCGTGCCATAGGCGAGCACTTCGGTGATGCCGTCCATGATCTCGTTGGCGTCATAGCGCATTGCCACGATCGCGTTTGCGCCGCCCCGGGCGGCATGGGCGCAGAGATGGTCGTAGGCTTCCTGCCGCGCCTGCTCGGCGAGCTTGACGTAGATGCCGAGCTTCCCGCCGAAGATCGACTGAATGCCGCCGAAGAAGTTGCCGACGGCGCTGCGCGAGCGCACGGTCAGGCCACGGCAGAGGCCGAGGTGGCGCACGATGCGAAAGCCCGCGATCTCGTTCGTCGTCGATACCATCATGCGAGGCTTCTCCTGCGCGCGGTGGCCGGCCGCTTGACGCATTGGCCCCCCGTGTACCATCTGGGCTGAAGAGAGGCCGCTGCCGCGCTCGCCGCCTATCGCCGAGCATGCGCCCTGGCGCCTCGCCATCCGCGAACATCGAGACGGGCGTGACCTACTCGGTCAAGGAAATTTTCTACACTCTCCAAGGCGAAGGCGCACAGGCCGGTCGCGCCGCGGTGTTCTGCAGATTTGCCGGCTGCAATCTCTGGAGCGGCCGCGAGGTCGATCGCGCCGAAGCAGCTTGCCGGTTCTGCGATACGGACTTCGTGGGCGCCGACGGCGACGGCGGCGGTCGTTTCGCGGCGGCCGACGCCCTCGCCGCCGCGATCGCCCGCACGTGGTCTGGTGATGATGGCGAACGCTTCGTGGTATTCACCGGCGGCGAGCCGCTTTTGCAGCTCGACGAGGCGCTGCTCTCCGCGGTGCACCGGGTCGGTTTCACCTGTGCCATCGAGACCAACGGGACTTGCCCGGCCCCAGCTGGAGTCGATTGGATCTGCGTCAGCCCAAAGGCCGGGGCACCGCTCCGCCTCGACCACGGGGACGAACTCAAGCTCGTCTTCCCGCAGCCCGGTCTGATGCCGGAGGCGATGACCGGCCTCGCCTTCGATCATTTCTGGCTGCAGCCGATGGACGGGGCGGCCCGGGCTCAGAACATGCGAGCGGCGGTGGATTACTGCCTCGCGCATCCGCGCTGGCGGTTGAGCCTGCAGCAGCACAAGGTCATCGGCATTCCCTGATGTTCGAGATTTCGAAGCAGTTCTGGTTCGAGGCGGCGCACACGCTTGAGCGTGACGTCGAGACCGACTCGAGCCGCCGCATCCACGGTCATTCCTATCGCGCCGAAGTGGCGCTGCGGGGCACGCCAGACAGACGCAGCGGCATGATCATGGACCTGACCTTGCTCGAGCGGGTCCTGAACGAGGCGCGCGAGGGCCTCGACCATCGCCTGCTCGACGACGTGCGCGATCTCGGCCCGGCGACGATGGAAAACCTCGCGGTATGGATCTGGCGCAGGATCGAGCAGCACTGCAGCGGTCTTGTCAGGGTGACGGTCTATCGTGACTCGAGCCGCGATACGGTCAGCTATTTCGGCCCGGCGGTCTGACCGAGACTCAGGACGCGCGTTTCGCGTCGTCGCGCTTGCGGCGTTCCTCCAAGATCATCACGGCGACGATCGCCCCCTCGTAGAGCGCGTAGGCCGGCACCGCCAAGGCCAGCATCGAAAACGCGTCGGGCGGCGTGAGCACGGCGGACGCGGCGAACACCAAAACGACGGCGTAGCGACGCTTCGCCCTGAGGAAAGTGGTGTCGACGATCCCGATCTGCCCGAGAAGTGTGAGCACCACCGGCAACTGGAACATGAGGCCGAAGGCGAGGATCAGCGTCATGATCAGCGACAGGTATTCGCTGACGCGCGGCAGTAATTCTATTTGCGCTCGGCCCGGCTCCTTGGACTGCTCCATGCCGAGGAAGAAGTGGAGCAGGTTCGGCATGACGACGAAATAGACAAGCAGGCCGCCGATCGTGAAGAACACAGGCGTCGCGAAGAGATAAGGCCGGAACGCATTGCGCTCGTGCCTGTAGAGGCCGGGTGCCACGAAGGCGTAGAGCTGGGTGAAGATCACCGGGCAGGCGAGAAAGGCCGCGGTGAAGAACGCCACGCGGATCTGCGTGAAAAAGTATTCCTGCGGCGCGGTGTAGATCAGGCGCGCATCGGGACCGGCCACATGCTGGTAGGGCAGCACCAGCAGATTGTAGATGTTCTTGGCGAAGAAGAACGAGATGATGAACATCGCCACGAACGCGATCAGCGCCTTGACCAGGCGCGACCGCAATTCGACGATG
>CAXTFG010000053.1:0-695 GCA_964243415.1 uncultured Beijerinckiaceae bacterium | reverse complement strand
GTGTTCCATGAGAGGCGCTTTGGTCGCCTCGATATCCGCATCGGTCATCGGCGCGTCAGCAAAGCCTCGTTCTGTCCGTTTCGCCGACCGCCGAGCGCCCCGCCCGAAGCCGGAAGATCCGCCATCGACAGAAGGAAAGCTCGGTCAGGCCGAATAGCCGACCGTCTCGCTGGCCCTGGCACGATCATGCGACACGTGCTCGCCGCCGGCGTCCAGTGCTGTGCTAGCCGGCGTCGCTCCGTCATGAGACGGGTCGGGCACGATCGAGGGCTCATGTGACCCTTCACAAGCCGCAGCCGAGTCGTCGGCGGGCATTAGCTGGGGGGTAGGCCTGAGATCGTGCGAAGGGTCGTGGGGCTCTGGGCCAGACTGAATCTCGGCTCCGACGGCACTCTCGCTCTGCGGCGCCGAGGAACGCTTGAGCGTGTTCGTCATATGCCTGTTGATGTCGCGCAAATCATCGAGACCTGTCGAAGCGCGGGCAGCATCCGACAGCTCCTGGGCTTCCCGCTTCAGATCGGCCATGTCGGCTTCGCGCATCGCGTCCATGAACTGGCCTTGAAACTCGGAGGCCATGCGCCGCATCTTGCTGACGAATTGACCGACCTGACGCATGACGCGCGGCAGGTCCTTCGGCGGAATGAAGATGAGCGCGATGACGCCGACGATGATGATCTTGCCGGCATCGAAATCGA